>JAAEOH010000366.1 GCA_024244645.1 Hyphomicrobiales bacterium
AAGGTCGCCAAGGTCAATATTGACGAAAACCCGGATATCGCCGCCCAGTACGGCGTGCGTTCCATTCCGACCCTTGCCATGTTCAAGGGCGGCGAAGTGGCCGATATCAAGGTGGGTGCTTCGCCGAAATCGGCATTGTCGAGCTGGATCAGCGGTTCCGTCTGAACCGGTTCCCGACGACCATTTAAAGAATTCTGCAAACCGCGTCGTTGAATACGGCGCGGTTTTCTTGTTCCAACCAGATACGCTCTAACGCGGAACGATGCCGTTTTCGGCCAGTATGTCGCCGATGAGATAAAGCGAGCCGCCGATCAGGATGCGCGGCGGGGCTTCCATGTCGTCGAAATCCTCGCGCATCATGGTGAGCGCCTGACGCACATCCAGAGCCGGTTGAGCCGAAAGACCAGCACTTGAGGCATCTTCCGCAAGCACCACCGGATCGATGCCGGCCACTGAGCTCGTCACAGGCACGGTATAGACATGCCGCGCCATGCCGGAAAAGGCTTCGAAATATCCGACCGGATCCTTGGTATTGATCATGCCGCTGACAAGAAACAGCGGCCTCGGGCGCTTTTCCTCAAGCTCTGCGATCATCTCGGCAATGGCATGGCCGGCGGCCGGATTGTGGCCCCCGTCGATCCAGATCTCTGCGCCCCGTGAAGCCTGATCCACGACGAAACCTTCGGTAACGCGCTGCATGCGCCCCGGCCAGTCGGCGGCCTGCAGGCCCTCTTCCATGGCGCGGTCGGAAATTTCAAAGCCGGCGGCTTTGAGTGCCCGGATGGCTGCGGCCGCATTGGCAAGCTGGTGCCTGCCCTGCAGCTGCGGCAATGTGAGATCCGCAAGGCCGGTTTCATCCTGGTAGACGAGGCGGCCATGCTCCTCATGGGCATGATAATCCTGCCCGTAGACGCTGACCGGACAGCCCAGCCGGTCAGCGGTCGATACGATCGTTTCGCGTGCCGCTTCTTCCTGCTGGAAACCCACGACCACCGGCACACCGCGTTTGATGATGCCGGCCTTTTCAGCCGCGATCAGTTCGACCCGGTCGCCGAGATAGGCCTGGTGGTCGAGCGAAATCGGCATGATCAGGCTGACGGCGGGTTTGTTGATGACATTGGTGGCGTCAAACCGGCCGCCCAGACCCACTTCGATGATGGCCGCGTCGGCCGGGTGCTCGGAAAACAAAAGGAATGTGACGGCCGTCAGGATTTCGAAGACGGTGATCGCCCGGCCGTCATTGGCCGTTGCCACCCGGCGTATGGCATCCACCAGCACCGCATCGTCGACGAGCTGCCCAGGGGCACCCTTTTGGCCGATACGGTATCGTTCGTGCCAGTGAACGAGGTGCGGCGACGTGTGCACATGCGCTGAAAACCCCTCGGCCTCCAGCACCGCGCGGCAGAAGCAGCCTGCCGATCCCTTGCCGTTTGTTCCGGCAATATGGATGACCGGCGGCAACCGGACCTGCGGATTGCCGAGCCGGTCCAGAAGTCCAGTGACGCGATCAAGCGAAAGGTCGAAACCCTTCGGATGAAGGCTCATGAGATGTTCGATTTCGTCAGCCGCGGTTGTCTGCGTCACGATCTTCCGTTCCATCGGCGGCAATGACCTCGCCGGCTTCGACCGCCGGCACCTGCGCAGCGTCGTCTGTTTCAACTGCGGCTTCTTCAGCACTTTCCGCACTGGCCGGAGGGGTGGCGCCGTTGAGCTCCTGCGCCGGCTTCTTCATCATGATCTTGAGCAGACGCGCCAGCGTGTCCGACAGTTCGAGGCGCGTGACCACCATGTCGACCATGCCGTGCTCCATCAGATATTCCGAGGTCTGGAAACCCTCCGGCAGCTTTTCGTGGATGGTCTGCTCGATAACCCGTTTGCCGGCAAAGCAGATTTCCGCTCCGGGCTCGGCGATGTGAATGTCGCCGAGCATGGCATAGGACGCTGATACGCCGCCGGTTGTCGGGTTGGTCAGAACCACAATATACGGGAGGCCGGCTTCTTTCAGCATCTCGACGGCCACGGTCGTCCGAGGCAACTGCATCAGCGAAAGAATGCCTTCCTGCATGCGCGCCCCGCCGGAGGCGGGAAACATCACCAGCGGGCATTTTTGCTCGACCGCGTATTCGAAAGCCTGAATGATGGCTTCACCCGCTGCCATGCCGAGCGATCCGCCTATAAAGGAGAACTCATGCGCGCAGGCAACCAGGCGCACGCCCTTGACGGTGCCGATGGCCGCAATGATGGAATCCTCAAGACCGGTCTTTGCACGCACGTCCCGCAACCGGTCCGTATATTTTTTAGAATCACGGAACTTCAGCGGATCCTGCGCGGCTTTCGGGCGTTCGAGTTCCTCGAATTCGCCGTCATCGAAGAGATATCCCAGCCGGGCCCTTGCCGAAATCTTCATATGGTACCCTGAGGAGGGAATAACCCATTGATTTTCCTCAAGATCTGTATGGAAGACCATTTCCCCGGTTTCGGGGCACTTGATCCAAAGATTCTCGGGAACGTCCCGGTGTCCGAGCATCGAGTTGATTTTCGGACGCACAAAGCTGGTAATCCAGTTCACGGCGCAAAACTCCAGATTACGGCGGGATAATGTAGCAACAGTGCCTTATCTCGCTCTCGTACCAAACCTACAATGTGGGCATTTTATTCCGCCGCTGCAAGCCGGGCTGAACGCACACCCGAAGCCAGCGACTGCACCAGCGCGCGAACGCCGGCGGTCGTACCGGCACCCGAAGCGCCGTTTTCATCGAGCGAATCGGCAATTGCGTTGACGATCGCGGTTCCGACGACGACGCCATCGGCCAATGCGCCGATTGCCCGCGCCTGCTCTTCCGTCTTGACGCCGAAACCCACGCAAACCGGCAGTGCTGTGTGGCCCTTGATGCGCGCAACCGCGGCCCCCACCTTGTTGGTGTCCGGCAGCGCCGAGCCGGTGATCCCCGTCATCGACACATAGTAGACAAATCCCGATGTGTTGTTCAGCACGGTCGGCAGGCGTTTGTCGTCAGTGGTTGGTGTTGCAAGGCGGATGAAGTTGATGCCCTTTTTAAGCGCCGGAATGCACAGTTCCTCGTCCATTTCCGGTGGCAGGTCGACAACGATCAGTCCGTCGACGCCAGCCGCAACGGCATCGTCCAGAAAGCGGTCGACCCCGTAAATGTAGATCGGATTGTAGTAGCCCATCATGACGATCGGGGTTTTGGCGTCGCTTTCGCGGAAATCGCGGGCCATCTGCAGGGTCTTGGCGAGGGTCTGACCGCCCTTCAGTGCCCGGAGGCCTGCGGCCTGAATGGCAGGTCCGTCGGCCATCGGATCGGAAAAGGGCATGCCGAGCTCGATAACGTCGGCACCGGCCTGCGGCAGCGCCTTCATGATGTCCAGTGAAGCGGCGTAGTCCGGATCGCCGCCCATGAAATAGGTCACGAGAGCCGGACGGCCCTCATTTGCAAGCGCTGCAAAACACTCGTCCATACGCGCGGTCATCGTTACAGCTCCACACCCAGATGTTTGGCTGCGGTAAAGACGTCCTTGTCGCCCCGTCCGCAAAGATTCATGACAATGATCTTGTCCTTGCCCATTGTCGGGGCCCGTTTGATCACTTCGGCCAGCGCGTGTGAAGGCTCCAGCGCCGGTATGATGCCTTCGACGCGGGTCAGTCGCTGGAATGCCTCCAGCGCCTCTTGGTCCATGATCGACACATATTCGACCCGGCCTTTGTCCTTCAGCCAAGAATGTTCCGGCCCGATGCCCGGATAATCGAGTCCTGCCGAGATCGAGTGGCCCTCTTCGATCTGACCGTCATCATCCTGCAGCAGATATGTGCGGTTTCCGTGCAGCACCCCGGGTTTGCCTGCGGTAAGCGAGGCGCAGTGCTCCATGGTGTCGAGGCCCTTGCCGCCCGCCTCGACACCGACGATCTCAACGCTGTCGTCATCGAGGAACGGATGAAAGAGGCCGATTGCGTTGGAGCCGCCGCCGACCGCCGCCACCAGCATGTCGGGCAGGCGTCCTTCGCGCTCCTGCAGCTGTTCCTTCGCCTCGCGCCCGATGATCGACTGAAAATCGCGCACCATTTCGGGATAGGGATGTGGCCCTGCGGCCGTTCCAATCAGATAATAGGTGTTTTCGACATTCGTCACCCAGTCGCGCAGCGCCTCGTTCATGGCGTCTTTCAGCGTGCCGTTGCCGGCGGTGACCGGGATCACTTCCGCACCGAGCAGTTTCATGCGGAAGACATTGGGTGCCTGTCGCTCCACATCGGTTGCGCCCATATAGACAACGCAAGGCAGGCCGAACCGCGCGGCAACGGTGGCCGCGGCAACGCCATGCTGGCCGGCGCCCGTCTCGGCGATGATGCGGGTTCTTTTCATCCGCTTTGCAAGCAGGATCTGCCCGACGCAATTGTTGATCTTGTGCGAACCGGTGTGATTGAGCTCGTCGCGCTTGAAATAGATCTTCGCACCACCCAGCTCCTCGGTCAGCCTTTCGGCAAAATAGAGCGGGCTCGGCCGGCCGGTATAATGAGTGTTGAGATCCGCCAGTTCCGCCTGATATTCCGGATCGTCCTTGGCCCTGTCCCAGTGATCCTGCAGATCGAGGATCAGCGGCATCAGTGTTTCGGCAACAAAGCGGCCGCCGAAGATGCCGAAACGGCCTTCTTCGTCGGGACCTGCACGGAATGAATTGGGTTTGAGTGGCTCGTTCACGTGTTACTCCTCAGGCGGGTATGCCTTGTTCCGCAGCCCACACCGCGTCGAAAAATTCAGCTATCAGCCCGACATTCTTGACGCCAGGCGCACTTTCCACACCGGATGAGATGTCGATAGCCTTGGCGCCCGTCTGCGCCAGGGCAGAACCGATATTGTCGGCATTGAGACCACCGGAAAGCATATAGTCGATATCGGCGTCAAGACTCGACAGGATCGCCCAGTCGAAAGCAACGCCATTGCCGCCGGGAAGCTCCGATCCGGCCGGAGGCTTGGCATCGAACAGGAACCCGTCAGCGACGCCGCGATAGGGCCCGATCAGGTCGAGATCACCTTGTTCGCGCAATGCCAGGGCTTTCATGACCGGCAGGCCGTAGCGGTCTTTCACGGTGCGCAATCGCTCGGGGCTTTCGCTGCCGTGAAGCTGCAGCAGGTCCGGTTCCACGGCAGAAACGATGGCGTCCAGCGTGGCGTCATCGGCATTGACCGAAACGGCGACCCTTTTCGCCCGGCCTTTCGCGTGGTCTGCAAGCAAAGCGGCGGCTTCCGGCGAAACATTGCGTGGGCTTTTTGCAAAGAAGATAAACCCGACATGCGACGCCCCGCCGTCGATGGCGGCGTCGATGGCGGCTTTGGTCTTCAGCCCGCATATTTTAACAGAAACGCTCATCCGGTGCTCGTCGCATGAATTAGCGGCAGAGTCGAGTATTTTGCGGATTGTTTGATGTCGAATTTGGACAGTTTTCGGCGCTCTCCGACAGCTTTTGCATTGTGCGGTGATGTGACGGCGATCCGATGGTCAAAGACACGGTGCGATCGGGGGCGGGAAGCGGATATTGGAACCGTCCCGCCCCGCGCTGTCGGTCTGTCGGCGCAGCGCTTATGGTCAGCTGATGACCTGATAATTGGTCATGTGCATGTCAGCTGCTTCTTCGCGCAACGCCACCAGGGGCTGGTACGCGTCGGAATCGAACCAGTCATTGATGTGGTCGGCGTCCGGAAATTCGGCAATCACCACAATTTCATGGTTGTCTTCGCCATTCAGGGTTCTGACGACTTTGCCCTGATAAACCAGTTTGGCACCATAGGGTGTGGCAACCTGTTTGCTGCCGGTGATGTACTCCTGAAACTTGTGCGGATCCTTTACCTTGATCCTTGCAATCATCAACGCGCCCATTGTGTTTTCCTTTCGGTGGTTTGGGAAGGGTGAGTTCTACCGGATGCGCGCCGCAATCACGCCGCCGAATTGATGGGGTTCGGTGTTTTTCCGCGCGGCAAAACGGCGATCGGATCGACGGGAGCATGGCTGTCGTGCCACTTGGCGTTGTCCTGGCACATCAGCGGGTCCTTGATCAGCACATGGCCCCGCCGGCGCACGATTGCTTCGGTGTCCGGTTTCGGGGTCAAGGCGATTTTCATGAAATTGATGACGGCTCTTGAT
Organism: Hyphomicrobiales bacterium; assembly: GCA_024244645.1. Classification (GTDB taxonomy): domain Bacteria; phylum Pseudomonadota; class Alphaproteobacteria; order Rhizobiales; family Rhizobiaceae; genus Hoeflea_A. The sequence continues at coordinate 6,157 of JAAEOH010000366.1, forward strand.
GTGTTGCCGAGGCTGCGTATTGCTTCAGGGCGTTCTGCAACGACCCCCTTTGCAATGGTGTCGATATCCTCTGGTTGACGTCCGCCGACCCGTTCAACGGTATCTGTCGGCCCGCCGATGCTAATGTCCCGCGCCGGTAGTCGTCTGCATAAAGCTGAAGCTGGGTGACGGCGTCCTCGGAAAAATTCGTCGGGCGAAGCGCCACAAGCGCCTTGAGGAACATCCGTTCCGGAATGTCGACATATCTGACCCCTCGGCCCAGCGCCCTGCCCATGGCGGAGGCGATCTCATTGGGTGAAACCAGTTTCGGCCCCGTCTGGCGATAGGTCCGGCCTGCATGTTCTGCCGGATCGGTGATTGCACCTGCCACAACAGCCGCAATATCTTCATTTGAAGGTGGGGCGTTCTTTGGCGTGTTGCCGTTGCCGAGCGGCATGGTCCACAGACCGAGCTGTGCGGCGGGTTCAAGCACCATGAAATAATTGTCCGCAAACCAGCCGACATTGACGGTTGTCAGCGTGGCATGAGGCATCATGGCGAGGATGTGATCGTTTAAATAGACCTCGCGTGTGAACAGCGACGGGTGATCGGGCTGTGAAAGCCACTGACTCAAAGTCACGATGTGTTCGATCTTGTTTTCATGCGCTGCAACGGTGAAAACATTGCTGAAATGCAAGCCGTTCGGCGCGGTCGGTGCGCAATGATAGGCACGTTGCATACCGGACATGGCTCGGCGCATGTCGCTCAGCCGGTACTGGTCTCCGACAAAAATTTCTGCACCGGCGCTTTTCAGCCGCGCGGCCCGGTCATCGTTCTGTCGCACGAAAGCACGTACCGGGTAGTCCTTTTCAAGGAGCTGCAGCGCCGTTTGCATACCGGTTTTTCCTGCCGCGCTCGTGACCAGTATTCTGGGTTTGATTGACATGATGTTTCTCTTCGTCTTGATGGTGGACATGCGCTCGATCAAAGCATCCGTTTGGTGTGCAATATCGAGACACTAGATAAAATATATCGAATACTATAAAAAATATAGTAATGTTTCCTTGAGCACTTCTGAATATGGCCGGAACCAGACGTTATAAGCTTCTTTGCCCCATCGCCCGTGCACTCGACCGCATCGGCGACCGCTGGACATTGCTTATCCTTCGAGATCTCCACGCTGGTCCCGCAAGGTTTTCGGAACTGCAGACAGGATTATCCGGTATCGCGCCCAACCTGCTGACGGACCGGCTGCAGCAGCTGATCGATGACGGGCTTGTGGAAAAACAGGCGGCCCAGCATTCGATTACGCTTTACGCGCTGACCGAACTTGGCAGACAGACAAAGGCGATGCTCTTCGAACTGGCTATGTTCGGCGGCCGGTTCCCACCCGACAAGGATCGAAAACGACCCGGCAATCTGCGGACTGTTGCTGTAACGCTGGGTGAGGCGTGTCAACGCGTTGTCCCGAGATACGCAGACATCCAGGCGGAGCTGAATATCGATGGAGAACGGTTCTCCCTCACGGCGCGCAATGGCCAGGTGGAGATACTTTATGCGCCGGCCGAGGCACCCGATGTCACGATGTTCACCGAATATGAGCCGATGATCGCGGCGGCCGAGGGTGAATTGCCGATGAGCCGGTTTCTTCAAGAGCATGTTCGCATGGATGTCCACACGCCTGGAAAGGATCAACAGCTCATGAGCCTGCTCGGTGCCGCCATGACGATGTTTGCAGATTAAACCGGGTTTGTCTGTGAGCTTAGAGCGTGTCTTGTTTGGATTGAATCATTTGACCGAGGCGATTTTGGTCTCTGACAAGGCGGGTTGCGTGCCGTGGTGCCAACCCACCACAAGCGCGAGCCAACGCAGTCAGGGGGCAAAATTGCCCGGCCCATTCATCTCTGAATATCAACAACATCATCCTTTCAAGGGTGGCGGACAATCGGCCGATC
>JAAEOH010000367.1 GCA_024244645.1 Hyphomicrobiales bacterium
ACGACGCCGATGGGCCGATTTGCCGCCACCCCTGAAAGGACTATGCTGTTGATATGCTGCGGCAATTGGGCCGGGCTATTTTGCCCTCTGACTGCGTTGGCTCGCACTTGTGGTGGGATGGCACCACGGCGTGCAAGCCGCCTTGTCAGCAACCAAAATCGCCTCGGTCAAATGATTCCGTATAAACAAGATACACTCTAGTCGCTGACCACGCCTGCCGGGGTCGCGACAAGGTCGAAGGCCGCAGCCATAAGCGCCTTGGTGTAGTCGTTCTGCGGATCGTCGAAAATCTGCTCGGCCGGTCCCTGTTCCACAACTTTTCCAAGGCGCATGACGATCACATTGTTGGCGAGCGCCCGGACGACCTTCAGGTCGTGGCTGATGAACAGGTAGGCCAGATCATGGTCGCGCTGCAGTTTGCGCAGAAGATCGACGACCTGCGCCTGTACGCTCATGTCAAGAGCCGAAGTCGGCTCGTCCAGCATGACAAAGCGCGGGTTGAGCACCATCGCGCGGGCGATGGCGACGCGCTGGCGCTGGCCGCCGGAAAACTCGTGCGGGTAGCGCCAGCGGGTCGATGGATCAAGGCCCACTTCTTCGAGAGCATCCGCAACCTTCTTGTCCCGATCGCCGCGGCTGAGGCCGGGCTCGTGAATACGCAGGCCCTCAGAGACGATTTCCGCAATCGACATCCGCGGCGACAGCGAGCCGTAAGGGTCCTGAAACACCACCTGCATCTGGTCGCGAAGCGGTTTCATCTCCTTGAAGGAGTAGCTGTCTATATTCTTGCCGACGAAGCCGATCTGGCCCTTGGATGAAATCAGCCGTGTCAGTGCCAGGCCAAGCGTCGTCTTGCCCGAACCCGATTCGCCGACAATGCCGAGTGTCTGGCCCGCCCGCAGCGTAAGATCGATGCCGTCGACGGCCTTCACATAGTCCGCGGTGCGCCGCAGGAACCCCTTCTTGATCGGGAACCAGACCTTGATGTCCTTGCCCTCTATGACGATTGGCGACGTGTCGTCCGGTTTAGGCGGTTCACCGCTGGGTTCGGCGGCAAGCAGGTGTTTCGTGTAATCGTGCTGCGGATTATCGAATATCTGCGCCGTCGGTCCGGTTTCGACGATTTCGCCATTGGTCATCACGCAGACCCGGTCCGCAATCTTGCGCACCACGCCAAGGTCATGGGTGATGAACAGCATCGACATGCCGTGCTCGCTCTTGAGTTTGTCCAGCAATTCCAGGATCTGCGCCTGAACCGTGACATCGAGCGCCGTCGTCGGCTCGTCAGCGATGAGAAGTTGGGGACGGTTGGCGAGCGCCATGGCGATCATCACACGCTGGCGCTGCCCTCCGGATAATTCGTGAGGATATGCGGAGAGCCGTTTTTCCGGTTCGCGAATACCCACTTGATTGAGCAGATCAAGCGTACGCTCGCGTGCCGCTGCATCGAACAGGCCCTGGTGCAGGCCGAGGATTTCGCCGATCTGCCGCTCGATCGTATGCAGCGGATTGAGCGACGTCATCGGCTCCTGGAAGATCATCGTCACATCATTGCCGCGGACCTTGCGCAGATCTTCTTCCCTGGCTGAAAGCAGGTCCTGGTCGTTGAACAGGATCTTTCCGGACGGGTGGCTCGCCGCCGGATAGGGCAACAGCTTGAGCACCGAAAGTGCGGTGACGGATTTGCCGGAGCCCGATTCACCGACCAGGGCGACCGTTTCACCCTGATTGATGTCGAAGGATATCCTGTTGACCGCCAGTGTCTCGTCCGAACCCTGCCGGAAGACGACCGACAGGTCGCGTAGGGATAAAAGCGGCCCGGTCATTCGAACGTCTTTCTGGGATCGAACGCATCGCGCGTGGCTTCGCCGATGAAGATCAGCAGCGACAGCATGATGGATATGGAAAAGAATGCTGTCAGCCCCAGCCACGGCGCCTGCAGGTTGTTTTTGCCCTGTGCGATCAGCTCGCCGAGCGACGGAGATCCCGGTGGCAGACCGAAGCCGAGAAAATCAAGCGATGTCAGTGTTGTGATCGAACCGGACAGGATGAATGGCAGGAAGGTCAACGCTGCGACCATGGCATTGGGCAGCAGGTGCCTGAATATGATGGTTGTGTTGCCGACGCCGAGGGCTCGCGCCGCGTTCACATATTCGAAATTGCGTGCACGCAGGAATTCAGCGCGCACTACACCGACAAAGGCCACCCAGGCAAAAAGCAGCATGATGCCAAGCAGCACCCAGAATCCAGCCGGCAGCACGGCCGCCATGATCAGCAAGATGTAAAGAACCGGCATTGACGACCATATTTCGATGAATCGTTGTAGCAGCAGATCTGTCCAGCCGCCGAAATAACCCTGTATCGCACCCATGGAGACGCCGATGATCGCAGACAGGGATGTCAGTGCCAGTCCGAACAGCACGGATATCCGGAACCCGTATATCATGCGCGCGGTGACGTCTCGCGCTTGATCGTCGGTGCCCAGCCAGTTCATATTGCCGAGAATGCAGTCCGGATCATTGACCCCTTCGGGATAGGCCGAGCAGCGTTCTTTCTTGGACATCAACCAGAAAGGTCGAGTTGGCGCGGAACTCGGCACATAGGAATTTGCCGAGCGATAGGAATAGCGAATTGGCGGCCACAGCATCCAGCCATTGGCATCTATTTCGTCGCGGATGAAGGGGTCGCGGTAATCGGTTCGCGCCAGGAAGCCGCCGAATTTTTCTTCCGGATAATCGACCAGGACAGGCACCAGCAATTCGCCTTTGTAGGAGGCGAGAATCGGTCTGTCATTGGCGATCAATTCGGCAAACAGAGTGAGGGTGAAGATAATCAGAAAGATCCAAAGCGACCAGTAACCTCGGCGGTTAGCCTTGAAGTTCCGCCACCGGCGTCTTGCCGTCGGCGAGAAAAACCCGCCCGGTGGCTCCGTGGTGGTTTCTGCTGGTACGACAGCCTGTTCCATCTCAAACGTCCCGCCGCTCGAAATCGATACGCGGATCGACCCATGTGTAGATGAGATCGGAGACAAGGCTGATGACGAGACCCATCAGGGAGAAAATGAACAACGTTCCGAAAACCACCGGATAATCGCGGCCCAACACCGAAAGAAATCCTAAACGCCCCAGGCCGTCGAGCGAGAAGATCGTTTCAATCAGCAGCGATCCGGTAAAGAAGGCGGTAATGAATGCCCCCGGAAAGCCGGCGATGATGATCAGCATGGCGTTGCGGAAGACATGGCCATAGAGCACTTGTCGTTCGGTCAGGCCCTTGGCCCGGGCCGTTGTGACATATTGCTTGCGGATTTCATCGATGAATGAGTTTTTGGTCAGCAGTGTCGTCGTCGCAAATGCAGCGAGCGACAGTGCAATCAGCGGGAGGGTGAGGTGCCAGAAATAGTCGATGATCTTTTCCCACCAGGAAAGCTGACTGAAATTGTCCGATGTCAGGCCGCGCAGCGGGAACCAGTCAAAAAAGGATCCGCCCGCAAACACGATAATGAGCAAAATGCCAAAGAGGAATCCTGGGACCGCATACGCAATGATGATGGCGCCGGATGTCCAGATATCAAAGCGGGAGCCGTCGCTCACGGCTTTTTTGATACCAAGTGGTATGGAAATAATGTACGAAATCAGCAGGATCCATACACCCAGCGATATCGAGACCGGCATTTTTTCGATGATCAGATCGATCACCGAAATATCGCGGAAATAACTGTCGCCAAAGTCGAAACGGATGTAGTTCCACATCATCAACAAAAACCGTTCCAGCGGCGGTTTGTCGAAGCCGAACTGCTTTTCGAGTTTTGCTATGAATTCCGGATCGAGCCCTTGGGAACCCCGGTATTTTGAAGAAATGTCCGTTCCGCCGGCGGCGGGCTCATTCTGGAAATCGCCGCCACCCGATATCCGGTCGGTTATTCCGTTTCCCTGGCCGGTTAGGTCTGCTATGACCTGCTCCACCGGCCCGCCGGGTGCAAACTGGATGATAAGAAACGTAAAACCCATGATCCCGACGATCGTCGGGATCATCAGCAGCAGTCGCCTGATAATATAGGCGCCCATTAGTTGCTATTCTCCTGCACGCGTGATCTCGCTCTAGGCCTTGCCAATCTTCTTTGCCTTTTCCTGGTCCAGCCACCAGAGCCTTTCCACTGGCCATCCGAAATCGGGTTTGGGATCGACGAATCCGAACACATCCCAGTAGGCAACCCTGTGATTAGCGGAATACCAGTTGGGTATCCAGTCCAGTCGTGCCCGATTGACGCGGTCAAGCACCCGCATTGCGGTAACAAGCTGTGCACGGCTTTCGGCCTGTTCCACATAGTCCAGCAATTGCGCGTAGGCCGGTGCGTCAACGCCCGGAAGATTTTGCGACCCTGGAACCGTTGCATAGCGCGGTGAGAAAATCGTCTGCAGGCTCTCGGCGGTTGGAGTGGCGGAGAAGGAAAGGGCAAACCCCACCATGTCGAAATCGAAATCGTCGACGCGTGACTGGAACTGGACCGGATCCACCAGCCGGATCGACGCGTCGATGCCAAGGCGCCGCATGTTTTCCACAAAACTCGAAAGCAGCCGCTCGAAGACCGGCGAGCGGATCATGACTTCCAGGGACAGCGTTTCACCGTTTCTTTTTAGTACGTTACCGTCACGGGACCAGCCGGCATCCGTCAATAGCTTGAGCGCCCTGCGCAGCAATTGGCGGTCACGGCCCGACCCGTCGGATACCGGCTGCATCACCGGTTCGCCGAAGGCCGCTTTCGGCACCAGCTCGCGAATCGGTTCCAGCAGAACAAGTTCATTTTCGCCGGGCGGACCGACGGCAACGAATTCGGACTTTTCGAACAGCGACTGCGAACGAGTGTAGGCGTCGTAGAAAATCTTGCTGTTGGTCCACTGGAAATCGAAACACAGATTGATTGCCTCGCGAACCCGGACATCGTTGAATTTCTCGCGCCGCTGATTGACCGCCCAGGCCTGCATGGACGGACGTTTTTCGCCTGGAATAGTGGTCTTGATAACGCGGCCGCTGGCAATCGAGGGAAAACCGTATTCGGTTGCCCAGGTTTTGGATGTGAACTCTTCGCGAAACAGGACATCGCCTTTCTTGAAGGCTTCGAATCCGGCCTGCCGGTCGGCGAAGAACTCAACGCGGATCGCATCGAAATTGTCGATGCCATTGGCCGTCGGCAGATCGCTCCCCCAATAGTCGGCGACCCGGTTGAACTCGATAAAAACGCCCGGTTCGCGCCGCCCTGGCCGGTAAGGCCCAGAAGACAGCGGCACGTCGAGCGAACCGGAATCGAATTCATGTGTTTCGTAGTAGACGCTGGACAGGATCGGTATCGCCGCTGCCGCCAAAATGGCCTGCGCGGACTGCTCCCCGGAAAACCGGATTTCGACCGTTTGCTCGTCGAGCGCCACCACATCGACAAGCTCGCGAAGCGAAGCGGAAAGATTGGGATGGCCCTCTTCCTTCAGGGTTTTGTAACTGAAGACCAGATCCCTTGATATCACCGGGGTTTTGTCATGAAACCGAGCCTGTGGCCGCAGCCCGAACCGCCAGGTGTTACGGTCTTCGGAGCTTTCGACCCATTCGGCCAGATGACAGTAGAGCGCATCGGGTTCGTCCAGCGCCCGCACCATCAGGCTGTCGAAACACAGTTCCATGCGGGGTGGAGCGTCGCCGCGCAGAACGAATGTGTTCAGTGTGTTATATGTCTGGACGTTCTGGTTGAAGAACCAGTTGGGTGGCAGAAACGAGAAGGTCCCGCCCTTCGGCGCATTTGGATCGACATAGTCGAAACGCTTGAAGCCTGCATCGTATTTCAGGTCGCCAAACGCCGAGATCCCGTGCAGTCTGACACCCGGCTCGACACCGGCGAAAGCTAGGCGTGCCGGGATTGCAAGGCTCGTAGCGGCGGCTCCGGCGGCAGCGACAAATCCGCGCCGGGTAATGTGGCTGTTTGTGTATTTATCTGCCGTCATCTATTGCGCCGCGTCTTTTGACCACCAGATTTTTGGAAATCCAAGAGAGTATTTCGGTAGCTGATCGGGATGTGCAAGCTGGCTCCAATAGGCAATACGGTCCTTTCGAAGCGTATAGCTCGGAATAAAGTATTGATGCGCCAGGAGTACCCGGTCGAGCGCCCTGGTCGCAGCAATCAGTTCGCTTCGGCCGGTTGCGAAAACGACCCTTTTGATGAGTTCGTCGATTCCAGCATCCGAAATTCCACCGTAATTGGCCGAACCTTCCCGGTCTGCCGATTCAGACCCCCAAAACTCGAATTGCTCGTTTCCTGGCGACAGTGTTTGTCCCTGGCCAGAATAAATAACATCGAAATCACGGCTTCGGATACGGTTTTGATATTGCGCAGGATCGATGGATCGGACTGTCGCCTCAAGGCCTATCTTCTTCAGGTTTTCCGAATAGGGAAGCGCGACACGCTCGATGATCGGGCCGTTCAAAAGGATTTCGAATTTGAAAGGTTCCCCGGTCTCGGCATTGACCATCTTGCCGCCGCGGATTTCATAGCCCGCCTCGCGGAACAGCTTGACGGCCTCACGAAGGTTGGTCCGTAGGTTTTGAGGATTGCCGCCAACCGGGTTCTCATAGGGTGTAGTGAAGACTTCAGCCGGTATCTTGTCACGCACTGATTCCAGAATTTCCAGTTCCAGGTCCTCTGGCAGCCCTTCCGAGGCAAGCTCGCTGCCGAAAAAGAAACTGTCGATGCGCTCGTACTGGTCGAAAAAGATGGTCTTGTTGAGATCCTCAAAATCAAAGGCGAGGTTGAGCGCCTTGCGCACCTTCGGATCGTTGAACTTTTCTCGCCGAAGGTTGGGCCGGAACCCCACCATCACACCAAAGGACCTGTAACGGTTCTCCAGCAGCTCTCGAACAATACGCCCGTCGTTTACAGCCGGAAAGTCATATTCCTTGGCCCAGCGGGCAGCCTTGTTTTCACTCCAGTAGTCCGTGTCACCGGCCTTGAACGAGACAAATTCGGAGTTGCGGTCGGAAAAATAGCTAAAGTTGATTTCGTCGAAATTGTAGCTTCCAACATTGACCGGCAGGTCCTGGCCCCAAGGGTCATCGACCCGTTCAAAAAGCAAGTCAGAACCGGGGGAAACCCGTGACACGCGATAGGGGCCGGATCCCAGTGGCGGCTCAAGCGTCGTTTCTGTGATCGAGCGCTGCCTTTCGGATGCGTCCTTGCCCTCCCACCAGTGTTTCGGCAGGATTAGAAGCTGTCCGACAATACTGGGCAGTTCGCGATTGTTTTTTTCATCGAAAGTGAAGGTGACCTCATGGTCGCCGGTCTTTTCCGCGCCTGTCACGTGCTGATAGTAGAATTGACGCTGCGGATCGAGCTCAACCGCCTTTTCAAAACTCCAGATTACATCTTCAACGGTGATGGGCTCGCCGTCATGCCATCTTGCCTCCGGACGCAATCTGTAACTCACCGAGGAATAGTCGTCCGGATAGCTGACGGCTTCGGCGATCAGCCCGTATTCTGTTGAAATCTCATCCAGCGAGTTGGTCATCAATCTTTCATAGAGCAGCGCTTCGACACCCGCTGCCATATCGCCCTTGGCAAGTATTGGATTGAGCGTGTCGAACGACCCGTTTACGGACATGTTAAGCCGCCCGCCCTTGGGCGCATCAGGATTGACATAGTCGAAGCGGCTGAAACCGGGCGGATATTTCGGCTCGCCGATCAGCGATGTTCCGTTGCGCCAGGCCTTGTCTTCGGCAGGCGATGGATCGGGATGAATTGTCGTGAGAATTCCGGACAGCAATGCGGCAAGTGCCACGGTGTGTGCTTTGCGTTTGAACAGCGAAAGAACCGTCACAAACTATCTCCTTTTAACCCGGTCACTTCTCTGGCGCCGGTACGGGCTATGATTCCTCATGTCGCCCACGGCTCACAATAGGGCAAATTGTGACGAAGAACAGGCAGGAAGTGACCGCGGCGGGCATTGACAACAAAAAAGCCGGGCAGGGCCCGGCTTTTGGCAACAAATTTGCGTGAAGCTATTCGGTTTTGGCCTCGGCTGGCTTGTCTTCACCATCCGTCGCCGTTTCTTCTTTTGCGGGCTCTTCGGTACTATCCGCCGCCGCGGGTTCCGCCGAAGCCGGTTCTGCCGTTGCGTCTTCAGCCGGCGCAGCCTCGGCATTGTTAGCAGGTGCCGCATCCGCTGAAGGCAGCGGTGCCGGTGTGCTCGCAAGCGATCGCAGATAGGCGATGACATCGGCTCGTTCGTCGTCTTTTTTCATGCCGGCAAAGCCCATGGCGGTGCCCCGCATGTATTTCTTGGGAGCGTGGAGAAAGTCGTTCAGCGCCTCATAGTCCCACTTTTTCTCGCCGCCTTCGGAATAATCCGTCATTGCGGTCGAATAGCCGAAACCGTCTGCCGCCGCGACCGGGCGATCGACGATGTCCCAGAGATTGGGGCCGACCCGATTTGCGCCGCCATCGTCAACCGTGTGACAGGCCTGGCATTTGCGGAATGCCCTTTGGCCGCCCTCGATGCTGGCACTGGCAAGCAGCGGTGCGATCGGAGCGAGGCCGTCATCTGCGCTGTCGGCAGACGCCGTGGCGGATCCTTCGCGCGCCTCAATGGCATACCCTTCCGCTTCCGGATGGCCGGAATGGAATATTGCATCCGATGCAATGGAAACGGTCATGACAACGAAAGCGACGGCTAGAAATGCCCCGATTGCAGCGTTGATATATGAGGAGTTCATTTTCACGGGCTCCTTGTCAAACCGGTTCATCCCCGAAACCGGCATAGTCTTGATTTCGCGCGGAACCTATGTCTTTTGCATGGCGGTTGCAACACTGTTTATAACGAGTCCAGGGAGTCTTTGGTCCTGCGGGCTCACTTTTGGAATCAATCATGGCAGCTTCGTCAAATCTCGTCCTCATTCCGGCCCGCCTGGCCTCCACACGCTTGCCCGGAAAGGTTCTGGCCGATGTCGGCGGCCTGCCGATGATCGTCCAGGTGGCCCGCCGCGCGGCCGAGGCTGATATCGGGCGCGTGGTTGTCGCCACGGATAGCCCTGAAGTTGCCGATGCGGTCAAACGGGCCGGATTTGAGGTGGTGATGACCAGATCGGACCACGCATCCGGTTCGGACCGTATTTATGAGGCGCTACAAGCTATTGATCCGGAAGGGCAATTTGAAGTCATTGTCAATATTCAGGGCGATTTGCCGACCATCGAGCCCGAAACCATAAGGGCAGCGCTGTTGCCATTGCAGACACCTGAAGTCGATATCGCCACTCTTGCGGTGGCGATCACCGATGACGAGGAAAAGACCAATCCGAACGTCACCAAGGTGGTCGGATCGCCGTTGCGGCAGAACCGGCTTCGGGCCCTCTATTTCACCCGCGCCTCCGCACCCTATGGCGACGGACCACTTTACCACCATATAGGCCTTTACGCCTATCGCCGCGACGCTTTATCTCGCTTCGTCGGCCTCAAGCCGTCGACGCTGGAACAGCGCGAGTCGCTGGAGCAGCTGCGTGCGCTCGAAGCCGGCATGCGCATTGACGTCGCCGTCGTTGACTCGGTTCCGCTCGGTGTCGATACTCCCGCCGATTTGGAGCGCGCCCGGCAGATGTTCGCCGGCTGATACTTTTCACAATTGCAACAACGAACCCGTGACACTGGATCCAGACATGGCTGAAACCAAGAAGAAGATCGCCTTCCAGGGCGAAATAGGCGCCAACTCCGACATGGCCTGCCGAGACATGTTTCCGCAGTTGGATCCTTTGCCCTGCCGCACATTCGAAGACGCATTCAATGCGGTTGAAAGCGGCGAAGCCGAACTGGCGATGATCCCCATCGAAAACACCATCGCCGGACGGGTCGCTGACATCCATTACCTGCTGCCGGAATCGAAGCTCAAGATTATCGGCGAATATTTCATGCCGATCCACTTTCAGCTGATGGTCATTCCGGGCGCCGGCGAAGCCGGGATAGAAACCGTGCACAGCCATATCCATGCCCTTGGCCAGTGCCGCAACATTGTGCGCAAACACGGCTGGCGGCCCGTTGTGGCGGGCGACACGGCAGGCGCCGCCCGCCAGGTAGCGGATGCCAAGGATCCGACCATGGCGGCCTTTGCGCCGCGTCTGGCCGCGGAGCTATACGGCCTTGAAATCCTTGCCGAGGACGTCGAGGATTCAGATTCAAATGTCACCCGCTTCGTGGTCCTCTCGCGAGATGATACATGGGCGAAAAGGGATAATCCGGATGATCTGATCGTCACGACGTTTGTCTTCAATGTACGCAACCTGCCGGCCGCCCTTTACAAGGCCATGGGCGGTTTCGCCACCAACGGCGTCAATATGACGAAGCTTGAAAGCTACCAGCTCGAGGGCAAGTTCACCGCAACGCAGTTCTACGCCGACATCGAGGGCCACCCCGACGATCCCGGTGTCGCCCGGGCACTGGAAGAACTGCAGTTCTTCTCCACCAAGGTACTCATATTGGGTGCCTACAAGGCCCATCCCTTCCGCACCGAGCAGGCACGAACGTAAGGTGCTCTAGCTGTAAGTTCTCACCAGGTTGTTCACTCGTTCCCATTCTGAAAGGCTGAAGTTGCAATACCATCAGTCATCAGGAGAGGGACCGAATGAACATCCACAAGAATGCCCGTCTGACGCCGAAAGGTCGAGAGATATTGA
>JAAEOH010000368.1 GCA_024244645.1 Hyphomicrobiales bacterium
AGCCCGACGGATGCGTGACAACCTCGATGTCGCCGCCCGTGCCCGTCGTGATGCATTTGGCAAACTCTGCTGCCGTTGCCGAATGGAAGTTCGTCGCAGAATACGCCAATGGCATATCCCACTTTTCCGCATAGGCAGCGCCTGCGCTAACGGCCAGAGATGCCGTAACCAGCAGCGTTGCTGTGTGTTTTGCGATTGATGCTTTCATTTGGTCCTCCCGGTTTGAAGCATTTTAAGGTTAGTGAAACCTGTTCGGGTCGTAAGCGGAAAGGTCGAGATTCGGCCTTTCGCCGTTGATGAGACCGGCAATCAGCCGGCCAGTCTTGGGCCCACCTGTCAGCCCAATATGATGGTGCCCGAAGGCAGAAAACACACCTGTTTTGCCGATTTCGCCAATCAGCGGAAGACTGTCCGAAGGCGCCGGGCGATGGCCCAGCCACTCTTCTTCGCCCGAATAGGTGAGATCGGGAAAAGTCTCCTTGACCTTCTTTCTCAGAAGCTTCAGCGGGGCCTTTGATGGTGGGGCTTCAAGCCCGCCGAATTCCACTACGCCGGCGCAGCGAAGACCCATTTCCATGGGTGTGGCAACAAATTTTCCCGCCGACACCATCACCGGGGAACTCGGCGAAACGGAGGGGTTTTCGAAAACTATGTGGTAGCCGCGTTCGCTTTCGAGCGGCACGTTCAGCCCGAGCTTTGCGGCGAGTTCCTTCGACCAGACACCGGTGCACAGCACGGCCTTGTCACAATCGAACCGCCCGGCATCCGTCAGCACGGCGCTGATATCTCCCCCGGCCATGTCGAAATCCGTGACTTCGGCCTTGACCAGCTTGCCACCCATATCCTCAAGCGTCTGTGCGAGAACTGCTATATAGCCGCCCGGATTGGTGATGTATCCGTGGTCGTGCATGACCGCGAGCAGACCGACTGTCGGCCCGAAGATCGGCTCCTTTTCCCTGACTGCGTCGCCTTCGATAATCTCTGGTTCGAAGCCAGCTTCCTTGCGCAGCATCCAGGCGTAGCTGTCTTCTGCGAACGCTGCTCTGTCCGCATAGGCAAAACTGTAGTCCGATGTGGTCATGAAACGCGCCGCGGGGCCACTGTCGGTCAACGATTTGTGTTGCTCGATGCTGTCGGAGACGATGTGCGTCAGATTGTCGGAGATCTTGCGTGTGTCCTTGTCGTTTGCATGGCTGAGATAACGCAGCAGCCAGGGCGCAAGCTTGGGAAGATGGGACCAGCGCAGGAACAACGGAAAATCCGGATCGAGCAACAGTTTCGGGCCCTTGAACATCAGGCCCGGTGTTGTGACCGGCACAACCGAGCATGCGGCAAGGACACCGGCGTTGCCAAACGAAGCGCCAAGACCCGGCTCTGAGCGGTCGATCAGTGTGACTTCACAGCCGGCGCGTCGCAGCCAGATCGCCGTCGATACGCCGACGATCCCTGCACCGATGACAACAATATGTTTCTGTTCAGGCATGCTGCCTCCCGTTTGGGAATACAGCCTGCCAGCAGGCGGCCATCATTTCAAATACAAATATATGTACAAGCCATAACATTGAATGATATGCTTGAGCATGTCGCTTCGATTCCGCCAGCTGCAGGCGTTCCATGCCATTGTTGAAACCGGCACCGTCACGGGCGCAGCCGAGCAACTCGGCATTTCCCAGCCGGGCATTTCCAATCTGTTGTCTCAGTTGGAACGCCAGACGCGCCTGAAGCTGTTTGAGCGCTCCAAGGGCCGGCTGCTGCCGACGCCGGAGGCGGGGGTGCTGTTTCAGGAGGTGGACACTGTTGTGCGCGGGCTGGACCATGTCGCCCAGGCGGTGCTGGACCTGCAGAACACCCAGGCGGGCCAGTTGCAGGTGGCCTCGCAGCATGCGTTGTCTTTCGGGTTCATGCCGAAGATCATCGCGCGATTTGCACAGGACCGGCCTGACATGTCGATCTCGTTCCAGTCGCAGTATTCGACCAAAATACAGGAATGGGTTCTGTCCGGGCTGTTTGAAATCGGTATCAGCGAGATGCCGCTGATCTACGATGCCCTGGACTTTCATACGGTTCACGTCGAGACGCTGCTGGCGCTCCCAGAAGATAGCCCGCTTGCGCGTTATGATGTCCTGACCCCGGAGTTGCTTGAAGAGGAGCCCTTCATTGTGATGGGGCCGGACCACATGACCCACCGGCGTACCCGGGAAGTGTTTCACAATGCGGGTATTCCACTGCGAACAAGGGTTCACACGCATCTGTTCAAGAACGTTCTGAGTTTTGTCCAGGAGGGAATGGGTGTGGCGATCCTCGATCCGTTCTCTCTGCAATTCGATTCCGGCGGCGGCTTTGTCACCCGCCGTTTCCGGCCGACCGTATTGATGGATCTTGCCGTCATTACCTCGAGGGCCCGGCCCATGTCGGCGCTTGGAAGGCAGTTTCTGGAATTGCTGCTCGAGGAACTGCGGCCCTATGAAGTTCCGCCACGCGCAAAGATGTGAGGCCGCGTTCCGGTTCGGTGTGGTGCCTCTGAGCGCCTGCGGCGCGTTTTTGCGGCGACGGGTAATCATGCTTTATCCCATCCAGCGGCGAACGGGCGCGTTCGCTTCCTCAAGCGGCTGGCAGATGACATCAATGAGTGTCGGGCCGTCATGCTCGATGGCTTCCTTGAGTACACGCTCAAGTTCGGCCGGATCCTCGACCCGCCAGGATTTCACACCATAGGCCGCCGCCACGGCAGCCTGATCGGTGCGGTTGAAATCGACATTGTAGTAGCGCGCATCGGTATCGGCGTGCTGGCTGGCCTTGATCCAGCCGAAGTTTGAATTTGAAAAGACGATATAGGTTATCGGTGCGCGCGAACGGCAGACCGTTTCCAGCTCACCGCAGGTGAAGCCGAAGGACCCGTCGCCCATCATTGCGACGACCTTGCTGCGGGGCCGTCCGTACCAGGCACCGAGTGCCGCCGACAGCGAATAGCCAAGCGCGCCATGGGCTCTGTTTGTGATGAAATAGCGGCCGGCCTGCGGCTGCTGGTAATAGGCCGAATAATAGGGGCAGCTTGTGCCCGGATCGGAAAGTACGGTCGCATCCGGCGGCAATACTTTCATCATCGCATCGATGACGCGCTCGGGACGCATCGGGCGCTCGCCGCTCTTGGCCAGTCTGTCGAAGATTTCGAACTTGCGGCGCTTGATGTCGGCCACTGCCTCCGCGCCGCCAAATGTGCCACCGCCCTGATTACGCTGATCCAGCACCTTGTTGACTTGCGAGAGCGACAAAAGCAGATCGCCAACCACACCGACTTCGGTCTGATAGTTGGCGCCGATCGCCATCGGATCAATGTCGAAATGCACGATACGGGCACCGGGCCCGGGCGCTTCCCACCGTGAGGTGGTGGTCGAGCCGGCCCGGCAACCCATGAAGACGACGAGATCAGCGGCTTCCATCAGTTCCCATGTCTCGTCGGTACCGCCGTTGGAGCCGACGACGCCGAGACTGTTGGGGTGCGTGTCTGACAGCGATCCCTGGCCTGATATTGATGTCGCGACGGGTATGTCGAGCCGCGTCGCCAGCCGGTCAAGCTCCTGCATGGCGCCGGCAATGACAACGCCGCCGCCGCAAACAATGAGCGGAATTTTGGCGGAGAGAATGGCATCCACCGCCGTTTCCGCCGAGCCGGTGCCGGGGCCGCTTCGATAGGCGGGATACCGCCGGTGATTTGGGTCGGCCCAAATGTCGTCGGCGTCGACAGCGTCGTACTGGATATCGTAGGGCAGGCCGAGATGGGCGGAGCCGGAGCGGCCTGTCGTCATGGCCCGGAAGGCCATGCGCACCATGCGCGGAATATGATCGGCCCGCTTGATGACCGTGTTCCACTTGGTCAAGGGGCGCATCAGCGCCTCCTGATCGAGTTCGGTCAGGGGGTATTTGCCATAGGAGGCAACGGAAATGTCCGTGGTGATGCCGAGAACGGCATAAGAGGACTCGCTGGCTTCAATCAGACCGGGAATGATGTAGGTGGCGCCGCCGCCTGATGGCCCTTCGCAGACTCCGGCGCGGCCGGTCACTCTTGAATAGGCATCAGCCATGTAGGTGGCCGAACGCTCGTCGCGGGTCAGGACGTGGCTGATGCCGTGGTTCAGCCGGAACATGGCATCGTAGAAGGGCAGGGTGGTGTCGCCGCAAAGCCCGAAAATGTGCTGGACGCCGTGGGACTCCAGCATACGCACCATAGCTTCTGCACCGTTGAGGGTGTTCGTCACGCTTGTCATTCCTTCAATGTTATGCGGATCGGCGTACCAGGTTTAGCGCACAGCAGATCATACAGAATTGTATACAGCAATATATGCAGATGTGAAGACAAAAAAATTGCAGTCCTCGAAAAAATGTGCAATCTCGGGATGGAACCCTTCGAAGGGTAATGTCGAGGAACGTGCGATGAGCAAAGCCAGCAGCAGTGTTGACCGGGTCTATGACCGATTGCGGCAGATGGCTGCGAACTTTGAATTCAAGCCGGATGAACGGATCAATGAAAGCGCCCTGTCGACAAAACTGGGCGCCAGCCGGACGCCCCTGCGCGAGGCGCTCAACCGTCTGGTTGCTGAAGGTTTTTTGACCTTTCAAAACGGCCGCGGCTTTTTTTGCAGGTCGCTCAGCCCGAAGCGCATTGTCGATCTTTACGAAGCGCGCCAGGCAATCGAGTGCGAGGCGTTGCGCCGCGCCATCGCCAGAGCGTCGGACGAGGAGATCCGGGCCGTGCTGGATTATCTCAATGAAACCGAGCCACATTACAAGACATGCGAATCCACCATGGAACTGCTCGAGATGGATGAGGATTTCCACATCAAGCTGGCGCTGCTCTCGGGCAATTCCGAACTGGTGAGCATGCTGCGCAACATCAATGACCGGATCCGCTATGTTCGCCTGGTCGACCTGAAGATGATCCTGGCGAAAAAGCAGATAGCCAAGAACGAAGGCGCCAAACTTTCCGCGCACAGGATTGTGCTGAATGCGCTCGCGGCGCGCGACGAGGACGCCGCAGTTCTGGCCATGCGCAACCATATTGAACGCAGGCGCGAGGAGGCGACAGAAGCCGTTCGTATCGCCTATTCCCAACTCTATGTACCGGCGGAATGAATAAATCTCTTCTCATCTCGCACTAGCTTCCAAGGAGACTTCGCATGTCCGTCGAGTACGGTGGAAAAACGGTTTTTGGCGCCAATATCGGCATCATGATGCTGGAGACACAATTTCCGCGCATCCATGGCGATATCGCCAATGCCACGACCTGGCCCTTTCCGGTGCAGTACCGGATCGTCCGCGGGGCAACCCCAAACAAGGTGGTGCGCAACGATCCGCTGGCGCTGGTCGATGATTTTATCGCCGCGGCGAGGGACCTGGTGGCCTCGGGTTGCGACGGGCTGACGACCAATTGCGGTTTTCTGGCACTGATACAGGACAAGGTTTCCGACTCGGTTCCGGTTCCAGTCGCCACATCATCACTGATGCAGATCCCGCTGGTCCAGCAGATGCTGCCACGGGGAAAGCGTGTCGGTGTCATCACGATCTCAAGCACCAATCTTTCCGAGGCGCATTTGAAGGCCGCCAATGCGCTGCTCGATACGCCCATCGTCGGCACCGACAGGGGCCGGGCGTTCACCCACGGTATCCTGGACGACCAGCCGAGCATCGATTTTGCCGCCTGTCGGCTCGATCTTCTGGATGCGGCGCGCGAGCTTGTCACGACCTATGACGATATCGGTGCTATCGTCCTCGAATGCACCAATATGACGCCCTACGCCAACGATATCCGCAAGATGACAGGGCTGCCGGTGTTTTCGATCTACAGTTTCGTGCGCTGGTTTCACCAGGGTCTGGTGCCGGACCGGTTTGAGCTGCGGCTGGACGATCCGACGCTGGAACTGGTCGGGCAGCGATAGGTTCGGCACTGGGCCGATGCTATTTGATGGTGCCGCCCAGTTCTTCATCGATATGTATGCGGATGATCTCGTCGATTGAAACATCGGCAGCGAAACCCAACTGCGTGGCGCGTGCGGCGTCGAAATTGCGCGGCCACCCGCTCACCAGCCGGTTGATGAGTTCGTCCGGCTCTTCACGGATAAGCGCCGCCCGCTCGGGACCGGCTACCCGTTCCAGCGCCTCGATCATCTCGCCGACGGTGACAGAAATTCCGGGCATTGTCAGCGCACGACGCGGCCCGACTGATTGAAGATCAAGCGTCGCCGCGTGAATGAGGAAACTGGCCGCGGTTTTCGGGCTTGCCATCCAGTGTCGCACGTCGCGCGACACCGGCAGCAAAGCCTCTTCGCCGTTCAGCGGTTCGCGCAATATGTTGGAGAAAAAGCCTGACGCGGCCTTGTTGGGCCGACCTGGCCGAATGACGATCGTCGGCAACCGTATGGCGATGCCGTCGAAAAACCCCTTGCGCGTATAATCCATCAGCAGCAATTCGCTGCAGGCCTTTTGAACACCGTATGAGGAAAGCGGCGCGTTGAGGAATTCATCGCCGATGGCATCGGGATAGGGCGCGCCGAAAACGGCGATAGACGAGGTGAACACCACGCGCGGGAAATAGTCCTGCTGACGGATCGCCTCAAAGAGCTGGCGCGTGCCGTCGAGATTGACCAGATAACCCTTGTCGAAATCCGTTTCGGCTTCACCGGAAACGACGGCCGCCAGGTGAAATATGACGTCCGGCCTGCCTGCCACCAGCCTTGTGGCTTGCGCCGGATCCGAGAGATCCCCGCCGAGACTTGATATCGGAAAAACCGCCTCGGGCTCTTCTGGCGCAGCGTAATCGAACAATGTCATGGAGGTGATTTGCCGGTCACCAAGTTTGACATCTGCGCAAAGGCGATCAACCAGTTTGCGACCGACCATTCCGGCGGCTCCGATTATCAGAATTTCCATTTACATCTCCACTGGTCGATCACGCGCCGGCTGACGGGTTTTTGATTTGCGCCGTGATCTTAGCGCGCATTAGCCCGAGGCATGAACTGGATTTCACGCGCCGTCATATTAATCGTGCTGTTTTTTGCGCTGCTGCCCCTGGCACGGGCCGATTCTGCCAACTGGAAGCACTTGAGCCCTTTGCTGGCACAATCCGCGCCGGTGGGTGAGGCCGGAGAATTTGTGCCGAGCAATGGCAAACCGGTCATCGTTACTTTTTTTGCCTCCTGGTGCCCGCCATGTACGGATGAATTCGGCCATCTCAACAGCCTGGCGGCAAGTGAGGCGTCTGGGGATGTGCAAATCATCGGCGTGAATGTTTTCGAAGATTTCGGTGGGGTCAAGAACCCGGAGCGGATGAAGCATTTCCTCGAAAGGACGGATCCGCAATTTGTGATGGTCAAAGGCTCAGCGGAAATCCTCGAGGCGTTTGGAAATATCGACCGTATTCCAACGGGCGTGGTCTTCGGCAATTCGGGAGATGAAGTCTGGCGATTTGTCCATGAGCGCGACGCCGAAAAGACGCATGCGACGTCGGAAGACCTGATCGGCGCGCTGAAGCTGGCAAAAACCGGTAATTTTCAAAAATCATGAATCCGGACCGTGCCCCTTCGCTGTGCCGAGGCCGCTGGACAGGCCAGTCGTTCCGAGACCCGCACATTATCGGGGGCCGCGCGTATCTGTTTGTATTCCCCATACTTTTGATTTCCCAGGTCGACTGCCGCACGATTGCGGGGGCACCGGTAAGCTAGATCCGAACCTACGATATTCGTAAAATCAGTTCGCAATTTGATCGAATATCGGCTATTTCCGACAAAAGATTACTCAATCCGCAAAAAATGTGTTGATTTCTGCGAAAGCCGGAATACCATTCAACGCGCCATGGCAGTGGAGGACAGTCATGAATTTCGCCGCAACGCAACGGGACGCCGAACGCAAAGCTCAGACCAACGGTATCAAGTCGCCGGAAAACGATTTGAATCGCTCGATTGTCGCGATGCTGGAAAAAGACGGCCGCATGCCGTTCTCGGAAATCGCCGAAGCGCTGGGCGTCTCCGAAGGCACGATCCGCAACAGGGTCAATGCCATGAAGGACGCCGGCATGCTGCAGATCGTCGCGATCACCGATCCGGTGGCGGCGCGGTATCAGGCCGATGCGATCGTCGGCGCACGCATTGCGTCAGGTCATACGGCGCAATCGGTTGCCGAGCGCCTCGGCGCGGATGAAAGGGTTGTCTATGTCCTGTGGGTCGCCGGGCGCTACGACCTGATGGTCGAGATCGTCAGTGACGACCGCGAGAGCTTTTTGGAATTTCTGGAGACGCAGATACACGGCGCCACTGATATTGCCGAAGCCGAGGTGCTGCTCGGCCTGAAGAACTTCAAGAACCAGTTTCTGTTGAAACGCGATTGGGAGGGTCCGCATGGCGAATGAATTGGAGTTTGTGAAATCATGGCTGAAAGACCCCGGATCATCAGCGCGCGGGCTGCCAGCCTCGGCCTATACGGACGAAGCATTCTGGCAGGCGGAATGCGACACGGTGCTGTCGCGGAACTGGGTCTGCGCCGGATTTGCCCATGAGCTCAAGGAAGCCGGCGATGCCATGCCGGTTTCAGTGGCAGGCTGGCCGCTGCTTCTCGTGCGCAATACCGGCGGTGAGATAGCGGCGTTCCACAATGTCTGCCGCCACCGCTGCCTGACCCTTGTCGATGCGCCGAAGAATGTCGGCAAGCTGATCCGCTGTCCCTATCACGCCTGGGCCTACGACCTTTCCGGCAAGCTGCGTGCGTCACCGCATTTCGGCGGCATGGATGACAACCAGCCGGAGGGATTTGATCCGGCGGAAAACGGGTTGAGACCGGTTCGCATCGCTGTCTGGCATGACTGGATTTTCATCAATCTCGACGGCAATGCGCCGGAATTCGAAAATTACGCGGCACCGCTGATCAACCGGCTCGAGGGTGTCGATTTTTCGAAAGTCTCCCCCATCGCCTCGCTCGATTTCGGCGAGATCAGGACAAACTGGAAGTTCATCATGGAGAACTTCATCGAGCCCTATCACGTGCAGTTCGTGCATTCCTCGACCACCGACCAGCCGCTCGGCGATCACTATACGATTGTCGACGGGGTGTGCCTCGGCAGTGCTGTCGATCTCAAACAAGAAACCGGTACCAGCGGCAGTCTCGGGGTCAGTTCGCGCTACCTGACGCTGTTTCCGAACTTCATCGTCGGCCGCTACTTTCCGGACCAATTGGGCGTTTATCTGAACATTCCACTCGGAGCCGGCAAGACAGCGCAGCGGCGCGCCCTCTACACGACCGAAGGGCAGCAGTTGTCGAAAACGGACATCGAGGGCCTGAAAAAGCTCTGGTGGGACGTTCACAAGGAAGACCACGAAATGTGCGAGCGGCTGCAGCTCGGGCGCGCCTCTCCGGTTGCCGAGGAGGGCGGTCTGCTGTCGCCGCACTGGGAGGACAGCGTGCGGGCCTTTCAGGAACTTGTGGCGCGCTCCGTCTCGGATCTTGACGAACAGCAAACAGGAAAAACGTAATGAATGACACCGCTTCGTCGCGCGGCTTCCGGCTTGCCCACACAATGCTTCGCGTGCGTGACCTGGAGGCTTCGCTGAATTTCTACTGCGGCATACTGGGCATGCAGGTGCTGCGCCGCACCGATTATCCGGATGGCAAATTTACAAATACCTTTATCGGATATGGGCCGGAAGCCGAGTATCCGACCCTGGAACTCACCCACAACTGGGATCAGGGCGAGCCCTATGACAAGGGCAATGGCTGGGGCCATATCTGCATCGAAACGCCGGATGTCTACAAGGCCTGCGAAGACCTTGCCGCCGGGGGGGGCATCAACATCACAAGACCAGCCGGGCCGATGAAACACGGCACGAGGGTCATCGCCTTTTGCGAAGACCCGGATGGCTACAAGGTCGAGCTCAACGAATCCATTCTGAAATCCACTTCCAGTTGAAGGAACGCCTTTCATGGGCAACAAGCCACAACTTTACAAATTCACCGATATCGAGAACCGGCTGCACACACTGGAGCCGGGCAACACCTATATCAAGCCGTTTGTCACCAGCGAGGTCAGCGACACGATGTGCGGCGGCCTCAACTTCCTCAATCAGGTGTCAGTTCCCTGGGATCTGACCTGCGACGAGATCATCTACTGCATGGAAGGCACGTTCCGTCTGACCTGCGACGGCGAATCCTACATCTGCAATCCGGGGGACGTGCTTTATATCCCGAAAGACAATCACATCGCCTATGAGTGCGACGAGAAATGCGTGATTTTCTATGCCGCCTATCCGCATGACTGGAAGCAGCGCGCGGGCATCACCTTTGTGCCGGGCATCGACCCCGAGGATATGCCGAAAACGTCCTAATCGAGCTGCACCGTTTTGCGGGAGGAGACTGACATGGAAACAACCGTTGCAATTGAAAACAAGCGCGATTTAAACGGCCGTGTCTACTATGAATCTTTCGATGAGGCGATTGAACGCAATCGTCCGAAGATTGCGGAGCTGCGCGAAAAACTCGAGGCAGCCGGCGTCAAATATGTGCTGTCCAGCTGGATCGACCTGCACGGAGTTCCAAAGACGAAACCCGTGCCGATGAGTGACTTTGAGGAGCTCTGTCTCGGCAAGGGACCGCAGTTTGCCGTCCATTCGATATCCTATGTTCCTGAGCTGACCCCGGCCGATTCCGATCAGGTCATGGTGCCGGATCTCGACGCTGTCTATATCTGTCCCTGGGATCCGTCGACGGCAATCATCTTCGCCGATCTTTTCTGGGAGGGCGCGCCTTACAATGTCTGCCCGCGACAGGCGCTAAAACGGGCCGTTCAGGAGGCGCGCGACGCCGGCTATGAGGGCTTTGCCGGTATCGAGCCGGAATTCATCGCCATGCGCTACGATGAGGATGGCCGGCCGGTCAAGGCAATCAGCGACGATCCGGCGGACGGTTTGCAGCCAAGACGGCAGGCCTTCGGATATGATGTCGAATATTCGCTGGATTCCATGCCGTTCCTGAAAGATATGATCGACATTCTGGAAGGGCTCGGCTGGAACCTGCACGACGTTGTCGCGGAAGGCGCCTATTCGCAGTTCGAGCTGGATTTCCACTTTACCGATCTCCTGGAAATGGCCGACCGGTTGGTTTTCCTGCGCATCCTGCTGAAAGAAATCGCCAAGAAACATGGCATGTTCATCACCTTCATGCCGAAGCCGACCGTCGGCGACTGGCGCTCGGGCGCGCATATCAATTTTTCTCTGCAGCGGACGGATAAACCTGGCCACAATGTCTTCAAGGGCGACGGAGGCGACTGGTCTGCCGTATCACGCAACGCGGTGGGCGGGCTGATGCAGCATGCCGAGGCGATCACGGCGATCACCTGCCCGACGGTCAATTCCTATAATGGTCTGGTGCCGCGGGTCGGCGGGTTCGAGGGTGGCACAGTGACGTGGGCGCCGACCAACATCACCTTTGGGCACAACAACCGCTCGGCGCAGTTCCGGCTGCCGCAAAG
>JAAEOH010000369.1 GCA_024244645.1 Hyphomicrobiales bacterium
AAATCTCAGCGGTGTCGTTAGAATTCTGTTCTCATTGCCACGGTTTTTTGAAATCACAGCGCATTGCATCGCCGGTGAAATACAAGCCCGCAGAATTCCATTCTATCTGATTTTGCCGCGACTGCGTTTTCACACAGCCTCCGGACTAAGCCGCCGTTGTGAAGTGTTCGAAACTGCCGGGGTTGTACGACGAACCAGCGGCTATGGGTCCCCAACGCCAAATGAAAATACAGTCTGCCATTCGCTTTCCGCAGAAAAGAAATTGCGGCCCACCATTTCAGCCAACACTGCCCGCATGTGTCTTGCGCCAAAAACAATTGCCAGACGCCTGCCTTGCGAAGGGGCTTGCGCGAGTTGCAAGCGCAGATACTCGATCAATCTGGCGTCCCTTGCCCCGAGAATACTATACCGCAAGGCCTCGATATCCGGATTCCAAGACAGTATTTCGTCGCGTGAAAGCATGTCCTCCATACCCATCTGAGAGGCAATGGATTCGCGCGTTGCAAACAATCGGCGATTTAGTCCGATAACCGGGGCAAGTGCATATGCCGCCAACCGGATCCAAATCGGCACCTTGCGCCATTCATCGTGGAATTCTTCCCCCGATAGATCTGCGTGGATCATATGGGCACTTACAGTTTCCTGTGCCGGATAATACGGCTGTGTCACCAGCCCGAGATCAGCATGCTCGATCCACCGATACGAAGATGTCAAGTGCTGAACCACCGGGGAACGCACGCTCTCGACCAGAACCACATCATGACTGAATGCATCCGCATAAACCTGATCAAAAAACCGCTTTTCTCCAATGTGCACCATCGGAAATAAGGTGACCGTGATTGGGGAGTCAGGGCTTTCCAGTCGATGCTTTGCTGCGCGCAGGCCAAGACCGGAGACTTCAAGAATCTGCATTACTGTCGTCCGAATACCGAAACATTAGTGGTCTGTCATCTCCGCCAATCATCCGCTCAGAAGCAACAGATGCACGCTAAATCCGCTTCAGGCTCCTATCGTTACAGTGGTGTTTTTCAAAGCTCACGGATGTGGCTGCCGTCCTCTGGCTTGTCGACCGGATCATTTTGGAGGTCCGCAATGGCACTGGCAACTGTCTTGTGGCCAATTCCATAACCAACCATAACAACAAAAAACATGCCGATGGCAGCGTAGTACGAATCCGCCGTGCTACCTCCGGAGAGCAGAAACAGATAACGGCCCAAAAAAAGCCAGTATGGATGAGAAAATCAGCGCCAATACCCAATAGAGTGCCATAGCTAATCTCACACTCACAGAATTGCCCGCCTTTGCTACACCCTCAATAAGGGCTGTGATCTTCCACTCGCGTATAGAGTTTTGGTCGAGCACGCAACTCAATTAATGGTCGAATATTGGCTGTGGGCACAAACCCGGCAACATTCAAGTGATTTAGCACGTCCGCATCGGGCTCGGAGCTGACAATTGCGGCACTGCACACCTCCGAAAGGCAAAATTCATGACGCAAAGGACGGCAATGCGGACAAAACTGCCTTGGAGTTTGAAAGTGTCAACGGCGGCTTACTGCACATAGCTTCGGCGAACCGCAAAGCTTGCGCATTGCTGCGTTTTCAGAATCGTCACCCATATCCGCCCCTCAACAGTCTTGTTGCCACACAACATTTGTCGGCCTCACCTGTGATCGGTTATTCTATCCTGCTGGAACAGGCACAGAAACAATTAAAGATAGTGTAGCTGAGAAACAGCATTGATAATTCGACCTTCATAGTTTTTGATAATTCCGGGTATAAAAGGCAAACGAGTGGACAAACTCCTGAACCTAGTCTCAAGCCTTGAAGGCAATTTTCGTTCTCGACTGTTTTCGGGAACGCTATTTGCTGTATTGCTTGTGTTAATTTACAAATACTTTTTCCCGTTTGTTCCAAATGACTTTGGTGAAATTGGTACACTGTCAATTTTTCTAATTTTTATCGGTTTTGTATTAATATATTCTCTCGGTGTCATTGTTGAGTTTTACGGAAAAACGCACATATCTAGAATGGCTCGAACCTACGCGAAGTTGCGAAAAATTTCTAAAGCGCAGAAAAAATTTTCTAAGATTAGAGCTTATTTGATTATGGTAAAAAGAGTAAAAATAAGAAACAGATTTTTACCGAAAATTTTGCATAGAATTATTTCTCCAATGTATAGAATCAACTATATTTTGGCAGGGTTTAGTACTATATATATCGATTTGATAAATAGGAGAAGAGACATTTATTTGGACGAAG
Source organism: Hyphomicrobiales bacterium (assembly GCA_024244645.1). Classification (GTDB taxonomy): domain Bacteria; phylum Pseudomonadota; class Alphaproteobacteria; order Rhizobiales; family Rhizobiaceae; genus Hoeflea_A. The sequence continues at coordinate 2,262 of JAAEOH010000369.1, forward strand.
AGTTTTTTACAAACGAAGGCAGAAAATATTACAACGCGCTCGACAATCGACAAAAAATGGCTTTTGAAGATGTATTTAGTGACCGACATTCCGCTAATCTTGATGTATTAGAGAAACACCTCACCGATGAGAGAAAGATAATTATTAGACGATATAGGTCTATTGCAAATGATTTTATAATGATAATTTCGACGTTTGTCTTGACATTTTATTTTACGATTTTGTGCGTTATTGGGTATTTCTTCACGAACAGTAGTTATAAATACTTTATGGAAATATCTCATCAACTTCCTAAATATATTACAGGCCTTAATATTACGCCGTTGAATGATGAGTTATCTACAATTCAATATATTGGTTCTGCGGTGAATTTGTTATTTTTAATAGCAATACTAATTTGGCTGCTTTGGCTATTTTACAAGCTGAATTTCGGAGCGCTGGTGTATCAGTATTATAAGTACTCACGAAAAAATTCACTTTTAATGATAGAAATGCTTGCGTCCTGATTGGACCGATGTTGGCGCGCCCGTTTGACCTGTAAGCTCAACGACCCGGCTACAAAGACATTCATGCGAGACAGTTCGTTCAGCGAAATGGCTGGTATTTTGGCAGTCTCGGATCTAATTCCGTGAACCGTTTGGTGAAGGCCCACGCTTCGTCTTACTTGTCGTTGTTTGTTCTTGAATTGTACACTGCAGTATTGAGCACTGGCGTCATCCGCAATGGCAGCTTGGTGCACCTTGCAGTCGCCCGAGGAGTTTACAACATTAAGCGATAAGGGCTCGAAGCTGACAATTGCGGCACTGCACACCTCCGAAATGCAAAATTCATGACACAAAGGACGGCTCTGCGGACTATTCGGACATAGTCAAAACCAATAAACTGATACTCAAAGGCTCAGATTTGTCCATCCATCGTGCTGAATGATACCCTCATTGGGTCTCAGCGGCCAAAGTTCTTTCAGACGGGGAAATTTCGTTTCAGACGGTCTGGTACTTTTTCCATAACGAAGTCGGAACGCTTCACCTCATGAAACCCGTTCAGCCCACTGACGTCAAATCCGAGATCCTTTTCATAAATTCGCAACCTATCGTACAAAAAGTACATAATATAAAATTTAATATCCCGGTTTAGATTTTTAGACTTTGATATTTGATTCCATAGATCACAGAATATATGAAAGCTTTCTTTGTAATTTTTTACCTCTTCTTTTATCATTGCTTTCTTTAGTCTATAATCCCAAGGCAAAGTCATAATTCCGCTTTTTTTCGCGTAGCTTTCCCCTTTTTGGAACATTGTTTCCGCGACCGTCTTGTTACCGCGTGCCATTTGATCGTATGCTTCAACCATTGTTGAAAATGCTCGCCAACGATAGTAAATAATCTTGAAATACTTAAATATCTTCATAGTTCCCATTCATGATCGGTCCACCAAAGCAGACCTTCGCCAATGTCTTGTTAATGTCGGCTCAGCGGACTAAGTTGCCCTTTGCTACAGCCTTGTGGATGTCTGGTTTGGAGTTCACTGCTCCAAAAAGAGTGGTTCTTGGAGTCAAGGTCTGCAAATCAAAGTGAGAGAATGAGTTTCGAAAACTTACTGACTTTCCCACCTGCGGATACGCTGCTTAAAAACTGCCTGGTATTTTCGTTGGTCAGTCTCTGATTTGTTTCCACGTGAAGTTCGTAGAGAAGTTCCACCATTCCTCCCGCGTCGCGCGGTAGATCATCTGGATCGAAATGAACAATCTTCGAAAGAAGATCGGTCAGGAATAGTGCGTGACTTTGGGAGACTCTCATGACTTCGCCCAGGGCACGTGTCCAACGCGCAGCCGGAAAGCGCGCTTTTAAGATGAGAGCGCGGGTCGCATCCGCAAAAAGATCGGCGTCAAGTCGATTTCCCTCAATACAGACGATGACTGCTTCGACTGACAAACTGCGCACAGCAGCATCAGTACTGGCCAGTGATTGGGACAAAAGAAAATGCCCAATTGGACCCAGCTTTGACTGTTGGAGAAGCATTGGCTCGATGAACGCTGCATAAGGTGAATTCGATAATTTCTGATCGGCGTCAAAAACCGTCGCACCCTGGGAATAGAATGGCTCCAGGTTTTGCGGCCAAACCGTAGATGCCCAGCGGATATCATCAGCGTGGTGACCACAGACACTCCCACTGAAATTCCCAGCCGTTGTGAGATGAAATAGACCGGGGAGGTAGGTGTCCGGCAATACCCCCCGGATTTCGGGAGAAGTATTAACTGCAGCCTCGTGAAAAACATAGCCGCCGCTTTCCCGCGACGAAACTGAGATCTCATATTTTGCTTCGACCCCAACGTCAGGCGCAATCACCCCAGATAGCCTCGCAATTCTCAGCATGTCAGCGCGGGGATACCTGGCCGCAGCGGCGGCCACCCAAAGCCATTTGGTTTTACCGACGTTCAATTTTCCAATGTTCAATTCACCACCCAAAGCAAAACTGAGTGCGCGGGTGGCCTCGCTACTAGGTTCCAGAATTGTAAGTGCTTTCTTGCGTCCTTGGACGTCCATGCGCATCAAAGCCATCCCAAGGTCGTAAGCAGAAGGCGCCACACCTGCAGTTTCGTAAGAGCAAACCCGCTCTACCAGCGTGATAGGCGCGATAAAACCGCGACTATCGGTGGGTGCGCAAAGCAGTGGCAAGCTCAGCCCGGTCAGAACCTGGCCCAACATATCCGCATTTCTTTTGATGAACACCGAAACAAAATTAGTTTCACCCAATTCGTTTTTCTTCCGAGACCAACCGAGCGAAACCATGCTGCCAAAAACCATCCGTTCGGGCATTTCCGGGTGAGATTTCTGACAATATTGATCAGCAAGATGTGCAAGACCGTAGCGCAAATTTGTATCACTAGCAGAGCCGAGAATTTGGTCCGCACGCTTCGCCAACGGGCCAGTGATCCGCTCAAAATCGGACGGCATACTGGCCCCATGGCGCGCGAGCCCGTCAATTACGCGCTCTATGCGCAGCGGATCGGTTGTGTCTTCAAGAACATGAAGAAATTCAACGATGAAGGCATCAAAGCTATCGATAGCAGTCGTTTCGATTTGCTCCATGCCGACGGCCACAGGCATTTGAGGAGACGCTGTTGCTTTTGTCCCGCTCAATGTGCTTGCGCGTGGGCGGACCGAGGGCGCCAGCCCATCCAGGTAGTCGTCTATTTTCGCCAGTAGTTGTGGATGATCTTTGACACCAAACTCGTCGAGCAGATCGAGTGATTTTGACTGCACATCAGCTGCCTCATGAATGAGTGAACTCAGCACCACCGGCAGCGCATTCTCACGAACAGCGGGCTCTCGTTTGACAGCGGTAGCGATAAGGCGAAGCCCGGTCATAGCGGTGCCTTTTTGCCGCGCCTGCACAACAGGCAGCATCGCTTTTACGAGATCGATTTCTTCAAAGGGTTCGGACTTATCGATCTTCTTGATTGTTTTGAGGGCGAACGAAACGGTAGGTGGAACTACGCTTCCCGTTAAGCGTAATAAATGCTCTTTCCGTGTAACCAGCTCGTCTTGCGTCGGAGTCAATGCTTCAAAAAAACGTGAAAACCAGCCCGCGCGAAATTGAGCGAAGTCACGCGCCAATGCATCAAGACTGGCGTCCAGCAAGCGGCTGCGGTCTATTAGCCCTTTGTCTGACAACTCAAGTAGCGCGGCGGTCCATGAATTGTCAGCTGAGCTGTACTTGTCGTATGCGGCTAAGCTGAACTCGCCAGTTCCTTCAACCTCAAAGAAGCGCCATAAATCTGGAATCAAGTCGGGGTGTCGTTGCACGCGTGCGGCCAGCGGTTCGCGATTCTTCCAACTTTCGGGATTGAGCTTGGTGTCCGAATCCGGCCAAAGCGAGTGTCGCGGAGCAACGATCATTGCCAAGACGTAGGATTCTCTATCTGGCTTTTGGCACAACCCCGCTTCCCAAATGGCACGCACGCGTGACAAATTGAAAGGGTTATCGTCCAACATATGGCCAACCCAGGCTTCGAGCCAATCCGGTTGAAATTCAGAATAGACGCGAACCATCAATTCTGGCGGGGGGCAGATATTCCAGCCACAAGATTTGACCTGACTGATACTTGCGGAAGCCAGAACGGCCACACGCGCAACGTCGGGATGGACATCTGTACGGTTTTTGCCGTCCATCATGGTCTCAAATTGAGCCTTGTCCCACTGTTTGAATAGATTGAGCGATGCCGCGGAAAATTGTCGTCTTTCTTTTTGAGGAATTGATGAGAAGAAATTTATACAGTCTTCGGGTGTGCCAGCATTGATGATTTCGACCAAACGATCTGTGTTCGCGGTCTCACCCATTTTCAGTTTCCATCTGAATTTCCGCCGCAAGCATGTGCTTGCAGGGTCCGCGTTCAGCTTCGTTCTTTGCGAACCACGGACAGGTGCAGGTGAACCCTTGCTGTGTTTGCCGGACCCTGTGGACGATGTCACCGCTCATGATGTCTGCCCCTCCGTCGGGCATCAGCTTAACGGCGCCGGCATCCACAAGTGCGCGTGCACTTTTCAAACGGGGGTTCAAGGTTTCGATTTTGTTCAATGAGAAGGGCAGGACCCTGTGGAAGTAGGCATGCTCTTTCAAATCAAACCCCAGCAGGCCTGATGCTGCGAGCCGGGCCAACCCTTTTTCTGCCTGCTCTAACGAAACTCCACATACCTCGGCGACAGAAGATGAACGAAGGTTAGATTGCCAATGAAGATGCGCTCGTATTTTTGCCGTGCCCTCATCAACCTCGCTCGCCAAATCAGACAATAGCTGCCCGTCACCGGAGAACCCGCGCCATGGCTCCGAATTTATGACAAGCGTAAGGCGCTGGGCTCCAAATTCGAGAACCCATGCGGAACTGCCCAGTTGCTCATTGAAATAGATGTCCATGTGATTGGCAGAATTGGACAGTCGCTCAAGATTGCGCAACCTTTGGCTACCCTTGATTCGAACACTGTCGACGACCTCACACGCCGACAGCCGTACCGTTCTTCCATGCACGACCATCCATTGTGGTTGATCCGATTTCCCTCGCGGCAATGAGCGCAAAAACCGTTGAGCAGCAACTTTGTCCAATCGTACAGCGTGACGCATGCCAGCTTGGTGTATTTGGACTTCTGCAAAACCCTTCATCCACCTCAAAGGCAAAGGTACCTTCTTTTCAACTACACTCTCACCGTTAAGATCTACTGACACAGCATTCGCAGATATCGTCAGATGCAGTTTTTGGTCATTTCCAATATTGGCAAGCGCGGCCCGCATATCATCGCGGAAATCAACATTGACTGTGCCAGAATTCGCGACGTCCGCCACAAATGCGTCGGCACTGATGTCATGACGGATGTAAGTGCTGCAACAAGCAGAAAATCCTTCAAAGCGCAGATTGTCCCTGGCAACCGTTGCCACAGGATCGGCCTCGCGCAGTATTCGAGCAAGCATGCTGGGCGGGACGTAAAATCTTGTGCCAACCAAATCTGAAACTGAACGCAGGCAGGCGGCAGACAAAGCAGGATAACAAAGTTCGCCATCGAAAAAGCAGGATGTGTCACCTTGGGCTGCCGCTAACCTGAGATCTGCTCCGCCTGGGATGGATCTAAGTTGGGATGGTGATGCGTATCGAATTTGTTGTTCAATGATGGCCATGAGGCTGATCCTTAACCAATGTATCAATGTTGACACAACGTAAATCGAATAACGCACACACGAAATCTCTAGGGTACGTTTTGGCAATTTTTGATTTAGGCGTTTGTTAGACAAAGCAGCCATTCGGACAAGACGCGGCAATCGACACTAAGGGCTCAATGCGGTCTTTCGTTGCTGCCCAGACAGCCGAGATATCCGGTCAGTCCTGCACACAGAATGTGAAGCGCTGGATACAACTTCACCTATCAATTTCATGATTGGTGAATACCAGGCACTCTAGTTTCCAATGACTATCGGGAGACAATGATTGGATGAAACTGCCAATCACTATTGGGGACACGATTGGGCGTCGCTCGCAAAAAACTTTTGGGATTTTTCCAGCTGATTTAAAGATGCATGTGTTTGCTGTTGGGCAAACCGGAACTGGAAAATCGACCCTGCTATTGCAGTTGATGAAGCAGCTTTTGGAGCGCAATTCGGGATTTTGTTTAATTGATCCCCATGGTGATTTAGCCGACGCATTGACGCTGCATCGAAACCGTAACGTCATCGACTGGAACGTTGCCGATCCGAATAGTCCATATGGATACAATCCGCTCACATACGTTTCAGAACAATATCGTCCGCTAGTTGCCTCTGGTCTGATTGATACCTTGAAAAAGCAGTGGGCGGACGCATGGGGCGCTCGCATGGAACATCTTCTCCGATATTCAATCTTGGCTCTGTTGTCGCGGCCAGGGTCCAATCTGCAAGACGTCATCCCAATGTTCCTGAACAAGCAATTCCGGAAACAGGTTCTGGCAGAAGTGACTGATTCACAGGTTAAAAGCTTTTGGTATACGGAATACCCCAACATGAACTTCAAAAACGCTGCTGATGGTGTGGCACCAATTGCCAACAAGCTGGGTGCATTTCTGGCCAATCCTATCGTCAGGAAGACGGTATGTGATCCAAAGGAGTCGCTCCGTTTCCGCAAAATCATGGATGAGGGCAGGGTGTTGATAGTCAACTTAGCAAAGGGCCGACTTGGGGCCGATGTATCAAATGTCTTGGGTGGAATGATCGTCTCCAACTTCGCTCACGCAGCATACACCAGGCAAGATCTTCCAGAAACTGAGCGTTCGCCATTTGTGTTGTTTGCGGATGAGTTCCATTCATTCACTACCGATGCATTCGCTGGAATGATGTCAGAGATTCGTAAGTTTGGTCTGTCGTTGGTGCTGGCCACTCAACTGCTTTCTAACATCGAGCAAAATGTTCTGGAGGCTGTTTTGGGGAATATTGGCACGCTCATATCGTTTCGTGTCGGCGCAACGGATGCACCGGTGCTTGTGAAACAGTTTGGGGCGGACACTCCCAACTCCCGTGATCTGGTCAACCTCCCGAACTACGAAATGTTCATCAAGCTGATGATCGATGGGGAGCAGAGCAGGCCATTTTCCGCTCGCACAATCGATGATGCTGCGTGCCTAATGCGTGCCTAAGATTTTTAGATTATCGCTAAGTCTTTGAAAAGATTGGCTGGGGAACCTGGATTCGAACCAGGACTAACGGAGTCAGAGTCCGTGGGTCTACCGTTAACCTATTCCCCAACAGCGCGTGTTGGCGCGGCGGCGTTATAGACAAAATTATAGCGCCATGTAAATGCCAGTGCAAAAAATAAATTAACCGCCGTCACAGCCGCTATCCAAAAATCGTTTGGCGTTATATGGCAGCGCTGTTACAGTTTTCCCAACGACGAACAGATAAGCGCCTGCTGCCGGCCTTTTGCCTGGCGCGGCGCGACAGGAAATACAGTGACAGACCCCGCAGACGACGCTTCGGCGTCCGGCAACGGGGCGCTGAGGACTGGCGGGTTGGCCGGTGGTGCACAGGGTGCACAATCCGGCAAACAGGGCACATCGGGACAAATGTCCCGCAATGCCGCAGACGCCAGGAATCCCGGATCGCAGGGCGAAGACGGGAACCGGCGCTCATCACAGGATAGCAAGAACGCTGTCAGTGACAGATCGGACGATCACGGCCTGTTCCAGGATAAACCGAACAAGAAGCGCCGCCGCCGCAGATCGAGGCGCGGCAAGGCCGGACGCGGCCAAAATGCTCAGGGAAACAACAATAAAGCACCGGCAGACGCGGCATTTGGCAACGCGCCCGATCAGCACGCTGTAGCCCACAAACGGCGCGCCAAGCCGGTCAACTGGAGGGACGGTGCCGGCGAGGCTGCCGTCCGGGCTGCAAATTCCAGCAAAAGCCAGAGCGCCGGCCGCAATGGCAAACACCACAAAGACAAGCGCTATTCCGGCAATGCCCCGCTATATGCGGCGCTCGATCTCGGCACCAACAATTGCCGGCTGCTGGTTGCCCTTCCGACCAAACCCGGCCAGTTCCGGGTGGTTGACGCGTTCTCGCGCATCGTCCGGCTGGGGGAGGGGCTCGATGCCACCGGCCGGTTGTCCGAGGCTGCAATGAACCGCGCCATCGAGGCGCTCAAGGTCTGCGCGACAAAACTTGAAAACCGCACCGTGCGCCGTCACCGGCTGATTGCCACCGAGGCCTGCCGGTCGGCCGAAAACGGCTCTGAGTTCCTGCACCGGGTGAAAACCGAAACCGGTCTTGATCTCGAAATCGTCAACCGCGAGACCGAAGCGCGTCTTGCCGTTTCCGGCTGTTCGTCGCTTGTCGGACGGGAGACGGACGGCGTCGTGCTCTTCGACATCGGCGGCGGATCCTCCGAGATCGCCGCCATCGATCTGTCCGGCAGCCGCTCCAACCGGCTTGCCAACCACATTGCCGCCTGGACCTCGCTTCCGGTCGGCGTCGTGACATTGTCCGAACGCCATGGCGGGCGCGACGTCACAACCCAGATATTTGCCGACATGGTCGAGGAGGTTACCGATCTGCTTGAAGCCTTCAACTGCCCGCAGATACCCGGCTGCAGCGGATCGGGCGACGGGGTGTTCCATCTCCTCGGCACTTCCGGCACCGTCACAACGCTTGCCGGCGTGCATCTCGATCTGCCGCGCTACGACAGAAGGCGCGTCGACGGTCTGTGGCTCAGCAGCCGCGATGTCGATCGCATGACCGAAAGGCTGCTGTCGTGGGATTTCCATGCCCGCTCGTCAAACCCCTGCATCGGCTCGGATCGCGCCGATCTGGTGCTTGCCGGCTGCGCCATTTTGGAAGCTATCCGCCGGCGCTGGCCGTCGGAACGGCTGCGCGTAGCAGACCGCGGACTGCGCGAGGGGCTGCTAACCGAAATGATGGCTGCCGACGGCATCTGGCGCCGCGGCAGGGGGCGCCGAAACTGTCACCAGCGCAAGCAGGGGCAGGCGCCCAAACGCGGCCCGAGACCGGACGAGCGCCGCGAACCGCAGGGGCCCGGACAATGACCCGCTCGACCGCCGGAAACCGCACCGGGCGCAAGCTTGGCCAGAGGGTCAAAAAGCGCGGCAAGCTCAAAGCCTCGTCGCGCCGCTGGCTCGAACGCCATCTCAACGATCCCTATGTGCAGCGCGCCCAGCTTGAGGGATACCGCGCCCGCGCCGCCTTCAAGCTTCTGGAAATCGATGAAAAACACAAGATACTGCGTGATGCAAAACGCATTGTCGATCTCGGGTCTACGCCCGGCAGCTGGTCGCAGATCGCCGCCAAGGTGACCGGTTCCGACGATGGCGATCCCAAGGTTGCCGCTATCGATTTTCTCGAGATGGACCCGCTTCCGGGCGTCAAGTTCCTGCAGATGGATTTTCTCGACGACGCAGCGCCCGATAAGCTCATCGAGGCCTGCGGCGGGGCGCCCGATCTGGTCATGTCGGACCTGGCAGCGCCGACCACTGGCCACCGGCGCACCGATCATTTGCGCACCATGCATCTGTGCGAGGTCGCCGCATATTTCGCCGTTGACGTGCTCAACAAGGGTGGCCATTTCCTCGCCAAGACGTTTCAGGGCGGCACCGAGGCGGATCTCCTCAACATGCTGAAGAAAAACTTCAAATCGGTCATCCACATCAAGCCGCCGGCCTCGCGCGCCGAATCGGTTGAAATGTATCTCCTGGCCAAGGGGTTTCGCGGCAGGCCCGACGAGACCGAATGAGCCAGAAAAGTGCCGAAGGGACGACTTTGGCGGGCTTCACCGGCTAAGTGCGCTTTTTCTGTTTATTTCGCCGCATTTCCGTGGTACCAGCCAACGCCAACTTCTTATCGATCACCCGGTTTGCAGCGGCGCCTTATTGGCGAACCGTCGCATTCTTACACCGTAGAGGATTGGCAATGGCACGCATTATCGAATCGGCGACCGGACACGAGGCCCTCACCTTTGACGATGTGCTGCTGCAACCCGGCCACTCGGCTGTCATGCCGGGCCAGACCGATATCAGCACTCGAATTGCTGATGGAATCGATCTGAACCTGCCGATCATTTCATCCGCCATGGATACGGTGACCGAGGGGCGGCTGGCGATTGCCATGGCGCAGGCCGGCGGCATCGGCGTCATTCACCGCAACCTGTCGCCGGTCGAGCAGGCCGAGGAAGTCCGCCAGGTCAAGAAATTCGAGAGCGGCATGGTGGTCAACCCGGTGACCATCGGACCGGAAGCGACGCTTGGCGATGCGCAGGCTCTGATGAAGACGCACGGCATTTCAGGTATTCCTGTTGTCGAAAACGGCGGAACCGGCGGCCAGAAAACCGGCCGTCTTGTCGGCATCCTCACCAACCGCGACGTGCGCTTTGCTTCCGATCCGTCGCAGCGAATCAGCGATCTGATGACCAGCGACGGACTTGTTACCGTCAGCGAGAATGTCGAGCAGCATGAGGCAAAAAAGCTGCTGCACCATCATCGCATCGAAAAGCTGCTTGTGGTGGACCCGGACGGCCATTGTGTCGGGCTGATCACCGTCAAGGACATCGAGAAAACGCAGCTCAATCCCAATGCTTCCAAGGATGCACAGGGCCGGCTGCGCGTCGCCGCTGCCACCAGCGTCGGCGATGACGGTTATGAGCGGGCCGAGCGGCTGATCGATGCGGGCATCGATCTGCTGGTCGTCGACACCGCCCACGGTCATTCGCAGCGTGTGCTCGATGCGGTATCACGCGTCAAGAAACTTTCCAATTCCGTGCGCATCATGGCCGGCAATGTTGCCACCACCGACGGCACAAAAGCGCTGATCGACGCCGGCGCGGATGCCATCAAGGTCGGCATCGGGCCGGGCTCGATCTGCACGACGCGCATAGTTGCCGGTGTTGGCGTGCCCCAGCTCTCGGCAATCTTGGGTGCTGTCGAGGCGGCCCGGTCGAGCAACATTCCAGTGATTGCCGATGGCGGCATCAAGTACTCAGGTGATGTGGCCAAGGCGATTGCCGCCGGCGCATCGGCCGTCATGATCGGCTCGCTGCTTGCCGGAACCGATGAAAGCCCCGGCGAGGTCTATCTGTACCAGGGCCGCTCCTTCAAGGCCTATCGCGGTATGGGTTCCGTCGGCGCCATGGCGCGCGGCTCGGCCGACCGCTATTTCCAGGCGGAAGTGCGTGACACGCTGAAGCTCGTGCCGGAGGGCATCGAAGGGCAGGTGCCCTACAAGGGACCGGTTTCGGCGGTGCTCCATCAGCTGGGGGGCGGGCTCAAGGCGGCGATGGGCTATGTCGGCGCAGCCAATCTTGCCGAAATGCACGAACGCGCCCACTTTGTCCGAATATCTGGTGCAGGGCTGCGCGAAAGCCACACCCACGACGTCACGATAACCCGCGAAAGCCCGAACTATCCCGGCAGCGTGTAGGCGCTGTTCCGATTGCACCACCTGTGTGATATTTTATATGTAAATATTTAATATTGCACATTTTTTGGGATTGAGATTTGTTAATGCTTGCGCACAAATCTTGGCCTACCGCGTTCGACTTCGGACACCAAAAGCAGCAAAAATTGATGGCCACGTATACTCGCGCCTCGTGGTGGGGCTGGGCGGTTTTATACCTCTGGTAAGCTCGTTGCTGTGATGAGTGAGCCATCGGATTACCGCCCAGTCACCTTGTTTGCGACTTGTGGCTGATAGCCGAATATTCATTGACAGTATCGTTGGTCATGCCAATTTGACGGCTGGGCGCGGTTCTGCCGTCACTCGGCGGCGTCGCCTGTTGCCCGGAACTTCAATCAGCACCTCGTGGCGATCCTTGGAAATGTCGATAGCTACGAGAACGGGATGGGATGGACTATCATGCTTACTGGTCATGGCCGGTCTCCTTTGCGGTGTGGTTCTTGCAAAAACCACTGTAGAGACCTGAGGACCGGCTATGGCCACCTGCTTCGCCAGATAAGGGCTACGCAGGAGGCCACAGCCTCATCCAGCATGATGTTCCGAAGGTGTTACGGCCCGGAGTTCGTTGCAGAAGCTGTGAGGAACTGGATCAAGGCTG
>JAAEOH010000370.1 GCA_024244645.1 Hyphomicrobiales bacterium
CAGAGCGATCAATATAGCGCTAGTGACATTGCGCCGGGCATGGCATGGCTAACCTGTACAAACGGAGCTCTGGTCAACCTCATGCCATCCCCGACCTTTGATGAGGAGATAAGGGATATCATCACACGATCTCTGGTAGAGAAAATCACGAAAGTATCAGTGTACGGTTGGGCTTACCTGTCAGATGGAACGAAGCAGTTAGGAGTAGTGTGCACAGTGCCGGTGACAATTAATCCGGATGCCGGGATTATATTGATTGATGGTAACTGTAAGTTATCCGTCAATGGAAAGAGCCCAATAGAGAACTATGAATACGAAATACCACAACCTAGGATCACAGCCATTCCGATGCTCCCAGTCGACAAAATCCGGGCCGTGAACTAAAGTGCGGCTTAACAGGTAGTGGAACCAATCACCTACGTTTTAAAAATTCCGTCCTATCTAAAATAATCGAAGAGGATAAGAATGGCATCGAATCTAAATGCGTATCACTTGGGCAAGTAAAATTGCTTAACAGTAAACCTCCTCAATTAACCTTCATCG
>JAAEOH010000371.1 GCA_024244645.1 Hyphomicrobiales bacterium
AACCTCAATGACAAACCCCCAACGCCTGCCAAAAATCCAACCCAATTTTCCGCCGTCAACCCGGCCGAGAACACGCGCGCTTGTCAATGCGCCACTGTCCGATGAATAATTGGGGCTAGTCACCAGCCATAGGCGATCCAAAGCGCCATGCCCGGCCACAGCCACAAGAGTGCCGCCGTTGCAAGCAGGATCACAACAAAGGGAATGGCGCCGCGGACGACTTCCGACAACTGCGCGTCGCCAACACCCTGCAGGATGAAAAGGTTCATGCCGACCGGCGGCGTGATCAATGCCGTCTCGATCAGAACGACAAAAAAGATGCCGAACCAGATCGGATCGATCCCCATTGCCGCGAGCGAAGGAAACAGCACCGGCACCATGATCAGCAGCATGGACAGGGATTCCAGGAACAGGCCGACGACGAGAAGCACCAGCCCGACCGCGAGCAAAAACAGACCGGCGGTTTCGATGTTGTCCGTCAGCAGCGCCGAAATATCCTGCGGGATGCGATAGAGCGTGATCGCATAGGAAAACACCTTGGCGCCGGCAACGATGAGAAAGATCATCGCGGTCGTCTTCATGGCGTCGTAAACGGCTGTGCGCACCAGCGGCAGGGACATGCGCCCCATGGCAAATGTGATAACCAGCGCCAAAACGAAGCCAACCGCCGCACTTTCCGAAGGTGTGGCTATGCCGAGATAGATCGAGGCAATGATGACGCCGGCCAGTGCTACCGTCGGCAGTGCCAGCAGCGTTGCCCGGCGGCGCTCCGCTAATGTGGCCCGGTGAACAGCTTCAAAGCTCTGGCCCAACCTTGAAAAGGCTAGGCTGCAGACAATAAAGGCGGCGGACAGGAACAGCCCCGGCCCAATGCCGGCCAGAAACAGTGTCGGGATCGATGTCTCTGTAATCACGCCGTAAAGGATCAGCGGGATCGATGGCGGAATGAGGATACCGAGAGTGCCGCCGGCGGCAAGCAGACCGAGAACAAAGGGCCGCTGATACCCGCGCGCTGTCATTTCCGGTATCGCGACGGTGGCAATGGTGGCGGCGGTTGCCACCGAAGATCCGGAGACCGAGGCAAAGAGGCCGCAGGACAGGATCGTGGCAATGCCGAGCCCGCCGGGCCAGTGGCCGACCCAGCTCTGAACGGCGGCGAAAAGATCCCTGCCGACATTTCCCTTGAGAAGAACGTTGGACATCAAAAGAAACATCGGAACGGCCAGAAGTTCGAAACTGTCCATGGTGCCGAACAGTCGCTGCGGCACGGCGTTGAGCGGCAGCGGAAATATCCACAAAAGGAAAACACCGAGCCCACCCATTGCGAAGGCAACGGGCACCCTTAACACAAGCAACAAGATCAATCCGCAGACAATCAGAAAGGGCGTCATGGACCGGTCCGCCCCGGTGCAGTCTCGTTCGACGCGGGCCTCCACAACCTGATGAGCTCGGCAACCACCTGCAGCGCAAGCACGCCGAACCCCACCCAAATGGATGCATCGGTGAACCATCGTGGAAGCGCCAGATAGGTGTCGGTCGTGTGGCCGCGCAGCGTGGCGCGCAACCAAAGCTCAAAACCGTAGTAGACTGTCACGAAACAGAAGAGGCCGATGACACAGAGCGAAAATGTCTCTGTCAGCCTGCGTCCGAGTGTACCGGGCGTCTTGAAGGCAATGTCGATGACCACCATTTCGCGGTGCTTGAGCGTGAAGGCTGCGGCAAGATAGGCGGCCCATATCTGCCCGATGCGGGCCATCTCGTCGACCCAGATGGTGGGCGCAACGAAGACATAACGCATCACCACTTCGTAGGTGATGATGAATCCGATTGCGAAGAAGATCCAGGCGGCGATCCTGCCGGTCAGCTCGGAAAGCCAGTCGGCAATCCTGACAAAACCGTCCACCGACCCTATTGCCCCTCTTCCTCAAGGCCAGCCTTGACCACAGCCTCACCGGTTTCGCCGACCTCGGACATAAAGCGGTCGACGACGCCGCTGGTCGCCTGACGCCATTTGTCGCGTTCTTCCGCTGTCAGGTCGACCACATCCATCTTGGCTCTGAGCGCCTCGACGGCTTGTGCCTCCTGCGCATAGATTTCATCGCGCAACTCTTCTTCAACCGTCGAAGCCGCGTCGAGGATCAATTGCTGTTCTTCGTTCGAGAGCCCCTCGAAAAAATCATTGTTAATGACGGCGACAAATTCGATGACGCTGTCGAAGGTCAGTGTCATGGAATGCATGACCTCATAAAGCTTGCGGCTTTCAACGGCGGACGCTCCGGTCATTCCGATATCAACGGCACCCTGCTGGTATGCCAGGAACTGCTTTGAACCGGACATCAGGGTCGGCGCGCCGCCGAGCGCTTCCGCGGTCCAGCTCTGCACCTTGCCATAGGTACGCACCTTCTTGCCGCGCACGTCCTGCGGCAGGCGCAGCGGAATATCCTTGCTCAGATAGACATTGCGACCGAAGGCCTGCCACCAAAGCACGCGGGCACCGGTTTCTTCCAATATGGCGGTGTCCAGAAGCTGGCGCATCGGCGAGCCGGTGGATATCGATAAACGCAGCGCGGCTTCGTCCTTGAAGAAGAAAGGTAGTGAGACAACATCGACCGCCGGCACGGAGCCTGAAAATCGCCCGAGAAAAGCAGAACCGGCTTCGATTGCGCCCGATCCGACGGCATCGGGCACCTGATTGTCCTTGTAAAGCTGCGCCGAAGGAAACAGCTGCAATTTCAAACTGCCGTTGCTTTCCCGCTCGATGATTTCCCTGAACCGGTTCCAGTTCTGACCGAGCGAGTGGGATTCAGGCAATTGCAACGTGACACGTATGGTTTGTTCGGCTTGCGCCAAGGCAGATGCACACAACACCGCAAGCGTCGCCGCAGCCGCAATCAGCAGATTTCTCATTTTGTTATCCCTCCTAACCGTCGCCCGTTGTCTTTGGCCGCACACTAGCCGTTCGGACTTTGACCGCAAAGGCAAAACAACGCGATGGCGGCGCAATTATTCACTCCCATCCCAATGCCAAACCATCGCCCAATCGTGGCTTCATGGCAGCATTCGGCATGCATGGAAATCTGCCGGTGAGATGTAAATTCTGGTCTGTTTTTGAAATCATATTTGATTGCAATTCGCGTCATCTTTGCCAGCGCCCATCAGGCAACGGCTCGAGCCGATTCATAGCCGAAAGTCTTATCCGGGCGGGCCATAATTCGCCACAATCTACGGGTCATTTCAAATGATCAGGGACATGCCACCTTAACCGCCGCCTGTGCGGCAATGAGCGATAGGTAAGGAGTGTCCTGATGAATTTTTACGACACCGCAAATGTTGTCACGCGTCTGTCCCGGGGCGAAAGGGCCGGCTGGCTCCGCCGCAGACGGCAGTTGATCAGACTGCTGAATGATCTTCACAGCCCGCCCGATCGTATTCGGGCAGAAAAAATGAAAAAGCGGGTGCTGCAGCCGGTCCTGAAACTGTGTGAACGCCGCGCCGGCCGCCATGCATTTCCATCCGCACTGCAGTGGCACGCCAAGGCGGCACGGCAAAGCCTCGACAGGATTGCCTATCCAAATTCCAACCCGTCACCAAAGGAAATCGAAGTTCTCAGAACGCATCTTCATTCCTGCGTGACGATGATCGACGCGATGCTGAGTTCGAAAGAGCCGGCAGCCATGGACGAGTTATTCCAGAAGATCATTGGCGGCCCCTCTCACTGCACCCCGTCGCCATTCTCCCATAACTGAAGCAGAACCGTGCAGACATGAAAATCCCGCACCTCGGAACACCCGGCAGTGCGGGGCCCTGCCCGGCACAATACACTGTCCGCAGACCGGCAAGCACAAGTCGGACCTGACGGATGCCATCGACCAAGGGGGCCTGCTGGCGTAATCGCCATGAACCGAAGGGCAAAAACATGAAACCCAACGACACCATACAGTCCATCGAATCCGAGCTGATATACGTGCAGAACGAAATCAACCGCCGCCGGTCGCATATCGATGAAGATCTGGAACTCATCCCGGATCCGATCGGCCGCTATCACAACCTTCAAAGGATCGATGAACTGCGTTCACAGCGCAACCGATTGAAGGTCCGATTGCGGGAAGCACAGGAATTGGTTCCGACCTGAGAACCCGTCTTAATAAGACGGCCAGCTGCCATTAACCGGATGACAAGTACGTGCGGTTAGTTATTTCCGCAACCAACCGTTGTTCGGATAATGCGCATGGCAGACTGGCTTCTTGAAATCATTGCAAGTTTTTTTTGGCGATATCATTCTGGGGCTGTTTGAGTGGCTTTTCAGCCCCGCGCCGAGGCCGGTCATCACTGCAAAGACACACAGAATGCCGGGTCAGTCTGACTGGCTGAAGGTGGAACTCCACGCCCAGAATTTCAGCAAGGATGCCGTTACGCTAAGGTCCATATTTGTCCGCAAACCGCTGTCAGTCAGGATGCTGGGCTGGAGCGCCGGAACGCGTCATGACCAATCGTTGGGCGAGTTTGCGATCACCAATCCGCTGCCTGCTGACGCTGCAAAGCTGAATCTGCCTTTCCACACGCATATGGAACCGTATGGTGCGCCGGATTTGGGCGGACACCTGACCTCAGAGAGCAAGAACCGCCTCTTTGTCCACCTTCGAGGCTCCAAAGAGGCAAAGCGGATTGTTTTATCAGTCATCGGCTTGCGGAGCCGTCTTGGTAAGAAACGCCGAATCAGGATTCCTGTCGAGATTACCGTTCCCGCTTAGTATGTTGCTCCGTTGGAGTCAGCACTACCCGCCTATTTCACTGAAGCGTTCCGCGATTGCCTTGACGGCCTGTCTGTAGGGCCCGGGTCCGAAACTGACCCGCGTGACACCGAGATCGGCGAGAGCAGAAATCGACGGCACGCCCGGCATCATCATGACGTTAACCGGCAATGACGTGGCTTCGCAGATCTGCGTGATCAATTCCGGATCGACAAGTCCCGGCACAAAAAATCCATTTGCCCCGGCTTTCTTGTAAACATCTGCCCGTTCTGCCGCTTCGCCAACCAGATCCGCATGCCGGCTGCGATCGCCCTCCTTCAGGAACAGGTCCGTGCGTGCGTTGACGAACAACGGCACCGCAGCAGTTTCTGCAGCCTTTCTGACGGCGGCGATGCGTCCGGCCTGCTGCTGCGAAGCGTGAAGCCCCTGCCCGCCGACCACCTGGTCTTCAAAATTGATGCCTATGGCACCGGCCGCGATGATGCGCGCCGTGTTTTGCATCACCTGATCCGGTTCAACCGCAAAGCCGCCTTCAAAATCAACGCTGAGCGGCAAATCGACAGTCGCGGTGATCCTTGTCACGATGATTTCGAGCAGATCGAGAGGCAGCGCCTCCCCATCCGAATAACCTTGCGCGGCGGCCACCGACCAGCTTCCCGTCGCCAATGCCTTGGCTCCGGCGTTCGCCACCGCACCCGCACTGCCGGCATCCCAAATATTGTACAAAACGATGGGATCACCCTTGATGTGCAGATCGGCAAATGCCCGTGCCCTTTCAGCTTGCGTCATGTCCACTGTGTCTCCCGGAATGGCCATTTGCGGCCAGGTTTCGTTCAAGTTCGATGAGTTTTTGCTTGCGCCACAGACCACCGCCATATCCGGTCAGGGAGCCGTCAGCACCGATAACACGGTGACAGGGAACAACAAGCGCAATCTGGTTGGCGCCATTGGCCCGCGCCACCGCCCGGGTCGCCGTGGGCCTGCCTATGGCAGCTGCGATTTCACTGTAGCTGCGGGTCTCGCCCGGCGGGATCCTGAGCAACTCATGCCAGACCAGCCGCGTGAAGGCGCTTCCATGCAGGGTCAAAGGTGTTTCGAACCGCTCGATTTTTCCTTCGAAATACGCACCCAGTTCAGCTTCAATCTGTTCGGTCGGCTCAAACCGCCCGCTGCCCAAATCGCCGCGCGCGGCCTTTTGCAGCTTTCTTAATTCCGACGGCAACGCCTTGCGGTCGACAAATTCCAGAAGGTGCAGGCTTCGCCGGTCGGTCACAGCAATCATGGCGCCGATCGGGGTTTCGATCCAGTCGGCCTTGAGGGTTTCATTTCCAGTGAAACTTGCTGGTGGTTGCGCGAGCAGGCGTGCGAAGGCGGCCCGAAAACCGCTTGGCGAATCGAAGCCCGCCTCAAGCTGCGCATCGATCACGCGCCCACCCTCAGACAGCGCGCCAAAACCGTCGCGCAGGCGATAAAGGCGCGCCATCTCGAGAAACGTCATGCCGAAATGGCGCTTGAACAGACGTCTGACAGTCGACGGGTCGTATCCGCGATTTACGATATCCGCCTCTGTCCATTTGCGGGCCGGGTCGGCGTCGAGTGCATTGATCAATTCGCGAATAGCCGGATCCGCCAATGTCGGAGGATCGAGCGGACGACAGCGTTTGCAGGCGCGAAATCCCGCTTCAATGCAGGCGCCGGCTGTTTCAAAAAAGCGGCAGTTTTCCTGCTTCGGATTGCGCGCCGCACAGGTCAAACGGCAAAAGATGCCCGTGGACACGACACCGACAAAGGCCCTCCCGTCATAGGCGGTGTCACGCCTTATAAGCGCAGTGTATAGCGCATCGTCATCTGGAAGTTCGAACAACATAGCGAAGCAATAGACCCTTTCTTGGTCAGCTGACCAAGAAAGGGTCTATCATAACGCGCAGAGCACGTGCGCCGCAAATCGGGCACTGATATTTCTGAATCAAAACAGCGACACCGAAACCGGTGCCGCTGCTTTTTTTGAGACCAAATCGACTGCTTATGTAAATGCCCGATCAACGTTGCTGTAAGCAAGGCCGTCAGCGCCCTCGCCCGCGTCAAGAACGCGATGCAACTGCCAGGTCCTGACGTCGATCTCGGCGACATTGCCGCTCGACTGCGCACCGACAAACAGTGATGATCCATCGGGCGCGAACAGCAGCGAAGCCGGCGTTCTGACCCCTGCCGCAGCGAGATCGATATCGGTCACCATCTCATGGGTTTCGGCGTCATAAACGACGATCCTGTCGCCCTTCAGATCAGCGACCGCAACGGTGTGCCCGTCGGGGTGAAACCGCACACGGATCGGCAGGAATCCAGCGTCGATCCGATTGACCTTTTCCATTGACTGCGCGTCATAGACAAAGATGTCCCGGGACTGGTTGTTGCCGACCCAGAGCATTCCGCCATCGGGGCTTACGTCGATCGCTTCAGGGCCGTTGCCTGCGGCAATCGTAGTGGTGACTTCCATGGTATCGACGTCGATCACGCTGATCGTGTCGGAGCCGCGGCTGGTTACATATGATGTGGACTCATTAGGCGAAAGCGCCAACAGGTGCGACCCGATCTGGTCGGTAACGGCAGCGCCGGTCACCAGGCTCTGGTCCAGATCCACCCGAATGACTTCGCGGGTCTCCTCGGTCGTCACAACAACGTTGCGGGTATCGCCAACCCAGCCAATGCCATGTGGCGCCAAGTGCGGTGCGGTGGAGATGGTGTTCTTCAGCATCGCCGTTTCAACGTCAAAGACATTTAGCTCTTCGCCGACATACCCTTCATCCATATAGGACACCACGACGGCGGTTTTGCCATCGGGAGACATTGCGATTTCATGCGGTGACCCGCCGGTCTCGATACGTTTGGTCTCCTGCCCGCTATCAAGGTCGATGAAGCTGACAGTGCCTTCGAACTTGTTGCCGACGAGGAGGGTGTTTGCGAATGCGGGTGCGGACATGAGCGCAACCGAACAGAGTGAAATGAGCAAAACGCGCATGGGTGGTCCTTTCCTGATCGGACCGCTGCCTATTTGCCCTTGGCGCACCGATCGATTCGGTGAACACGGCACAAATACATCGGTCCATCATAGTCACACTGCAGACAATTGATGCCCTGCAGAACGGGTTCCTCCCAATGCAACCAGTCTGTCCTGTTCGGAGCTGTTGACCGGTGGCACAGCATTGATGTGGTTGCTGAATTCAGGCTTTTTGCGGGCAATCAGCGCCTTGCGATGAGACTTTCGTCTAGACGTCTTACCCTTCGGGGGAAGCATTTGATGACGGGAAAATTGCCCAACTGACAGGTTTATTTTCGGGCCAGCAATTCCTGCGCAGAACTATTCGCATCCCGTTGTGCCATCAACGCGTCGGCCACCTGAAATGCGAGGACTGAAAATTGCTTAAGCTGCTCTTGTGATGGCTTTGCTGATTCCGGAAACTTGCCGTCTTGAATAAGGCCGTTCAAAACAGCCATGGCGAATTCGTCGCGAAGCGTCTTCTCGTATAGCAATTCGTATTCTCCAATATCTACAATATATGACGCGCAATATATCCTAAGCCATTTCGCAGCGAAATAGACAGCGGCGCATTTGTCAGGCTGCTCAAGACCACCAGACTGGGGGAACAACCGGAGAGATCATGGATTGGGTTTCCGGCAAGATGGGCCACAAGATCTTCAACGCAGGAGGGATAGTCTGGAGCCAAGGTGACACCGTTCAGTGGCTTCAGCGCTCCAGGGCGCAACCTACAACGCCGGCCAGCTTGTCACAGAAATAATCCCATTCATTGTCCTCGCGGGCAAGATGGTCGGAGAGAATCCGGTCGCGATGGTCCTGAATCTCAGGAACGTTTTTGTCATCCAGCAAATAGGCGAGGTTTTCCCGCATGGTTTGCTCTTTTTCAGGGTCGTAGCTCCACACACTTTGCGGAAATCCGTAGCCGTCCCACCAGTCATCGTGTCCGGCCACGACAAAACCTTGCGTCAGAAATTCGAGAAGATTGATCGGACCGGTTTCCGACAGGACCCGGAGAATACGATGTTAAATTTGCTGACGAAACGGCGCATGGTGATGGGATTGGATTTTTTCACCCAGTCGATGACGGAATATTCCCGTCCCTCGCGGTAACCCATCTCGTCAAGCAGATCGATTGTAGCCTGTGAATACTTGCGCCAGTCGCGATGATACACCGCCATGCGGTGGCGCGAAAATCGGCCATTCCTTTTTAACCTGCCCTTAATGATGCGGCGAAAGCACGGCTTGTCGATCGGATGGGGACAGACGACGTAATTGCCGTCGACGTGCCGCCTGAAGAAGTCCACATGGCTCGTTGTTGCGCTGTCACCCGCCCGTAGTTTGCCGATGGCCACATCGTTCGAAAGGACACAGAAACCGGCCGCGTTGGCGAGCAGGGGCGTGAGTTCGCGCAGATCGTCAACGGGCGCTTCAATGCCAAACTTGCAGAACACCGGGCTGGACCAACGTTCCGGAATCAACGTGTCATTTTCGATGCCGATGATCCGGTCGGTATGATAATAGTTTATGTTCGGCAGGAACGTTACGATCAGATCGCGCGGCCCTACCGGCGCGACCTTTTCCCAATCGACAAGTTCAACAGCCTGTTTCCCGAAACGCCGGGCAAGTCCGTGAAAGATTTGATGTGACAGCTGGCAATGCCATCCGGCACGCCTCGGATATTTGTGCGGCGGTTTGGGAAAAGACACGTAGATCATCTGCGTTTATCCCACCTCGGTCGCGCGTTGAGCCGGTTCACGTGTTCTATCCATTTGATCGTGAAGGGACAAGGCCATGCGCCGGCATCATTCAAAGTCGGCCGCGCTGAAATTTTCCGCTTGCGCTAGTGGAAACGGAGGTCTAAGGAATTCAGGCCTTTCCGGCAGGTCGGAGCGTAGCGCAGCCCGGTAGCGCACTTGACTGGGGGTCAAGGGGTCGTGGGTTCGAATCCCGCCGCTCCGACCAATTTTCGCCTCACGGATTGTTTCATCCCGGTCGCCAATTCAAATCATACGGCGGGGGATGCACATCCTTGGCGGGCACCGGACATTCCAGTCCGGCAGCTTTCACTCCTGCACTCTGTGAGTGTAGGATCAATCATGAAAACCAAATGGATCGTTGCGGAGGGCTTGCTGGCAATCGTCGTATTGCTGGTCTGGTATTTCGCGGTTTATTCAAGAACCTATCCTGAGATAGAGATTCTGCGATGGCTCGACAAAGCTGATGCCAAAGCGGTGTTTCAGCAGGATTTGGAATCAGGGCGCATACGCTTTTTCGTTTTAAATGGCTCTTCATCTGCGATACCGGGAATTGAACCATCCAAATACAACCGCTGTTACAGCGATGTTCAACTTCGAACTATCAAGGGAACTTCCGATATGTTTTTGAACGAGGAACATTTGAGATTGACGATGCGCGCTGACACGTTCGCAAAATCGTATAATCTCCTGATGAGCGAGCAGTTGGACAGACAGAAGGGTGGTGACTGTTTGCCAGAATAGCCAATGCGGACAGCAGCGCGTTCGCAGTTCCGCCTGACTATGCCCGTTGTGGTTGCACCCGACCGTATGGAATACCTTCACCAGGCTAGTGGACCAGCGGTTTTTGCGTACCCTGCGGCTCCGAAAACTGCACGTCCTTGATCGCCAGGCCCATCAGTGTGGCAACCCGCATGATCATGGCAACCGTTCCGGGAGGAAAGCTGTCTTCGAGATGTTCCGTGTCGTAGGTTTCCGGATTGTCCGGATCGAAGCCGTCCGACGATGCTATGACGTCGGCAGCGACCTGAATGTTCAGATACAGATTTGCCAGTCGCTCCCACGCCGCGGGCGTTTCCCTTGAAAAGGTATCTCCGCTCAGGCCACAGAGCTCACAGGCTTTGGCTATATCGGTTGTGAAATGTTCGTTTTGCATTTTTTCCCACCGTCGAAACCCGGCGCAAGGGCGGTTGCGCCGGGTTGGCATCATGATGTTGTCTTGGAAGCCTGCTGATACGGTCAGACTTGGTAAAATCACGGAACCAGCATTTGATTTCTCAAACCCATCGGCCAATCCCGTGTGCGACAACCCTACCCCGATGCCGGCGTTAGCAACCGGATCGGGATAAATTTGTGTGGACCTTAAAATTCGCACACAACCCGTTCAGGAACTGTGTGTTTTCTCACAAAGTCTGACAATCTGTTGGTGGTTTATATCCGTGAAATCATGCCGCGAAACGGCATATGGGCGGTTGGGACTAAGGTTAAAATTTGAAACGGCGCCATGAGGATACAAACGCTGTTTGTATCCTCATGCTGCCGGCTTGCAAAACAACGGCTTCGCGCCTCTCCCGCTGTTCACAATTGCACCGAAAACTCCGCCCTGGTTTTTCGGCGGCCGGCCGGCATGGCTTTGTCTGCTTGGGTGATATTCAGAAAATGCAACAAGCGCCGGCCCTGATTCCGAGTCGGTTTCACCAAAGTTGCATGCCGTTATCTCCCGCTCATTTTGCGTCGCCCGCCGTCAGGTTCCTGTGAACCTTTTCTGTTGCATTTATTATTACTATTCATGATTAATAATATCAAGCGACAATCACCGGGACGAATGATATTCCAACACAAAACAGCGCAGATTCCTTCAATTGCCGGCAGACAGCCCAATGTCCACACTACGATTGGTGAAGCTTTCCGCTATTTGCTGCCGAAACCCGACCCGCCAACGATAAAGAGATCCACAAAAAGCGCGATGTCTTTGGCTTCGGCAGGCAAGTCTCCCGAAACGACGCTGACAGCGTAGGTCAGATCCTTTCCGTTCAACTCGGCAGAAAGCAGCTCAACCACCAATGGATCGGTCGTCTCGTGGCCGGCAATTGCGATCGCGGCATTTGGCGGATCCGCCTTGAAACTGTCCGTGGATTCGTCATTCCACAAGTCTGAATAGGTCTCATGGGTCATATGCCCGGCCTCTCGCACCGGCCGGTCGGTGAAGAAGAATGTGGACGGCGCCAGATCGCCGAGGGTCAGCTTTCCATCAGCGTATTAGAGCGAACCCGCCTGCTGCACAAACAAATAGGACTTCTGCACGGGTTTTTGCTGCGGCGTAGGCACATCGCCGCTGACTGCCTCATTGTCCGCCACTTCACCGTCGGTCGCATTATTGCCGGCGTTTTCACCGCTGATTGTCTCGCCCGTCTTTTTGACACCTTTTTCAATGGCATCGCCGGTTTTTTCAACACCCTTTTCGATGGCCTCACCGGTTGCCTTGATGCCTTTTCCAGTGTTTTCGATGGCCTTGCCTAGATCCTTGAGAACCTGAGCCTGGGCAATTTGCGGCACGGAAAATGCGAAACTCAGTGCGATCGCCGAACAGGCTATGAACTGTAAAAGGCGCGTCTTCATCAATTCTGTCCTCGTTGCATATTTTTGGGGATTTAACATTCTGCCAAGCACTATAGCGACGTTGATTGCCCGATTTCAATGCAGCGTTCGGCCTGCATGCAGGTGCGGTCAAATGTCGCCCCTGGCCGTTTTGCCACATTTCGAACACATTGTGGCTGAATGGACTGCCCGCAACTGGCGGGGGTCACCGTGATGCACGGAAAACAGGGGTTTTGCGTACCGCCGACGCAATCAAAAGATCGAACATATGCAAACGTTTCATATCGGCATGGTCTTTGCCGCTCTTCTTCTTGCGGGCTGTTCATCGACGTTGGCCGGCGATAAAACCGGTGGCGACACGAAGATCGCTGCCGTCAAGACAGATACCGTGCGTTTCGACAGGCTGGCCGGCTACAACAGCGCTCAAACGAAAATCGCAAACAAAATCACAGCCCGTTTCGCCGCTGCCGGTTTTGGTCCCGCACAGCAGATCGCAGCGGTTTCGGTCGCCATTCGCGAATCGACGCTCAATCCGACAGCCCGCAACCGTGGCTGCAATTGCTACGGGCTGTTTCAGATGAACCGCGGCGGCGGTCTGGGCAAGGGCCATTCGGTCGCTAATCTGACCGACGCCGACTACAATATTTCGCTGATCATCAAGGAAGCAAGACGTTTTCCGAGCTTTGCCGCGGCCAAATCAGTCGACCAGGCCGTCAGCGCGTTTGTGCGTCACGTGACCCGCCCTGTCGACAAGCCGGGCGTTGTGCGTGCAACGATGCGTACGGCGCGTAAGGTTCAAAAGTCAGCCAATACCCGCAATGTCGCTTTGCTGGCCAATTAAGCACATTTTCAATTCCCCTGTGCGAAGCGCAATTTTGGCAAGACTCGCCGGCTGAAAATGCAGTAGGTATTAGACCATCCATATTCGATCCGCCGTTTCAAATATGTACGGGATAAGACCATGCTGCGTATGCTCGTCGATTTTTTCTCCGGTGTTGTCCGCGTGCTGTCCGTGGTCGCCATATTTGGCGGCGCGGTGGTGGGCTTCATGCAATCCAAAAACGCCGATGTCGAACCATGGGCGGGCGCGCTGATCGGCTTTGCCGCCGGCTTTCTCATTGCATCGGTGTGCGGCGGGCTGCTTGCCAGTGTCATTCTGATCGAAAGCCACCTGCGCGTTCTGGCAGACGCAAAAAGGGTGGAGCTTAAAAAGCCGGCTGCAGAAGAAAAACCTGCCCAGGAAGACGCCATGGAACGGGCCGAACGCATTGCCAGCTATGCGCGCCAGTACCGACAGCCGCCTCCACCGCCACCTGAGCAACAGGCCGCTGAGGCACCAACGGCTGCGGATGAAAAAGCCGATCAGCCGAAGGCCAGCTAACCGGTCAGTCCGGGTAACCACAGCACAATCGACGGAAACGCCACCAGGACGGCAATGGTAATCGCATCAGCCACAAAAAACGGCGATGCGCCGCGAAAGACATCCTGAACAGAAATATCCGGCCGCACGCCGGCGACAACAAAGCAGTTGAGTCCGATCGGCGGGGTGATCAGACACAGCTCGGCCATCTTGACTACCAGAATGCCGAACCAGATGGCGCAGCCGGTGCCGGAAACACCGAATGCGCTGTCGGCCGCTGCAATGTCGAAGCCGCCGTTGAGTGCGATCACCGCCGGATAGACCACCGGCAAGGTCAAAAGCAGCATGCCGATCGCATCCATGAACATGCCGAGCACTGCGTAGGCGAGCAGGATCAGCACCAGAGTGAGCATCGGGCTCTGTTCGAGCGATGTAATCCAGTCGGAAAATGCGCCTGGCAGATCGGCAAAGCCCAGAAAGCGCACATAGACAAGCACGCCCCAGATGATGGTGAAGATCATGACCGCGAGCTTCGCCGTTTCCATCAGCGAGTCTCGGAACTGCTTCCAGCGCATGCCCTTGTAGATGGCCATGCAGAACACGACGAACGCGCCCAGTGCGCCGCCTTCCGTGGGCGTGCCCCAGGCATCGCCGCCGAAGGGGTTGTAGATGAAGCAGATGATGATGACGACGACAAAGACGATGGGCAACGCCGGTGGCAGGGAGCGGAAACGTTCGCCCCAGGTAAAGCCAGTGACCGGTGGTCCAAGCTCCTTGTAGCCAATCGCCATCAGCACAACCAGCCCGCCATAAATCAGCGCCGACACCGCACCGGGCAGGAAGCCGGCAAGCAGCAACATGCCGACATCCTGCTCGACGATAATCGCGTAGATGACGAGGATCGCCGATGGCGGAATGAGCGAGGCGAGCGTGCCGCCTGCAGCCACGACGCCGGCCGCAAACCGCTTGTCGTAACCGAGCTTGAGCATTTCGGGTATTGCGATACGGGCAAAGACGGCGCTGGTGGCAACCGATGCACCGGATACCGCAGCAAATCCGGCCGTCGCGAAGACGGTTGCGACACCCAGCCCGCCCGGCAGCCATCCGACCCAGCGCTTTGCCGCCTCGAACAGCGCTTTAGTCAGACCGGCATAGTAGGCGAGGTAACCGATCAGGATGAAGGTCGGGATCAGCGACAGGGCCTGCGACGATACCTTGGAATGCGGCACCTGACCTGCGGTCTTGACCGCAACCGTCAGAGCCCAGGTGAAAGCCGCCGGGTCATAGCCCTTCTTGGCCCAGAATATCCAGATCAGACCGACAAGCCCGGCCAGTGCGGCGGCAAAAGCAACGCGCATGCCTAAAATAACCATCACAAGCATGAAACCAGAAACAACGAGGCCGATATCGATGGGCTCCATTAGAGCGTGCCTTGTCCAAAGGGAACCATTTGATCAAGGCGATTTTGGTCGCTGACAAGGCGGATTGCACGCCGTGGTGCCATCCCACCACAAGTGCGAGCCAACGCAGTCAGAGGGCAAAATCGCCCGGCCCATGCAGTTTTGTGTTTCAACATGCTCTTTCCTTTCAGGGGTGGT
>JAAEOH010000372.1 GCA_024244645.1 Hyphomicrobiales bacterium
TCGGCAAAAGCGGTTGGATCACATCCCACTCAAAGTCCGTCAGGTCAAATCGCGCCATGGCTAATCCTCCACAGCGCAACTGAATCTGACCCGTTTAAGTTTGGGAATCCCACATCGCTAATTTATGGGTATGTGTCCTAGTCCAAAATGGGGTCGTTGGTCCTGCGGTCACGCCGCACCACAGAATTTCGGTCAGCCCCCTCAAGAAGGCTCCGGCCCAAACAATCTGTAAAGCAGCCGCCATGCACGTTCAGCCCTTGCCTCGATCTCTGCGTCCCCGGGCGCATCCCGCACACCGATGACCCGTTCGATCTGCAGATCCGCAATCAGCAACGATATATAGATTTGCGCGACGTCTTCGTCGTCATCGAACGCCAGCAGGCCTTTGGTTCGGGCCTGTCGAAACGCATCGGTGAGCATCGGGGCGATCGTCCCCTTACCCGCTTCGGCAATCGTCGGACCAAGCAAGCCGGTTTCGTGCACATCGCCGGCCGCGGCGCGATTGAGTGCAATCGCTTTTTCCCCGGTAACGATGCGCAGCAGGACGGGACCTAGCTTCCTGATTGCCTCCAGCGTTTCTGTGCTGCCATCTTGGAAATTTTCCAGCAGGCGCTCAGCCTGAAGCGCATTCGATGCGACCATCGAGCGGAACAGGGTCTGTTTGTTGCCGTACCAATTGTAGAGCGTTTCATTTGACGCGGCCGCGCGCTTTGCAATCGCCAGCATAGAAGTCGCCTTGTAACCCTTTTCAGCCAGCACCTCATACGCCGCTGCCTCGATTTCGCGTTTTCGGCGCACCTGCCGGTCGGTTTTCATGAATCTCTCCCAATCTGTTGACATAAACCGTAAAGGTATGTACGGATTTGTCAAAGCGTACACTTCTATACGGAAATAGGTGACCCATGGAATACAAGAACCTTCCCCTGATTTCGCACGCCGCGCTCGGTGTTCTGGTTATTCTTCAAACAACAATGCTGGGGGCTTTGTTCACCCAAACCGTCCCTCACCCGCCCCTCACAATCCCGCTCTTTGCACTTGGACCGTTTCTGGGTGCGTCGATTTCCATAGCGGCAGCGGCCTGGATTCTCGGCGCATGCAGCACCGGTGCAGGCCGGGCAATGACGGTGGTGGCCGCGCTTCTGGCACTGATTTCCTTTGGTCCGCAAAAATGGATCGATCCCGCCATCGGCCAGATATGGCCGGCAGTCCTGCTTGCCGAGCTGGCGATCGTCGTGATTGCGGTGTCGGTCTACAAACGCTGGTGAAATGCTCAAATGCAGACGGAAATTTGTCCTGGGACCTACGCCCCGGATTTGCATCTCGTCCGGTTTCGAAAACGATTTACTCTGTCACGAAGCAGGTTTCTTTTCTTTCCTTGGCATTGTCACATAAACCGGGCTGGTAGAGATGTGGGAGCGAAATTAGGCTGAGCCGATGCGCCAGCTCTCTTTCAAGCGTCACCGCTTCCCGCCCGAAATCATCCGTCATTCCATTTGGCTCTACGCCAGGTTCACCCTGAGTTTCCGTGATGTCGAGGAAATGCTCGCCGAAAGAGGCGTGGACGTCTCTCATGAGACGATCCGTCGGTGGTTTCTGAAGTTTGGATCGGCGATCGCTGCCAATCTGCGCCGGGCCCGTCCTAGGCCCAGCGATCACTGGCACCTTGATGAAATGGTGATCGTGATCCGCCGGAAACGCTATTGGCTTTGGCGCGCTGTGGACAATGAAGGCGAAGTTCTGGATTTCCTCGTGCAGAGCCGGCGCAATGCGAAAGCCGCCAAAAAACTGATGAAAAAGCTGCTCAAGAAGCAAGGTTTCGCGCCAAGCCGGGTTGTGACCGACAAGCTACGGTCCTATCCGCCGGCCTTCCGGGATTTAGGTCTCACCGCAGAACATGTCCACAGTCATCGCGCCAACAACAGGGCCGAGAACGCGCATCAGCCGATCCGAAGACGCGAGCGTAAAATGCAAAAGTTCAAGTCGCCCGGGTCGGCGCAACACTTTCTCTCCATCCACGCCGCGACATACAACACCTTCTATCATCAGCGCCACCTCAACAGACGGCCCTTTTACAAAAAACTTCGAACCGCATCATTCGATGCTTGGAAAACCGCAAGTGCCGCCGCCTGATCACAGATCCTTGCCACCCCAGTTTCCGGCTGTGAAGTTTATGTGACAATGCCAACAAGTATGGTTGCTGCAAGGCCCACAAAGTAAAAACAACCTGTGCCGGCCAGACCTGTTCTCCATAAAGAGCCATGTTGCCCCACCATTCCTCTGCGCTAAGCATGACAAGGTGCTCCTGGAAACGAATTGACAAATATGGAACTACATCAACGCAACGGGGCTTATTTAATATTCGTCAAAATCTGTTCAACTGAACTGAATTCGATCGGTCGCCTGCCGCTGGCTAACTCAAATTAACCGTTGGCCCTGAAACTCAATGGTGTCTTCTGAGGGCTCCACCGAGACTTTGTTGCACCACAATCCAGACCAGCATGCCCATATTCGGTTTTGATCTGCGTCAACTGGGTTGCGTCATCATATGTTGGACTGAACTCATCGTCGACGCAGGGAATCTCGGAAAAATGGGTGCTGTCTTAGTCACAGGTGCACTCGGTCAGATCGGGAGCGCGCTCGTGCCGACGCTTGTGCGCGCATTCGGTCCTGATGCGGTCATCGCCTCAGATATCCGCCACCCTACTTCCGCTTTCGATCATACGATCCCCTATGAGTTGCTCGATTGCACAGATCAGGATCAGGTATTGGACGTCGTGCAGCGGCGCAATATCGGCACCATCTACCATCTGGCAGCCATCCTGTCCGCGGTGGGCGAAGACAAGCCGCAAGCGGCGTGGCATGTGAATATGGCGGGCCTGGCTCACATCCTCGAGGCGGCCCGGCTATATGATTGTGCAGTGTTTTTCCCAAGTTCCATAGCTGCCTTCGGGCCGGGTACGCCGCGTGACGGGACGCCGCAGGTCACCATTCAAAGACCAAACACCATTTACGGCATCACCAAAGTAACGGGCGAGATGCTGTGCGACTATTATCACGCGCGGTTCGGAACCAATGCACGCGGCCTGCGCTTGCCGGGCGTCTTGTCGTACAGCGCGCCGCCCGGCGGTGGCACCACGGACTACGCAGTCGACATTTTTCACGGTGCGGTCCGAGGCGCGCGGTACACCAGCTACCTGAAGCCCGATACTCGCCTCCCCATGATGTATATGCCCGATGCTGTGAGGGCGATGTGCGAGCTGATGGCCGCGCAGGGGAGCCGACTTGTCCATCGCAATGCCTATAATGTCGCTGCCATGAATTTTACGCCTAGTGAACTGGCCGCTGCGATCAAAATGTACGTCCCGGATTTTGTGATCGATTACAAGATCGATCCGGCGCGTCAAGCGATTGCAGAATCCTGGCCGCGATCGCTGGACGATTCGGCAGCTCGCCGAGAATGGGATTGGCAGCCCGGGTTCGACCTCGATGCAATGGTTTCGGACATGCTCGCCCACCTGCCGCTCACCAATCCCTAGACCATGGAGTTGCGTTATGCCTCATGATCGACTGTTGCAGCTTCTGAATAACCGGCTCGACGAACTTGCGGCTGCCACAACACTCAAGGGTCGGGAGGATATCGTCTGTGCTGTCTTGCCGCCCCACGAAGGTAGAGGGCTGCGGTTTCTGCTGGAAGACAACGGCAACCGGCCGTTCATCCGGATGAATTCCAACAGTTATCTGGGTCTTTCCTTCCAGCAAGAGGTGGAGACGGCGGAGGAGGACGCCACCCGACGCTATGGCACGGGGCCGGGTGCCGTCCGGTTCATCAGCGGCACTTGGTCGCCGCATAAGGAACTGGAAGCCAAACTGGCCGCCTTTCACGACCGTGAAGCTGCGATGATCTTCAGTTCCGCCTATGCAACGGTGATGGGCGTCCTGCCGCAACTGATCACCGACCAAACCTGCGTGATCAGTGACGCACTCAACCACAATTGCATCATCAACGCCATCCGCCTGGCCAGACCGGCGATGAAGCGGATTTACAAGCATCTCGACTTGAGTGAATTGAGAAATTGCCTGGATGCGTCACGGGGAAGTTGCCGGCGCGCCATCGTAGTGACGGACGGGATCTTCAGCATGCGCGGCGATTATGCTTCGCTGCGTGGGATCATGGCGCTTGCTCGCGAGTATGATTCCGATTTCGAGGAGAACGTCCTTGTCGTGGTGGACGATTCCCATGGTGTCGGTGCCTTTGGACCGGGCGGCCGCGGAACAGAAGCGCATGAGGGCAGCGAACAGGCCGATCTTTTGATCGGCACCCTCGGCAAGGCATTCGGCGTCAATGGCGGCTATGTGGCCACGAGCGCAACCGTAGTCGAATATTTGCGCGAAACATCGCCATCCTATATTTACTCCAATCCGATCACGCCCAGCGAGGCCGCAGCCGGCGTCAAGGCGGTCGGTATTGTCGATAGTCCGGCCGGAGCCGAATTGCTTTCGAGGTTGCGCGCGATGACCCGGCGTTTCGAGGAGGGCATCGCCGGGCTGGGTTTCGAGACGATTCCCGGCGAGCACCCGATCGTGCCGCTGGTGGTTCGCGATACGCAACGCACCTTGGCTCTCGTGGGGCATCTGCGGGAAAACAACATCCTGGCAACCGGCCTTAACTATACGGTCGTACCGAAGGGTGATGAGGAAATCCGTTTCCAGATATCGGTGGACCACACGGAAGCCGATCTTGACGTGGTGCTCAACGTGCTGAAGCAGTTTGCTGGCTGAGCGCCGCACCATGAAAACGATAGGCTTCCTGATCAATCCGATAGCCGGCATGGGCGGGCGGGTCGGTCTGAAGGGAACGGACGGAGTGGCCGATCAGGCCAAGCGCCTAGGTGCCGAGCCGTTGTCCGAGGCACGGGCAGCAGAGATGCTCGCCGAATTGCAAACCATGCTTAACAAAGATGATCGACCGCAGTCATTTCGATGGGTGACCTGCAGCGGCCCGATGGGTGCGCGGGCTTTGTGGAATGCCGGCTTCGAAAATGTCGACATCGTCTTCCATCCGAACGTTCCGCCCTCCGAGGTGGATACACGGGCCGCCACCCGCGCATTCATGGATGCCGGTGCGGACCTGGTTGTCTTCTGCGGCGGTGACGGCACGGCCCGTGACGTTTGCTGCGAGACAGGAACGGCGACACCCATGCTGGGCATTCCCGCCGGTGTGAAAATGTATTCCGGGGTTTTCGGAATGACTCCGCTTCGGACATCCTCCCTTGTGATAGGATTTCTGCGCGGCGAGTTGGATCTAATAGAGGCGGAGATTCTCGACGTCGATGAGGACCGCTACCGTGAGGGCGCGTGGGTTGTGCGTCTGTATCATAAAGCGAAGACGCCGTTCGAACCGACGATGACGCAAGCGGCGAAGGCCATGTTCGACGCCCAGGCCGATGCTGCAGTTAAAGAGGAAATAGCGCAGCAACTCGGCGAGGAGATGAATCTGCATTCGGACAGGCTATACATTTTAGGACCCGGTGGAACGGTTCAGTTCGTTGCCGACAAGCTTGGTATCGAGAAGACGCTGCTCGGCATCGATGTTGTGTGCGGCGGCGTTCTTGTTGCAAGAGATGTAAATGAGCAGGATTTGCTGAGGCTCCTCGACGCTCAAGAAGACGCCAACCTTATTCTTAGCCCGATCGGCGTTCAGGGATTTGTTCTAGGGCGCGGTAATCTTCAGATCAGCCCCGACGTCGTTAAGAAGATCGGCCACAAAAATATTTGGGTAATCGCCACACCGGCCAAACTTGCACGGACCGCGGAATTGCGATTCGACACTGGCGATGCCATGCTCGACGCACACTTGGCTGCCAAGGGATTCTGGCCGGTCGCTATCGGCTACCATAAGCGACGCATGGTCAAAGTGTCGGGTTAGCTATTAGAGGTTTGATTTGAATCAAGCCATTCACAGCGGTCTTGGTCTGAAATGTAGGCGTTATCCAATACCTAATGGAAGGTACAGCGCTTGGTCTATTTTCCGCACACGGATGATGAACGCACGGCGATGCTGGCGGCCATCGGTTGCCCATCCATTGGCGATCTATTTTCCGACGTGCCGAAGGGCTACCGGTTTCCGGCGCTGAGCCTGCCGGAGCCGCTTTCGGAACTGGAACTGGAACGCGAAATGCAGCGGCTAGCGTTTGGTAACCGGACTGTGTCCGACAGTGACTGTTTTCTCGGCGCCGGTGCTTACAACCATTTTGTACCGTCGATTGTCGGCGATGTCCTGCGTCGATCCGAATTTTATACCTCCTACACGCCGTACCAGCCTGAAGTCAGCCAGGGCATGCTGCAGGCCATGTACGAATATCAGAGCATGATCTGCCGACTTACCGGGATGGAGGTGAGCAATGCCAGTCACTATGACGGCGCAACTTCGCTTGCCGAAGCGGTGTTTCTCGCACTCAATGTCGGCGGACCAAAGCGCAACCAGATTGTCGTTTTTCCCGGGCTCAACCCGCAATATGTACAGGTGCTTAATACCTATCTTAGGGGACGCGATGAGGCGATCACAACCGACACTATCGCGTCGGACATCGGCGAGAAAACAGCGGCCGTGGTGGTGCAATCTCCCAATTTCTTCGGGCAGTTCGAAACCCTGGACGGTCTTGCGGAAACGGTTCATGCAGTCGGGGCGTTGTTGATTGTCATCGGGGATCCCATTGCCATGGGGCTTTTCAAGCCACCCGGCGATTTCGGGGCGGACGTCGTGGTGGCCGATGGACAGCCGCTTGGAAGTCATCTTTCCTTTGGCGGTCCGCATCTCGGCATTTTCACCACCCGTCGTACTCTGGTGCGCAAGATTGCGGGTCGCCTTGTCGGAGAGACAGTCGACACGGAGGGATCACGTGGCTACGTGTTGACCCTTGCTACCCGCGAGCAACACATCCGCCGCGCAAAGGCGACGAGCAATATCTGTACAAATGCAGCGCTGACGGCACTGGCCGCGGCCGTCTACCTGGCGGCGCTCGGCAAGCACGGCCTTCGTTCGGTCGCTGAATTGTGCTACCGGAAAAGCCATTATGCTGCTGCACGGATCGAAGAGGTTGCAGGCCTACAAATAAACCCGCAAGCCAAGGACGCAGTTTTCTTCAAGGAGTTCGTCGTTGATCTCAGACAACCGGCCAACGGGGTTTGCCGGCAATTGACCGATCAGTTCGGTCTCGTTTGCGGTTATGACCTGGGGCTAGTTGACCCCGCTCATGCCAATCATCTGTTGGTGGCCGTTACCGAAATGAATAAGCGCGAATCGATCGACCGATTGGCAGACGCGCTCAAACAGGTGACCCGATGAGCGAAAAAACGGTGTTCGAAAAAAGCATACCGGGGCGTATTGGCGTGGCTCTTCCCGAGCCGGACGTGCCGCCAACCCGAGTGCCGTGCGACCTGCTGCGCGCGGACAATGGCCTGCCGGAACTCTCGCAGAGCGATGTATCGCGCCACTATTTGCGCCTCTCGCAGCGCAATTACGGCATCGATAATGGGTTCTATCCGCTTGGCTCCTGCACGATGAAATACAATCCCAGGATTTGCGAGACGGTGGCCACCTATCCCAGCTTCCTGCGGTCCCATCCGTTGCTGGCATTGGCGGACGTTCAAGGCAATCTGGAACTGATGTTCGGACTGCAGGAATGTCTGCGTGAAATCGGCGGGTTCGACGCCGTTTCGCTCCAACCCTCCGCCGGCGCACACGGCGAACTTAGTGGCTTGCTGATGATGCGCGCCTATCACGACGACCGGAACGAGGGTACTCGTACACAGATTTTGGTGCCGGATTCGGCTCATGGCACCAATCCGGCCTCGGTTGCCATGGCGGGTCTTAGTCTGACTGAGATCCCGACCGATCGCGGCGGTAATATCGATCTGCAAGCGCTTGGAGCAGCCTGCGGCTCCGATGTTGCCGGTCTGATGCTTACGAACCCGAACACGCTTGGACTGTTTGAACAGCAGGTCGAAGAGGTTATTCGGCTTGTCCATGACTGTGGTGCTGTCGTCTATGGCGATGGGGCCAACATGAACGCGCTCACCGGTATCATGCGGCCGGGAGATCTCGGCATCGACATCATGCACTACAACTTGCACAAGACTTTCGCTTCGCCGCATGGCGGGGGCGGCCCCGGCTCGGGACCGATCGGCGCCTCTGCGGACCTTGCGCCCTATCTACCCGGCCCACTGGTATCCGATGCCGTTGGTGACGACCCGGCGTCGCGATATGAGCTGTCGACTCCGAAGCGATCCATTGGTCGGGTGAGCACGTTTTTCGGCAATTTCGGTATGATGGTCCGCGCCTACGCCTATATCCTCCACCACGGCCCCGAAGGGCTGCGCGCCAACGCTGAACATGCCGTGCTCAACGCAAACTACCTGCGCGTGCAGTTGCAGAAGGCTTTCCAGGTCCCGTTCGATCGAACCTGCATGCATGAGTTCGTTTGTGAGGGCGATGCCAAACAGGCCGGCGTGCGGGCGATCGATGTCTGCAAAAGACTGTTGGATTTCGGATTCCATCCGCCAACGAACTATTTCCCTCTGATTGTTCGGGAGGCGCTGATGATCGAGCCGACCGAAACCGAAAGCCTTCAGACCCTCGACGCGTTTATTGCTGCGATGCTACAGATCGCTCAAGAAGCCGAGACCGCGCCGGAATTGCTGTCGAGCGCGCCGCATCTGACTCCGGTACGCAGGCTGGATGAGGTTAAAGCCGCGCGGAAACAAAACTTCGGCGATCTCGGTCGGTGAAGCGGTCGGCCGAGATCGCTCTGTGCGGCTGGATGAAAATTGAGCCCGCAGGGGATCGCGACTTTCGGTTCCCGGCGTGGCAAAATGACTTATGAACGATGAAGACCGCAGCCTTCCCGGCGAATTCAAACTGATCGCACGTTATCTGGCTCCACTATCCAGTGGCTTTCCCGGAGCTTTCAATCTGACCGACGACGCTGCCGTCATCGCACCGTTCTCCGGCCACGATCTTATTGTCAAGGCGGATACAGTGGTGGCCGGCGTTCATTTCCGTGAAGACGATCCACCCGACCTCGTTGCTCGCAAGGCATTGCGGGTCAATCTGTCCGATATAGCGAGTAAGGGCGGCATAGCGCGGGCCTACATGCTCGCGCTGGTCCTGCCGAAATCCACAACCGCGATATGGATGGCTGAATTCGCGCGTGGATTGGCCGCTGACCAAAAGGAATATGACGTCCATCTTATCGGTGGCGACACCAATGCCTCCGGCGGGCCGTTGATGATAGCGATCACCGCATTCGGTGAGGTGCCGCATGACCGCATGCTGAGGCGCAGCGGCGCTGGCCCACACGACCGCGTATTCGTAACCGGCACTATCGGCGATGCTCTGCTCAGCCTTCGGGCCTTGCAAGGCGCGATGTCGCTAACGTCGCCCGAAGCTGAGGCTGCTCTGGTCGCCCGGTATCAGCTGCCGCATCCGCGCGTATCGGCCGGGCCACGCCTGCTTGATGTGGCCACCGCTACAATCGACATCTCCGATGGGCTGCTTGCCGATCACGGACACATATGCGAAGAATCTGGGCTGGGTGCCGTCGTGCAATCAGAAAGCCTTCCGCTATCGCCAGCCGCACGATCAGTGGCGACGGCCGATCCCGATATCTTTGCTGCCATTCTGTGCGGCGGAGATGATTACGAAATTCTGTTTACCGCACCGCCAGGAGCGCGGCCCGCTGTCGAGCGGATCCAACAGGCCACTGGTATCCCGATATCCGAAATCGGATACATGACGCCATCACTGGGAGTGGCTGGAAAGCGAATCCGAGTACTCGACGCGGATCGGAAAGAACTTCCGGTCCGCGTCACCGGTTGGAAACACTTTTAGGCGGAAATTTGGACTAGATGGTTACGAAGAATCTGCCCCATTGGGATGATTATATTCATGGTCGAATAGCTTCGCACGTTTGTGGGTGCTCTCGGCCTAAATGTATGTACCGGCCGCTGTTCGCTATTGATTTCTGGCATGTTCTCGGAAGTCGCTCATATGTACGGACGACCAACTCTGCACGATGCTCGTGGCAAGGATGCCGACGAAGAGACTCACGAAGGGGTTTGAGGTCAACGATATCAGTTCGGTCAGGACGCCGCCGCCAAGTATATTCAGGGGAATTCCGGGAAGGGAGGTGCTCAAGAAGAAGAAGTACGTGAGAAGCGGTATCGAGAACCACTCCATTGCCGGCCCGACGAGGCTGCGCATGGTTTTTTTGGCTTCACCGAGCATCTTCTAGACAAGAGGGTTTGGAAAAGCGCCCAAGTGTGCTCTCGCAATCCCGTTTCTCGGTTGTTGATGGGGCATGACTCCGCTGCCGCTTTGCGAGTTCGAAGAAGTGTGAATGGGGTGCATCCCATCATTCAATACCTGCCAATGCGAAAACGCTGGCCGAGTGTCCTGATCAGGGTACAGACACGGATCAACGAGACTGAGTTGTGGCGGGTTGCAGCGGTGCCGCCAGCCTAATGGACCAGTCTCCGAAGTGCGAGCCAGCGGGGCTCTTAGGCGGCTGATCGACGCCACTTGCTCAGCCGACCATGCCATCGCCGATGATGGCGATCGTCGTCGTTTCCGCTTTCCTGCGTCGTTTGTTGAGAACGCCGGTGCAATAATCCACCACTGAGGCGGCCAAGTTTGTCTGTTTTGGCCGGAGTAAAACTCCACCAGTGGTAAGCGTTCTGCCTTTGGGCAGAGGGCGGGGATGAAGCGAGTGGAACTGTACGGTCGGGTGCGTCACGCGGTTATTATTCAAGGTATGGTTCGGCGTGAGGCGGCACGGGACTTCGGGATCGAGCGGCGTACGGTTGACAAGATGCTGGCATTCTCGGTGCCGCCGGGCTACCGGCGTTCGAAGCCACCTCGCCGACCCAAGCTTGATCCTTTTACCGGCATCATCGACCAGATTCTTGAGGGCGACACCAAGGTTCCCAAGAAGCAACGCCATACCTGCAAGCGGATCTTTGAACGGCTGCGTGATGAGCACGGTTTTGCCGGCGGCATCACGATTGTGAAGGATTACATCTTTGCGGCTCGTCAGCGCCAGCGTGAGGTGTTCGTGCCGCTTTCACATAGGCCCGGCCATGCGCAAGTGGACTTTGGCGAGGCGCTCGGCGTGATTGGCGGCATTGAACACAAAATCCATTTCCTGGTGATGGACCTGCCGCAGTCCGATGCCTGTTTCGTCAAGGCTTATCCAGGCGAGACGACGGAAGCTTTTTGCGACGGACATGTCTCGGCGTTCTGGTTTTTTGGTGGTGTCCCGCAATCGATCCTGTACGACAACACCAGGATTGCCGTTGCCCGCATTCTGGGGAACGGCAGGCGCAAACGCACTCGGGTGTTCGGCGAGCTGATCTCGCACTATCTGTTTGAGGATCGTTTTGGCCGTCCCGGTAAAGGCAATGACAAGGGTAAGGTTGAAGGTGTGGTCGGATACGCACGGCGCATCTTCATGGTGCCGCTGCCCCGGTTCTCCAGTATTGATGATCTCAACGCCTGGCTGGAGGATCAGTGCCGCCGCCGGATGTCCGACACGTTGCGTGGCCACACACAGACGATCGGTGCGCGCATGGAGCTGGATGTTGCCGCCTCAGTGGTGGATTATTGCACCGGCGTTCTCAAACGTCTTCACTGGCTTCGAGCCGCATGTCTTTATCCTCGAAGGCTTGGAAGAGCGTGTCGACCCGTATTTGGTACTCTTGAGCCATGCTTGGGTGAAGAAGTGTTGGAGGTTCTTTCGCATTCTTCAATTCGCTAACGAGTTCGGCTTTCCTGATTTCCAGCGCTTGCATGCGCTCCTTCATCGAGGGTTGATAGAATTAGACTGGCAGGTGGTGGGGTCCTTTTTGGACGCCGGTTCACACCTCAGGAGCCGATGACGACGCCGGCGGAGATCCCGTGTCGTCGGTTTCAGTGTCAGGCATGGGCATTGTTACATAAACTTCACAGCCGGAAACTGGGGTGGCAAGGATCTGTGACAATGCCAACCCGTAAAATATGGCGGAATGAAAAAGGACAATAAATTGTTCCTTGCATGTGGGCAATCTGCCCACATCTTGATAGGTGGGGAATTTCCCCACCTCTGTCACGAGCATGCGCAAATTTGCGCAACCTCTCAA
>JAAEOH010000373.1 GCA_024244645.1 Hyphomicrobiales bacterium
ATGCGAATAGCACAAAAAAGAACAATCGAAGAAGCATGGCGATATGTCGGCGAACTCGTCGGATCAATCAAACCAACCGAGTGCGCAAACTACCTCAAAAATGCCGGATATGCTTCCGTCTAAAGGTGACAGACTCTAGTTTCGATTGTGCGACTGATTCCAGTTGATAATCGGGCCTGCAGGCACAATGCCTAGCGGGTTGCGCAGGGGGCTTGGAGAGAAATAGCCAGCCTTGTAGATTTCGAACCGGACAGTGTCTGCAACGCCAGGCATCTGGTAGATTTCGCGGGCATATGCCCAAAGGTTGGGATAGTCCTGCAGCCTTCTGATATTGCATTTGAACGCATAATGGTAAGCAACATCGAACCGGGCCAGCGTCGGGAACAACCGCAGGTCACAGGCGGTGAACCGTTCACCGGTTAAATAGCGTGTCGTACCGAGCTGATCCTCGATTGCGTCGAGCGTCTCAAACACCTCGTGCACGGCCCGGTCGTAGGCTTCCTGTGTGCGGGCAAAGCCGGCCCTGTAGACGCCGTTGTTGACAGTCCGGTAGATGCACTCATTCCAGCGTTCGATTTCCTGCAGCAAATCGTCAGGAAAGAGCTCGGGTCCCTGATCGAATGCAGCATCGAGCATCTGTACGATGTCAGCCGACTCGTTGCTGACCGCAACGCCGCGTTCCATGTCCCATAGGACCGGAACCGTAATGCGCCCGGTATAGGCAGGCTCAACACGAGCGTAGATTTCGTGAAGCGCGGATACGCCAAGCACGCCATCACTGTATTGGCCCGATTTTTCAAAGATCCAGCCGTCCTCGGTTCGCCGAGGTGCGGCAAAGGAGACGCTTGTGGCCTCTTCAAGACCCTTGAACAGGCGGGTCAGAAAAGCGCGGTGCGCCCAGGGGCAATTCCACGCCAGGAACAGATGATAGCGGCCGGCCTGCGCCGTTAAGCCGCCCTCGCCCGTCGGCCCCGGTGCGCCATCTTTGGTGATCCAGTTGCGGATTGTGCTCTTTGCCCGCTGGAACTCGCCGTCTTCCCTGGTATCCGGCTGCGGATCCTCGGCAAGATAAATTCCGTTCAACATCAATCCCATGCGTGTTCTCCAATCGGAAACTTCAAGTAGCGCGGACCAATACCGGATCAAGCGGCGGCACTGGTCCAAGGCAACTTCTGCGTCTTCGAACCGCCGGCCGGATGATCTGAACTTCATCAACCGGGAGGCATTTGCCCCGACATTTGTGCTGTTTGAAGACGGCAGGGAAATCGGCCGGATGCGCGGCTATGCCGGTGATGATTTCTTCTGTGTTCTGCTGGCGGAAATGATGGAGAAACTGCCGAAATGACCGCGCAAGTGAACCCCGGCAACCGACTGGATAAAACATATCCAGTGATATATATGTTGCGTTCAATTCGCGGCAATGAAGCGGACACAGACATGTCACTTCCAAATCTTAAACCCGACATGGATGAGAATGACATGAAGGCGCTGCTTGAGCAGGCGCCAAGGCCAGTGAGCTCTTGAAAGCGCTTTCTCACGAAACACGGATCCTCATATTGTGCATTCTTTCGGAAGGCGAAAAATCAGTCTCGGATCTTGAGGGCATATTGTCGATGCCGCAGGCGACCGTTTCGCAGCAGCTTGCACGGCTGCGTTTCGCCCGTCTTGTTACGGCGCGGCTCGAGGGCCGCATGATATTTTACAGCATTGCGGATCAGGAAGTGTCTTCGGTTGTCGAGACGCTCTGTGAACTGTTCTGCAAACCGGCGCGCTGACCGGAACCGATTGCCGGCCGGACACCACGCCGGACAAAGGCGCGATAGGGACAATCCCGAAGGGCTGACGCTGTCTTGCTCTGGGAGGAGCATCTGTTCGGTTTAGAAAGCGCGTGGGGTCTGTACGTGGCAGGCCTGATTATCGGATGCGTGATGGGTTACGTCGCGCGGCGCAGTCACGTTGCAGGCAGGTTCTAGCCTTGCAACATCGTAACCGTTCGCCTTCAGGACGGGCTCACGCTCCTTTATAGCTATATCGCCGAACACAAAATCCACGGGAAGAACAAGGTTGCCGTCGCCCAGCGTCGAAAGCGTTTTCGGGCCGATCTGGACAGTCGAAGGCTGTGACGCCCGCGCCTGCCGAAGCAACCCGGCTGCCAACAAGGTGGCACCTCCTAGCATGAAGCCGCGCCGGTCCAACAATGGTTCGCTACAGCTGCCTGCTTTTGCTTTGATCACGTCCCTGCCCTCGTTCGTTCCGGCGATCTCACCGCGATTGTCAGGGCAGCGCGTACATTGCCTCTGATACATTCATATATTTATCCCCTATTTCCCAGATGAACCCGATATTTCACGCGGCGACAACATGATTCTGCTATAAGAATCAATGCCATACACACATCAGAACAGACGCACCCCGCGTCACCCGGCGGGTGAAGGCAGAACGCCCCCTTTGCGGGTTGATTTCGACCGCCGCTTGAAGCTGGAATTTCACG
>JAAEOH010000374.1 GCA_024244645.1 Hyphomicrobiales bacterium
CTTTGCCTTTACGAAAAAGCTTCCTGGCATTGAGAGATGTTATTCTTCAGATGTCTTCGACCGACAGTTTTTTTAGCTCTGCAAGGACAGGAATTACGTGCTCAAGATAGGATGGCTCGTTTCGTTTTCCTCTTTCTGGTTGAGGGACAAGGAAAGGGAAATCCGTTTCCAGAACCAGTTTCTCTACTGGCACTGTCTTGACAACGTCTCTGAGTGCATTGGCTTTAGGAGCTGTCTCAAAATAACTTAGCTTTTTGCATCTCATTTTTAGGCCAGATTTGATCGGTCTTCATTCGCTGAATCCTCACCGTAGCTAAGGCTACGCTGGCGGTTGGCAATTCTCCGAATTGCTTAGGCGATTTGAAAAATCGCACTCAATCAGATCGAGGCAATTCGAAGAATTGCTAGGCAATTTGGGAAATTGCACCCAATCTGATCTAAACCTGAGCGCAAAAAGATCAAGTTATTTTTTCGTGGACCCTTACCACTGAAACAGTGAATGACTCCTCCTATTTTTCCATCATCTGAAACATTCGATGCCTCATTTGGATGGATTCCAACACTTGCAAAAATCTCACTGAATTTCTGCGCAAGTTCGA
>JAAEOH010000375.1 GCA_024244645.1 Hyphomicrobiales bacterium
AGCTTTTGTAATGTTGTCCCACCGACTTAGATATTACTCTATTTCTGTAACATCCTAGCTAGTAACATCCTAGCCAGTAACATCCTAGCTAGTAACATCCTAGCTAGTAACATCCTAGCTAGTAGCATCCTGGCTAGTAACATCCTCTGAGCTAAGAGTCGGGCTTCCTAGCGACGCTTTTGGGAAGCGGACCCAACGGCTAACATAACAGTACACTTAGCTGATTCATCATCAAGAGTGCGTTTAGTTGATTCGTAGTTGTGAATAGAAATTGTGTTGTCGGACAACGTGTAGCTGATTCGTTGTACACCATCGGCAGTCAGATGACTTATCGTTGTGGGTACGCCGACAGTTAACTGACGCACCGCAAAGTAATGCCCGTATCTCTGTAACGGGAAAGCATTAGTGGCTATAGAGGCCACCAAATAGTTTCTCAGAAGGCGGATATTATACGTAGGGCATTGTTAGTACGATAATGCCCACGTAAAAGGTAATTCACTCCTTTTTGTTGGAAAATACCTACAAGTCCAGATACTTAAGACACTGTGAGACCACAGTGAGTAGCGTAGTAGGAAGCGGAACGCGCTACTACATTACGGCGATCCGAAGGAGTCCGTATGAGAGCCACAACACCTACTGGATCGCAAGAAATTCCCCCGATCACATCGATGAATCACATATGCACCTGGTAGGTATTCTCCACTGGAGGGGTCAACTGTCAACGAACCCCCCACCCATGGGCTGCTTTCAGACAGTTTAGTTTAAAAACTGATGGACTGTCAGACTGTCACCCATCTGTCACGGACCCTAGGCTATTTAACCAACACTTCCCACGATAACAACTATGAGTCACATAAATGCCGGATAGGGGCTCACCAATTTCGTTAAG
The DNA here is from genome assembly GCA_024244645.1 of Hyphomicrobiales bacterium. Taxonomy (GTDB): domain Bacteria; phylum Pseudomonadota; class Alphaproteobacteria; order Rhizobiales; family Rhizobiaceae; genus Hoeflea_A. Next base: position 890 of record JAAEOH010000375.1, read on the forward strand.
GTTAAGCTGGCGCAAGTTGACACCCACTTTTGCCGTTTCCGGGTGGTGGCGCGGTAGTACAAGTACGAGATGGCGTCCAAAAGGGATGGATGTATTGTGTACCATCTGTGTGGCTGGAAATTATTTTCATTCCACAATGTCGGTTTCTATCAAACCGACATTACACTATGTCGGTTTCTACAACAACCGACACTACGCAAATGTTCACATACAGACCCCCAACAATGGGTCACGTATGTGAAGGCCCCAACGATGGGTCACATATATGTTGGACCCAACGATGGGTCGTCTACCTGCTAACCCCAACGATGGGTCAACTATATGCTATTGGACCCAACGGTGAGTCACCTCCTCGTTGGACCCCTAACACTAAATCATTACATGCACGACTACAGGCGAACCTACTATATCTCCTTAACTAATGATTCCCTGGACCTCTAAGTGAGACCGTTGGATTTCTGAGACTCTCAGAAATCCGGTCGTCCTACTTACTGC
>JAAEOH010000376.1 GCA_024244645.1 Hyphomicrobiales bacterium
GTGAACTTGAAGTGTTAGGAACATGGCGATCCGGACAGCCAGTTGATCAACGCGCCGTTAGTTGGTTAAGACCCCAGCTTATTTGGGGTGCGTTGAAATCCATGCTTTGGGGGAATTGAGACAGTCTGACGATCACTGTTTCTGGAACCGATAAGAATGGCCTCCTTAGGGTCAGGACCCATTAATCCGGTAGGATGCAATTAACGCTCCGATGCAGGTTTCTCGGACGCCTGGCGGATGGGTTTGAGTAGCGTGGGGCGTTGCCTGGCGTTGGAGAAGCGCTCCAGCGGGAAATCTCGGGGTGGTGTTGGGCGGATCATCCGTTTTTATGGGGATTTGAGGGTTGCGGTTGCTTTGGACTTGGCTGCGCAGGACGCCTTGGCTTGGCTTTTGTGCTTAGATTCAGCTTTTTTTTTGCAGGCTTTCTGGAGATGAGCGTTGCTTCCCGGAGGTTCGAGCAATTTTTGCGCCACCGTTTTATGGATTTGCGCAGGTCGGCAGGGCCGCGCGCCGTTTGGCGTGAGGCTGAGGCGGGAATTGGCGGTGTATAGTGTGAGGTGCGCGCGTGTGTCATGCGGCGGCCCTCGACGCCGACGGCGGTGCTCTTGGCTGCTGTTGTGGCGCGAACGCCTCAACGATGATCAGTCGTCCGCCGCAGCACGGACAAGGTAATGCGAGTGTGCGGGGCTGGTCATCGGTGTGCCCGGCGGGATTGTCATCGCTATGATTTGTGTTTGGGGCTTTGGCCCTGAGCAATTCCCTGATCACGGCGATATTGGCCGCGCGGTTGCCATTGCCGAAGAAACCGTACTGGCGGATGCGATGTTGGCCCTTAGGCAGGACATGGATCAAAAGCCGGCGGATGAACTCGGCCGCGTCCAGCGTCATGGTCTTGTGCCGACGGGGGCCTTTGACACGGTAATCTTTGACGCGGAAGGTGACGTTACGCCGGTCCATACGGATCAGGCGGCTATTGGAAATCGCAACCCTATGGGTATATCGCGACAGATATGCCAGCACAGCCTTGGGCCCGGCGAAGGGTTGCTTGGCGTAAACGACCCAGTTGGTTTTGCGCAGCGGCGCGAGATAGGTTGCGAAGGCCTCAGGGTCAGACACGCTGAGCGCCGCCTGGGCTTTTAGTCCCGGGGCACAATTGAGCAGTCGTTCAACGTCCTCCTCGCTCAGCACAACGGGTAGCTTGCGAATCTCGCGCGGGGTTGGAATGAGGTTGGCGATGTCGCGGCGCTGAAGCGTCTGGTTGAATAAGAACTTGAGCGCAGAAACGGCGCCGGCCATGGTGCTGACCGTCGCGCCGCTCGTCCTCAAGTGGAGTTGGTAGCGCCGGACATCCTCGCTCGTCGCCTTGTCCGGAGATCGGCCCAGGAAAATGGCGAAGTTTTTAACGTGGCGGATGTAGCCGTTCTGCGTCTTGTCTGCGAGACCGCGGATGGTCATATCCTCCATCATGCGGCGGCGCAGCGGACTGATGGCTTTGTTGGTCATAGCAAGTTCCTGTCTTGAGTGAGGTTTTGGATCCCTCAAGTCTCAAGACAGGACGCTGCCATCTGGTTATGATTGGCTAACTCGTGATCTCGGAACGTCGCTGCGGACACCCACCTGCGTGCAGTGCCCTACCGCGGTAGCGGTTTCGTTCTTTGACCCGAACCGGAAGTGTCACGCCGTAGCAGCAATTTCTGCTATGCGGGACGAACCTACCGTCTTGCCTACTGACAAACATCTCGTTCGCGACACGGGCTGAATGACAATTTGGTTCCGATTTTGTTCTCTAATTCCGCAATGTGTTGCGAGCTATTTTTTGTTCCTGCCGGTTCCAGTGTTCTCTTCGCAGTAGGTGTTGTGCCTCTGCATGATGGCGCAAGGAAGCGTTGATGGATCAATGTTGAAACCGCGTTTGGGAGTGATTTCCCTTCGCACAAAATCGGTCGATCTCATCACCGCCATTCGTCCCGGCAGGGACAATCTTCACCCAGTGCCTGGGCGATTA
>JAAEOH010000377.1 GCA_024244645.1 Hyphomicrobiales bacterium
CACTTCTTGTGAAGCTGCCAATTGAGATTAGAGCACCTAATGAGCACGTGATGGCGATTTCTCTTCACCATGCCATTGTGGATGCCCAGACCATTCCCGTAATTATTCGAGATCTTCTTGCAGCATATCACGCATATGCTGCTGGTGCTAAGGAGCCAGCCGGACTGCCTCATCTACCTCTGGAATATGCAGACTATGCCACATGGCAGTGGCAGCACCTTGAGATGGGGGGGCACTTGGAGCAGCAGATGGAGTATTGGACGAAGCAGCTGGCTAATACACCAACATCCATAAACCTCCCTTTCGACCGACCAAGGTCTGAAACTTCACGCGGCCGTGAGGGCTCTAGCTTCCCTGTTTTTTTGCCTGGAAAGCTAATGACTCTACTTGCAGACCTCTGTGTTCAGCATCGCACTACCCTGTTTGTGGGGCTCATGACAGCCTTCCAGCTAATGTTAAGCCGCCTTGCTGGCAATGTAGAAGATTTGGTTGTGGGGGTACCTAATGCTGGCCGAGATAATGCGCAGCTGAAGGAAATGGTGGGCTGCATTGTGGAACGCCTAGTGATACGAGGGGACCTAAAGGGAAACCCGAGCTTTTCCACTCTGCTGGAGAGACAGAGGCTTGCTGTGACTGATGCATTACAACATGCTGATGTTTCCTTCGGTCAGATCTTAGAACGTCTTCAAGTTTCACGTGTTGCCAACTGCAACCCTGTCTACCAAGTACCTTTTGTTTATAATTTTTTGTTAATTGTCTTGCTGGTTGTGTCACCAACACTTTCCCATAGGTGTCGCTAAACTTAATGGATCTTGACGAATTTCGTTTTGCAGATGGCCTCAAGCAAATGAGTGCTTCTGACCTTGAGTTTGTGAGTGCTATGGAGCTGCAGTTTATGAAGCAAGCTGAACAGCTGGGCTCGAGCAAAAATGGCATACTGGCAAGAGCAACAGAGGGCCTGAGTCCTTTGCAAAATCTGGACCTCCATTTGCACTTGTTCCATGTTGCCGACGCTAAGCTTTTGAGGACAGTTGGCATGGAGGGCATCATCGTTTTTAACTCTACACTCTTTGATCGAAGCACTGCGGTCATGATGTTTGAGTGTTTCGTGAACCTGCTGGTGATGGCAGTGGGAAACCCACACAAGGTAGTGTGGGACCTTCCCATGCTGAGACAGTCTGAGGAACAAAGGCAGTTGGTGGAGTGGAACAAAACATCTGCACCTTGTCCTAAGCGTGGGTGGCTGTTGCACGAGTTTTTCCTGGATCAAGTTGAGGCAAATCC
>JAAEOH010000378.1 GCA_024244645.1 Hyphomicrobiales bacterium
CTCGCGGCGGCAAAGCTCGGCAATCGAGTCTTCACCACGTAGCCCGTCCAGAACAATGCGTATCTTGTCCTCGGCCGAATAATGCTTTCGCGTCGCTCGGCGGATATCTTTGATGACCTTCTCTGACGCTGTGCGTCGAGGTCCGGCTTTCTGTCCCATCTTCGCTCCTTGCGGCTACGATGAACCAGAAACCCTCCTCAGTGCAAACCTGCAATCTGTCCCACAGGCGCTGACGTCAGACACTGGAAGCCGGATTTGGCCGCACGCGTATCGGCATTGAAACCGGAGAGGTGGTGCTTGGCGACGTCGGCGTTGCCGACCGGGTCGATTATACGGCCTTCGGCTCTTCGGTAAACACCGCCGCCCGCCTGCAGGATGCCAATAAAAAATACGGCACATCCATCCTTTTGGGCGGACATGCTAAGGCACTGATCGGCGACGCGGATCTTGAAGACATGGGCGAAATCGAGCTGCGCGGCATCGGGATCGTGCACGCCTACGGGATACGGCCCGGAACCCCGACCGAGACCTAATTCGGAATGACGCTGGCGAAGGCTTCGTCTATTCTTGCCTGACCCCACTTTGCAACCTGCGAGGCCGCTGCGCCGGGTTCAGCTATGTTAACGCCGTCGCCGGGTGTTAAAAGCTGGGTGACGCCGGCAGCCGAAACCTCCAACTCGCCGCGCTCGACAAAAACGCCAAACACACCCTTGCCTGGGCCAGCGAAAAACCGTGTTCCGCGTACACCCAACTGCCCGAACACCGTCCGGACCGTCGTCGGCGTCTTGGCTGCGCCTTGCGGGCGGTCGAAAACCAGCGCGCCATTCGACATGTCGAAGGACCCTCGGACATCCAGCAGATATTCATCGATGAGCAGCTCGGTGTCTTCTCCAAGACGCATGGAGGTCTCGTCTCCCAGACGCATTGCGAGGAAACTGCGTGCACCGGTTCTGATCAGGTCGCGCACCATGACACCGGCGCCAACCTTCAACGAAACCTCTCCGCCGGACCGATCTGCCGTCGCCCTGCCGGTCAAAGCCGTCACCGCGCCAATCGGGTCGGCAGCAAGCGCTGGCGTCGACAGTGCAAACCCACCCGCACAGCCGGCCAGCGTTGCGAGAAATTCCCTGCGGTTGGTTGCTTCGAGTTGCTTGCTTGCTTTCAAAATACAAAACCTATCGTTTTGCCGGCACAGTGTTGGTTTCAAATGTGCGGGCACTGTGGCGTACATTGCACCCGGCCTTGGCGACAGAATGCTCAACCACCAAGCTTCAAAAGCCAAACAGGACTGAAACCACAGTCTAGTCAGACGTTTACCGTCCTTGTATGTTGCCACGACTTCAATGCGGCCGACAATGCCCTTGTTGAATTCGGTCAGATCATCGGCCGGAACTCACAATTCCATTCATTTCTTGCGACGAGCCATACTCGATCATTCACAGATGGGATCCCATCTTCAATTGCGGCCCTTATAACCCCAAAATCGCTGTTGTGATCATGAAATACATGAGCAAGCCGGTCGTATCGACGATGGTGGTCCGTGCCGGTCCGGCCATGGCCGCCGGGTCCAGGCGTACAGACATAGCCGCAAGCGGCAGGAGAGCACCAATCACTGCGGATACGATCACCTGAACCGCAATTGCTACGCCGATGGCAAAGGCGATCGTGTGCAGTGTCAAATCCTGCGGCACGTCGGCGCTGTTCGAGATGAAAAGCACTTTTATCCAGGCGAATGCAAACAGCATGGCCGCCAGCATCACGGCAACCCGCAATTCGCGCCACAATATGCGCATCCCGCTGCCGGTGGTGATGTGTCCGGTCGCGATCGAGCGGATCAACAGGCCGGAGGTCTGGGTGCCAACATTGCCGCCCGTATCGGCCACCATCGGCATGTAGAGCGCCAGTATTACAAGCACATCCAGCGCGATTTCATATATGTGGACGACGTAACCGGCCAGCAGGCCCGCAAAGGCAAGACCCAATATCCATGGCGCCCGCCGACCGAAATCCCTCAGGATGGGAACATCGAGATAGTCCTGATCGGTTTCACCGGTGACAGCCGAAAAACGCTGCATGTCTTCCGACGCTTCCGCCTCCAAACGGGTAAACGCATCGTCATGCGATATAATGCCGACAAGACAGTTCTGGCCGTCGACAACCGGCAGTGCCGATTGGCCGCTCCGGGCTACCTGTCGCGCAGCCTCCTCAGCCGGCAGATCGACGAGCACCGCATCGACCTGACGGGACATCACATCGGCCACCCGCGCATCTTTCGACGCGCGCAACAGTTCCCGCAATCCCACGCTTCCATGTAACAGGCGCAGCGCATCGACGATATAGGCGACGTAGATGGTCTCCGCCGTATCCTCGGCGACAAGCTGTCGGACCGCATCGCCGCATCTTGTCGCGGCATCAAGATCGGCGTAACGCGAGTTCATCAAACCGCCGGCGATATCCTCGGAATAGTCGGCCAGGCGCGCTATTTCGGTTCGCCGGTCTCCGGCAATCGTGGCATTGATCAAGCCGCGGCGGCGCGGCGGGAGTTTTCGCATCAAGCGCGCTGCATCATCGGGTTGCAGCCCGTCTATCCGGCGAACGATCTCATCATCGCCCATCAGTGCCAGCGTCTTCTTTTCCAGCTTTTGTGTTGCTTCCATGAGCTCTTCCGACCCGATCCCTGCACCCGAAAAGAATTGTGATGTCCGCCCGGAGGCTGCGTAGCACGCGTTGCCGATACCGGTACGACACAGGTTTTTGCCGATTTTTTCAATCCATATAAAGAGACCCGGGCCTCCATGCGGACATGAACGGCGGCTTAACGAAGGGTTCAATGGGCATTCAGCAAGGCAATGCCACCTAATGTTTCATCAGCAACGATGAACCTCATGGGGGCACGTCATGAACAGCGGAATTCTCGGGATCACAATTGCAGCAGCATGTTTGGGCATAGCCGGCTCTGCCGCCGCGAAGGATATTCAGGTGGGTGGTGCACCGAAGCTGAAAGTCACCAAACTCCAGATGGGCATCAAATCGCCCGCCACCAACACCTGCCCCGCCGACGCGGTGCTTAACGCCTGGGTCTTCACCAACAAAGCGGGGTCGGTGCCGATCTATATCGCCCGCGCCGGCGGCAATGTCGCCGGTCCGTTTATGGTGCAGACCAAGGCCACCGGTTCCGGCAAATTCATGGGCACCTATTCGAAGATTCTCAAAATCCACCAGCCGATTGAGGCCCAGTACCGGGCCTCAGCTCCCAATTTCAAAAAATTGAGCAACTGGGTGCCGCTGAAAGCAACCTGCAAGATCGGTCTTGGCGGTGGCGGTGCGCAGCAAAACTGACAATAGAAGATATTCGTCCATGTGCCCTGCACATCTCCGCGGTGCACATTCGTTTTCAAACCGGCTTTACCGGGTCAGAAGAAAACCAGAAGGTATCATAAACCGCCACTGCACTGTCATCGGGCTGGCGTTCGGCGGTCCGGTAAATGGATCGCGCCTTCCAGGCACGGCTCTGATCGGTCACAGGCGGGCTGTCTGAAAATTCACCGGCACCGCAGCAGGGAATGAACCACACCGGCATCAGCGGTTTGACATCCAGACCCTCGTCCATCGCGGTCACCAGAAGCGCAAGACCGGTTGCCGGCGATGGACTCCAGGGGAAAACCAATCGGCCACGGGGTTTCAGCGCCTCCAGCCAGGCCATCGGCGGCTCCGCAACGCCCGCATTCACATAAATCAGATCCGATGGTGACAATCGCTGCATGATGGCGTTTGCGGAAATTACCGTCACATTTTCGTAGGGCTTGAGATTTTCAAGAGCGGCCTTTGCGAGGCGTTCGTCGACCTCAAATGCGTCGACATGACCTCCGGGACTGACAAATTTCGACAATATGGCGGTGTAGTAGCCGGAGCCGGCACCGATATGGGTGACATATTCGCCCGGCTTGGGCTCGACACAACCGATCCAGCGGGCGTGCAGAAAAGGTTCGCCATTGTTGATGCCGCGGGCCTCATCGAGCGCCACAAGCACGTTCTGATAGAGATAGGACGGATCGCTATCCGGTGTTTCGACATATTTTCGCCCGGCCACAATTTTCCACGGCCCTGGCCCCATAAACGCCTCGCGCGGCACACTTGCTATAATTTCTTCGAAGCGCGGGTCAGCGGATCTGCTGGCACCGGCCATCAGCCTGGCATAGAACGCGCGAGCCTGCGCAATATCGGATAGTGGCATTGCTCTCTCCACGGCCCCCAGTTTGGCCTCGCTTGAGGCCGGGTTCAATGGTTTTTCGAACCATCACAGATGCCGGTGCCGGCTAGCTGTGAGTTCTCACCAGGTTGTTCACTCGTTCCCATTCTGAAAGGCTGAAGTTGCAATACCATCAGTCATCAGGAGAGGGACCGAATGAACATCCACAAGAATGCCCGTCTGACGCCGAAAGGTCGAGAGA
>JAAEOH010000379.1 GCA_024244645.1 Hyphomicrobiales bacterium
AACCCGGAATAATAAAGACAGTCCGAGGGATCGGATATTTGTTCTCCTCCGACGTCGAAATAGTGTGAAAAGCACCGCGCTGACAAACTCTAAGCGGCAAAATGCTTGGTCGGAAAAGCAGAAGGCCCACCAATCGGCAACGCCGACTTCAGTGAGCTGTGCCACCGGTTCTTGCGTGCCCATTTGGACACCAAGTTGATAATCAAATGTTCCCCATCAGCGTCTATGGGGCTTATTGGAGCATTTGCAAAAGAGAGAGATTTTGGCTCATCATTACCGTCATGGAGTAAATGATGAGCCAACAAATTGGATGCGACAAGCATCAATTACGATACGGTGTGGAACGATGCTGAATTTCCAATGAGCCAGGCTATGTTGAGCCTGAAGGATGGCGGGTCCTTCTCGCAGGGCGGTCGGGTGGACTCGGCAATTTGATGTCATCTGCCTGGATGATGCGGGTGCCCAAACAAATGCGGTAATTGGCAACATAGAGAGCGTTCTGGCCGCACTTGGTGGAGGGATCAATGACGTTGTGTCAACTACTATGTATTATCTTTACGCAAGAATATCGACGCGATCCAGCAAGCGTGACGCTCACGATTTTCTCTTGCAAACGGATCCGCTGTGACGGGGCGTCAAGGTCGTCTCACTCCTTGACTTCAGACTGTTGGTTGAGCTTTCGGCTGTGGCGGTCATCCCATATGCCCGCTTCCGCAACCCCTGATTGTCGCGCGGCCAAGTCGATCGGGCCATGCAGCTTCGGACAATTGACCGCTGTCAATTTTTCAGCGTCAATCCAACTTATTATTGGCGATGCTGAAGGATGAAGACACATATTCGTGTCGATAGCTGACCGAGACGCCACACACGGAGTAGCAATGGCTGACGAAAATCTGGTGATCTGGTTTTCAGATTGCGGACTTGACGATGTTGGACTCGTAGGCGGAAAAAATGCCTCTCTAGGCGAGATGGTCAGTGCTTTTGGAGCAAAGAAAATTCGTGTTCCAAATGGATTTGCCACCACTTCACGCGGTTATCATTTGTATTTGTCGGAAAACGAACTCCAGCCGTTGATTGCTGACGCGCTGGCTGAATTTGCAAACGGAATGGCATCGCTTCCTGAAACCGGAGCTCGCATCCGCAAGGCCATCCTACACGGTCGCTGGCCCGCTGGTTTGTCCGGTTCCATCTCAAGCGCTTATAAGAGATTGTCTGAGCAGCTGGGAAGGACGAACGCAGATGTGGCAGTGCGTTCCAGTGCGACGGCTGAAGATCTGCCTGACGCAAGTTTTGCCGGGCAGCAGGAGAGTTTCCTGAATATTCGCGGTGAAGAGGCCCTTCTCGCGGCCTGCAAGCATTGCTTTGCCTCCCTTTTTACCGACCGCGCGATCAGTTACAGGGTTGGAAAGGGCTTCGATCACATGAAGGTGGCGCTTTCCATAGGCGTGCAGACAATGGTGCGATCGGACAAGGGCGCTTCAGGCGTGATTTTCACGATCGACACAGAAACCGGTTTTGACAAAGTCAATGTGATCAACGCTGCATGGGGTCTTGGTGAAAGTGTCGTCCAGGGGACCGTCGATCCTGACGAATTCATTACATACAAACCTTTCCTCGGGAAGCCGGGTTTAAAACCGATTATCGAAAAACGACTTGGCCACAAAAAACGCAAGATGGTGTATGGCAGCGGCGAAACGTCGACTGAGTACCTACCCACATCCAGGGCCGAACGAACGTCCTTTGCTCTGTCGGATACGGAGATACTCACGCTGTCGCGCTGGGCCTGCGCAATCGAGGAACATTATGGATGTCCGATGGACATCGAGTGGGCAAAGGATGGTGTGAGCGGTGAAATCTTTGTCGTGCAGGCGCGGCCGGAAACCGTTCAGTCGCGCCAAGACACGTCAATAATGAAGACCTACGAGATCGCGTCGAAGGGCAGGCGTCTCGTGATGGGTTTGAGTATCGGAAACTCGGTTGTCGCAGGTCGTGTCTGCCTCTTGGAAAGTCCGAAAGACATAGCGGAGTTTGTGGACGGAAGCATCCTTGTTGCTAGCAATACCGATCCGGACTGGGTGCCGGTGATGAAAAGAGCAGCCGGCATAATCACCGATCACGGCGGCCGCACATCGCATGCGGCGATCGTCAGCCGAGAACTCGGACTGCCTGCCGTGGTCGGGACAGGTGACGCTACTCATCAGTTGCATTCGGGGCAGGAGGTGACAATTTCCTGCGCGGAAGGTGTCGAGGGGTTTGTTTATGAAGGATCTGCCGATTTCAACTCGAAAACAGTGATACCTCGGGATGTTCCCGAAACGGAAACAGATGTCATGCTGAACCTTGCCAATCCCGCCGCCGCCTTCCGGTGGTGGCAGATACCGACAGACGGTGTTGGACTGGCCCGCATGGAATTTGTGATCGGCAATAACATCAAGGTCCATCCGATGGCTCTCGTCCGTTATGAAAATCTGGCCGATGAAGTTGCAAAAAAAGAAATCGCGGGATTAACCGCCGGTTACGACGACAAAACAGATTTTTTTGTCGAGAAGCTTGCTCTTGGCTTGTCGCGCATAGCCGCAACTTATCATCCGAAACCTGTGATTGTCCGCATGAGCGATTTCAAGACCAATGAATATGCCAATTTAATTGGAGGTGGTGAATTCGAGCCCGCCGAGCAAAATCCGATGATCGGTTTTCGAGGCGCATCCCGGTACTATTCCGAGCAATACCGCGAAGGTTTTGCACTGGAATGCCGGGCCATACGAATGCTGAGGAATGAACTTGGTTTTTCCAATGTCGTCGTCATGATTCCGTTTTGCAGGTCGCCGCAGGAAGCGGATAAAGTCCTGAAAGTCATGTCCGATAATGGTCTTGAAAGAGGTAAGGACAACCTCGAAGTCTATGTCATGTGCGAAATACCGTCGAATGTTATTCTGGCGGAAGACTTCGCCAAGCGCTTCGACGGCTTCTCCATAGGATCAAACGACCTGACCCAACTGACGCTTGGGATCGACAGGGACAGCGAGATGCTGTCCGACCTTTTTGATGAACAGAGCAAGGCGGTGAAATGGATGATCAAAAGGGTTATCGGCGATGCGCAAAAATATGGTGCCAAGGTGGGTTTGTGCGGGCAGGCGCCCAGCGATCATCCGGAATTTGCCGGTTTTCTGGTCGACTGCGGCATCAACTCAATTTCAGTTACCCCCGACAGCTTTGTCGACGTCAAGAACCATATCGCGAAAGCGGAAGCAAAGAGGTGTACGTGAAATGCGAAAGCGTCGGCAAGGTTCCAGTGATATTGGCAGCAATGTCGTTGCGGCGCCGGATATAGAACAATGCCTGATATTCTCGCAATAGCTCTTAACCCGGCTGTTGATGTCTCATGTGAGGCTGAGTCCGTTCGTCCGACATTGAAGATTCGCACACGAAACCAGCGGCACGACCCTGGCGGTGGCGGCGTCAACGTCGCACGTGTTGTCGTTGAACTCGGCGGATCGGCAGAGGTCGTCTATCTGTCGGGCGGCGCCACCGGGGCCTTGCTCGATGACTGCCTTGAGCGGACGTCCGTCCGTCTGCATAGAGTGCGGATCGAGCAGCCAACGCGTGTTGCCTATATTGTGCATGAGAATCAGACCAGTTTCGAATACCGCTTCGTTCCGGAAGGACCGCAGATCGTTCCCGCCGATTTATGCAATGTCTTCGCCCACATTGAACGGTTCGAGGGGACGTACGTGGTTGCCAGTGGCAGCCTGCCCAAAGGGGCGCCCAGCGAAAGCTATGCGAAAATGGCGGAGATCGCGGGCAGGCAAAACAAACGCTTCATTTTGGATGCTTCCGGACCCGCACTTCGTGAAGCGCTGTCGACCAAAGCCGTGTTTCTTGTCAAACCCAGTATTGGAGAACTCCAGGGTCTGGTTGGCAGGACACTTGATGAAGATGGCGCGCGAAATGCCGCGCTTGAAATCGTTGAGGCGGGACGCGCGCGATATGTTGCAGTTTCCATGGGCATGGAAGGCGCATTTTTGGCAAGCGAAAATGGTGTGATCCGGCTTCCAGCAAGGCATGTCAGGCTTCGTTCTGCGGTCGGTGCCGGTGACAGTTTTGTTGGCGCCGTGGTGTTTTCGTTAGCAGCTGGAAATGATGTCGAACAGGCATTTCGTCTCGGCATTGCGGCTGGTGCAGCGGCTGTTATGACAACCGGCACTCAACTGTGCCGACTTCAGGATGTCGAGGCGCTATTTACGCCCAACTGATCAATGACCCTGACTGAATTGATAGCAATGGTCGCCTCTGCTTTGACACCAAATTGATCACCGTCAATTCAATCCAAAATAGCTGGTTGATAATCGTACTGGCACGCCGTCACCGCATTAATCGCGGTAATGGAGTTGGAAATGACAAACGCAGTTCCGTCCAATTTTGAGAGTACTGTTGAATGCCCATGACCTGTTCAGGAAAGGGAGATACGCGTATGCAAGACAATTCAGCAATCGAGCCGGACTTTGATAGAGGGCCGCAGGTTTCCGACAACGGTGTGAATGGTAATGCGCCGCAGATAGTCGCATGTATTGATACATCACCCGGGTCAATGAAAGTCATCCCTCATGCAAACGCGATAGCCAATGCTCTTGGTGGAGAGTTGTCGTTGGTTCATGTGGTTGAACCAGACAATTCCCAAACGCCGTACGATCCCGTGGAGTGGGACATTCGCAAGCGGCAGGCGGACCTTTACATGTCCCACCTTGTGAACCGGTTTGACACGGGACCGAATCCGATTTCTTTCAAGGTGCTGGAGGGCCGTTCCGCCGAACAGATTGGTAAATGCGCGGCTGGAGGAGCGGGAGACATAACGGCATTTTGCCGCGGTGGCAGCGGTGACCAGCACAGTATCGGAGAAACGGCGCGTCGCATAATGGAAAGCTCGCCAGGCTCTCTTTTGCTTGTTCCAGCGACTGTGCCCGAAGTCGATGTGGTTAATTATTCGCGAATATTGGTCCCGCTTGACGGATCATCAAGGGCAGAAAGCGCAATTCCATTTGCCGTGCGAATTGCACAACAGCAAGATGCCGAAATCGTCCTCGTGAATGCCATACCCAAAATCGATTTTCTGGGTAACGCGCCGTTGCTTGTTCAGGATATGGAACTGCAAGAACAAATCTCAAAAAGAAGTGCGCGTTTGGCAGCGGAATATATGGAGCGTACGCGGACAACACTTTCCGGTTGTGACGTAATCGTTCACTGTGCGCTTCTTAAGAGCGGAGATGTGCGCCGACTTCTTGAAAATGCCATCGTCTCCCATTCGGCTGATCTGCTGGTTTTATCTTCGCATGGCCAAAGCGGATATTCCGATGTGCAGGCAGGCGATGTTTCAAGTTTCATACTGCGCCGCGCATCCATTCCCGTGCTCATGGTGCGCCGTCCACGAACAACAGAAGCTGGCCACGTTTACTCAAAAGCAGAGTCAACAGGTGTTCGTCTGCCGCATGGAACATTGGGATGATGATGGATGCAGTAGCGGGATCCGGGAGCGAGATAGAAAAATCAGCCCGTCATTTTGGGTTAACTCTGAAAGTATTGCCTGACCTAAAACCAAGTTCCGACATCTACCGGCATTTGGAAGAGTTGCCAGCATGGCTGGAAATGATTCGGAAGTATTCTCTCGATCCGGCGCCGTCTCATTCTCGGGCCGCTGAATGGCTGCTTGACAACGACTATCAAGTCCTGCGGGCAATCCGGCAAGTGACCAAAGGGCTCCCGGACAGTTTCTTTCGCCGCCTGACCGTTGTGGAAACCCCCGAGGGAGACGCCGTTCCCAGGATTATTGCGATTGCAAGTGAAATATCGTCGGTGAATGGGTTTCAGCTTTCCCTGCAAAATCTCGTGCAATATTTACGCGCCTTTCAAGAAATCGGCGCACTTTCGATTGCGGAACTTTGGGCCCTTCCATCAGCTTTACGATTGGCGAATATTGAAAATCTGGCAACGGCATTCCAACGCATGGATGATGGATTGTCGCCGCCTTTTGTCGCAGATCATGTGGATGAGACGAGTGATCCGTCGGATATCGTTGCCCGTGCGATTATCAACCTAAGTTCGATACACGCTATCACATGGCAGGACTTTTTTGATCAGACCAGCCCGGTGGAAACTGTACTGAAGAACGATCCAACTGGTGTTTATTCCAAATTGAATTTTGATACGCGCGACGCTTACCGAAAGGTTATAGAGCAGATCGCCAGCTCCTCAAATTTATCGGAGCCCGATGTTGCAGATAAGGTTGTTGAATTGTCACAAGCCCATGAGGGCGAAAAACAAAGGTACCATGTGGGCTATTGGCTCATTGGTGAAGGGCGGCTGGAACTGGAATCGCAGGCTGCTTGCCGAATTTCCTTCAATGAACGAATTTACCGGGCAGTGCAGCCGCGACGACAGATTTTATATGCGACGGGCTTGTTGGCAATGATCTTGCTTGCCATCTGTGTACCGGTATTTCATTTGTACTACGTCCGCGCACCAGTCTGGTCCTGGGGTGTCGGTATATTCCTGTCGCTCCTTCCGGCATCGGTTTTAGGCGTCTCGGTCGTGCACTGGGCGATAGCTCAACTGATTGCACCAAAGCTGCTTCCGGCATTCGACTTCAGCAAGCAGATTCCAGATGAGTACAAAACGGCGGTTGTAGTTCCGGTTATTGTCTCGGGTGCAGGCGAGATACCGCATATTGTTGAATCACTGGAAACGCGCCGGTTGGCCAATCCTGACCCAAATCTCCGGTTTGTTCTTCTTTCTGATCTTCCGGATGCGAATCAGGAACATTTGGCGTCGGATCAGGAAATCGAACAGAAACTGGCAGCTGCGGTTCGTGGTCTGAACCGTCGCTACGGTATTGGCGGCAGCGGACCTTTTTGCCTGATGCACCGTCCCAGAAAATTCAATACAAATGAAGGCGTCTGGATGGGGTGGGAGCGCAAACGCGGCAAGCTTGACCAATTCAACAGATTCCTTTTGGGGGCGGCGGCGGACGATTTTTCCATTTGCGAAGGTTCGGTTAATGATCTTCGACAAATCCGGTTTGTTATTACGCTGGATGCCGACACCATGCTTCCGCCTGGAACCGCCGCCCAACTGATCGGAACGATGGCGCATCCGCTAAATGAGCCGGTATTCGACGAGACGAACGGTGATATCGTTTCCGGATATTCGATTCTGCAGCCAAGGATGGAAATCCTTCCGTCCGTGAGTTCGGAAACACCGTTTTCACATCTTTACTCCGGCGATACGGCAATCGACATCTATACCCATGCCGTCTCCGACGTCTATCAGGACCTGTTCGGAACGGGGATCTTTGTCGGCAAGGGCATTTACGATGTTGCGGCACAGCAGCGCTGTCTCGAAAACCGCGTGCCCGACAACTCAATCCTAAGCCACGACTTGTTTGAAGGCCTTCTCGGCCGTACAGCTCTTGTCACCAACATTGTGCTCTATGAGAGTTTTCCCTCGACGTACGCGCAGTACGCGGCTCGCCTGCACAGATGGTTGCGGGGGGACTGGCAACTGGTGCCATGGCTGTCAAGGAGCGCACGAGCGGCAAACAACACGCGGATACAAAATCCGTTCTCAGCCCTCGATCGCTGGAAGATAATTGACAATTTGCGGCGCAGTCTTATTCCGCCGGCCTTACTGCTATTTTTTATCGGCGGATGGATGATTTTGCCGGGCAGTGCAGTGATTTGGACCATTCTGGCGGTCATTGCGCCCGGCATCTATCTCATAGGCGAGGTCTTTTCGGGACTTGCAAAGGCTCTGAAGCGGGGTGTCTTCGGTGACCTTGTCCATCGTCTGAAGGAAAACGGCGGCCGCTGGTTCCTGGCAATCACGTTCCTTGTCAACGATACGCTTGTTTCGCTTGATGCCATCTGCCGAACCTTGTGGCGGCTTTACTTCAGTCGACGCCATTTGCTGGAATGGCGGACCGCCGCTCACACAGCAATATGGATATCAAATCACAATTCTCGCGCCGCTGCGTGGCGATTCATGTGGCCATCGTCGGTAATTTCGGTGTTGATTGCTGCCGACCTGATGTTCTTCGACCCTGCTGCGCTCGCTGCGGCAGCGCCGCTCTTGATATTGTGGTTCGTGGCGCCTGAAATCGCCGCATGGACCGAAAGGCCACGTCGGTTAAGGCGCGAACGGCTGGACGAAGGCCAATCCCGCTTTCTGATGCAGGTCGCAAGAAGGACCTGGCACTATTTTGAGGTATTTGCCGGTCCTGACGATAATTGGCTCCCGCCGGACAACTTCCAGGAATCTTACACCGTTGAGACCGCCCACCGGACGTCGCCGACCAACATAGGACTCTATCTTGTATCGGCATTGTCGGCGCGGGATTTCGGATTCATCGATACAGAGGATTTTGCATCGCGCTGCCGTCATATTCTCGAAACGTTGGGCCGAATGGACACCTATCGTGGGCATCTCTTCAACTGGTATGACACGCGCAATCTCCAGCCGCTCGAACCGCGTTACGTATCGACCGTAGACAGCGGCAATCTTGCAGTGTGTCTCCTGGCGCTCAAACAAAGTTGCCTTGAGATAGTCCAGGAGCCGGTCATTGACAGAAAAGCCTGGAATGGTCTCGACTGCGATTTCGGCCTTCTCCTTCAGGCGGTACAACAGCTTTCAAGTTGGAACGAAAGCAATCCGGAGAACTTGGAACGCATGTTCCAGGAGTGCATTGACCTTGCTCGTCGATCGCCGGAGAACTGGCTTCCGGTCTTCGAAGATCTCGATCGGTTCTGGCCGCAATTTGAGCAGACAGTGAGCGAGGCGATCAAATCTGCGGACACGCCGACACCAGAATTGCTTGATGACATTCACATCTGGCTTGAACGCTTCGATCATCACCTCAGAGCCCTGCACCGAAACCTCGACGTGAACTTGCCTTGGCTTGAAAGATTGCAGACGCCGCCAGCTGCATACGCGGAACTCGCAAATAAACTTTTTGCAATGCTTGGCGCTTCAATGCCGCTGACCGAGTCTGCTTCCTATCGGAAACGCTGTTTGGAGATAATTGACGGAGCATGGGGCGCAGCACAATCCGACGATGCTGCGTCAGAATGGTTGCTGGGGCTCAGGAAATCGGTCGAGCAGGGACTACAACGTCAAGGCTCGCTGCAGTCCAGTTTAGACGAGATCGCAGTTGCTGCTGACAAGATGGCCTTCGGAATGAATTTTGCGTTCCTATACGACAGCGAGGTCAGGTTGTTTCGAATTGGGTACAACCTCAGCAGCGGTCAGATGGATCCCAGTCACTATGACCTTCTCGCCACCGAGGCGAGACTGGCAAGTTTCTTTGCAATCGCCAAACATGATGCGCCGATTGAGCATTGGTACTTTCTTGGAAGGCCTATTACCAGGCTTCGTGGAAAGCCGTCCATTTTATCTTGGAACGGATCGATGTTCGAATATCTGATGCCGCCACTTTTCCTGCCAGGCAAGCGGGATACCTTGCTTGGGGAGAGCGAGTCCACGGCCGTTGAATATCAGCGCGGCTACGCGAAGGAACGCGGTGTGCCCTGGGGCATATCAGAATCGGCATTCGGTGTGACAGATGCCGAAGGAAACTACCAGTATCGGGCATTCGGGGCACCCGGGCTTGGTATCCGCAGAGGGCTGACCGAGGATCTGGTGGTCTCTCCCTATGCCAGTGCCCTTGCACTTTGTGTGTGGCCCAATGCCGCTGTGCAGAACCTTTTGAACCTCAGGAAGCTCGGTGCGTTGGGCGCCTATGGATTTGTAGATGCGCTGGATTATTCCCCGGACCGCGCGCCGGAACGAAAGGGTTTTGTTTCTGTCAGAACTTATATGGCCCATCATCAAGGTATGACCATTGCCGCGATCGCCAATGTGCTCAATGACGACATTCTTATCAAACGCGTCATAAGGGAAAAGCGGCTGCGGGCCGTCGAACATCTTCTACAAGAGAGAATTCCCTGGAATCTTGCCCTCGAAAAGGGGCGTGAGGACGAAGAATGGAAATCTGCCGAGCAAACCAATCAAATGATCGGGCCTGTTTCGTGGATACCTACTTCTGCGGCAACAATTCCTCAGATGCATCATCTTGGAAATGGTCGAATGTCCATGAGAATTTCAGAGGCTGGCGGTGGAGGCTTGAGTTGGAAAGGTATGGCGCTCACACGCTGGTTGCCGGATCCCACACAGGACCGATATGGCTACTGGATCTATGTTCGGGATATCGAACGTGACGCTCTCTGGTCCATTGGACGGCTGCCCGCCGGCCAGGAATGCGACGAGGAAAGAGTTATCTTTCACCAACACATGGTCGAGACGCTGCGGCGTGCCTATGGAATTACTGTTCGTATGGAAATGACGGTAGCACCGGGTGACGATGTCGAAATTCGGCACATATCGGTCACCAATGAAGAAGCCGCAGACCGGATAATCGAAATGACGAGCTATGCCGAGGTGGTGTTGTCTTCTTCCCAGGAAGACGAACGGCATCCGGCATTCAGCAAACTGTTTATTGGCAGTACGTTTCTACCTGAACGACGCGGTATTTTGTTTGAACGCCGATCCAGAAGACCGGAAACCGGGTTTCCGGTGCTCCTACATACACTTGTGGCAGACGGCGACGATCTTGACATTGCTTCATATGAAACGGACCGCAAACGCTTCGTGGGACGCAATGCAAGCATGCGCAACCCCCAGGGACTAAGGGACGGTCTATCGCGCTCGACAGGTTGGACCTTGGACCCGGTAATGTCGTTGCAGGTTCGTCTGCGTTTGAAACCCATGGAAACGAAGACTTTCGCCTTTGTAACGATGGCCGCGAAATCGCGGGAGGCAGTTTTGGAATTGGCGACCAGGTACCAAACACCAGAATTCGCCTGGGTTTTCGAGGATTCGATGCGCGAATACTCGAGGGAGATCGGGCGCATTGAGCTCGATCCGCAAAAACTGCCGGCGCTACAGGCGCTGTCGTCTCTGCTGGTTCAGACCTGTCCGGCGCTCAGACAGCCCCCCAAATCAATCCTTGCCAACCGTCACGGACAGCAAGATCTGTGGCGTTTTGGAATTTCAGGAGATTTACCCATACTGTTGGTCCGGATTGGCGAAGAAGAAAGTGCCTCACTTGTCGAAGTGCTTGTGCGTGCGCAACAGCTTTGGCGGCGCGGTGGTCTCAGAGTTGACATCGTCGTTTTACGTACCGGCGATGTCAGTTATGAGGAACCGGTACGTGAACGTATAGTGTCGATCCTGCGTGATGCCCACGCCTACGGCTTTCTCGGTCGGACCGGGGGAATCCATCTCCTTTCTGCCAGTCACATGGATCCACAGAGCCGCAATGCGATCGAGTCCGCTGCGTATGTGGTCCTCGACCAGGAATTGCGGTCTCTGGAACTGGCACTGGATGCGGTTCTGGAAACGCGCGCACCACCGACGCGCTTTGAGCCGCCCATTCCCGTGAGCCACAGGCAAATCGTGCCGCTCAAGCGGCCTGTCAATCTCGCATTTAACAATGGCTATGGCGGGTTCGACCTTTCACTTGGCGAGTATGTCGTCTTTTTGCAGCCGGGTAAAAACACGCCCGCACCATGGTGTAACGTCTTGGCAAACAGTGGGTTCGGTACCATCGTCAGCGAGTCGGGACTCGGTTTCAGCTGGGCGGTCAACAGCGGGGAAAACCGCTTGACACCCTGGTCTAATGATCCAGTCGCCGACATCCCCGGTGAACTTCTCTATTTGCGTGACGAGGCAACCGCTGACTACTGGACAGTCACGCCTGCGCCGCTGGGCCATGACGTCCCTTGCGAGGTGCGTCACGGTGTCGGATACACACGATGGGTGCAGCATAGCCACGCTCTGGAGCAGGAATTGCTGACCTTTGTACCGACTCAGGATCCGGTAAAGATAGTCCGACTGCGTCTGCGAAACCGCGCGGGAACAGATCGCAGGATCACAGCTACATATTTCGCCGAATGGCTGTTGGGTTCACTTGGAACTATGGCAAAGCCTCACGTAATTTGTGAATATGATGCAGTTGGGCACGCTATTCTTGCAAACAATGCATGGAATCCGGAATTTGCCTCGCGCATTGCCTTTCTGACAGCTTCGATCCCACCGCACTCGGTATCGGGCGATCGATATGATTTCCTGGGCCATGAGGGCGAGCCCGCTGCACCGGCCGCCATGCGGCACATGGATCTGGGAGGCAGTTTCACGCCCGGCGGTGATGCTTGTGCTGCCTATCAGATCCATTTGGATATCAAAGCCGGCGATACTGCAGAGGTTTATTTCATACTTGGACAGGGAGCGGATGTAGCAGACGCTAAAACGCTGATCACGCGGTGGCAAAATCCGGAAGTCATAGAAACGGCGTTTACGGAATTGATGCAATCTTGGACAGCGAGACTAGGCTCTGTTCAGGTCGATACGCCCGATAAGGCATTCAACCTGATGATCAATCAGTGGCTGCCATATCAGACCCTCAACGCACGGTATCTTGCGCGCGCCGGGTTCTACCAGGCCGGCGGTGCGTTTGGCTATCGGGATCAGTTGCAGGACATACTTGCTTTGCTGCACAGCGATCCTCATCTTGCGCGTGAGCATATTGTCGAGGCTGCACGACATCAGTTCGAAGAGGGCGACGCCCTTCATTGGTGGCATCCGCCATCAGGGCGCGGCGTTCGCACCCGCTGCTCGGATGATTATCTGTGGTTGCCCTACGTGACAGCGCGATATGTTGAGGCAACGGGTGATCGGTCGGTGCTTGACGAAAATGCGCCATTTATCGTCGGGCCAGAACTGCGTCCGGACCAGGATGATCACTATGCTCATTTTGACAGCGGCGAAACCGGCAGCGTCTACGATCACTGTATTCGCGCGCTCGATCGAATGATGGCGACCGGCGAACACGGCCTGCCTCTGATCGGAACGGGCGACTGGAATGATGGCATGGACCGCATTGGCGCCGGTGGCAGAGGAGAGAGTGTCTGGTTGGCATGGTTCCAGATTGCCATTATTGCCTGGTTTGCGCCTCTGATTACTAAATACGGAGATCCAGAAAGGGCAAAAAGGCTGCGAGAACATGCGCGTAGTTTGAAATCCGCAATCAAGAATCACGCTTGGGATGGGGAGTGGTTCATTCGCGCATTTGACGACGAGGGCCAGCCCTGGGGTTCTCACGAGCTGGACGAATGCCAGATCGATTCCATCGCACAATCCTGGAGTGTTCTTTCGGGATCGGCGTTGGACGATCGCACAAGAATGGCTCTGCAATCCGCTTCGGAACGACTTATCGATAAGGATGCCCGTTTGGTCAAACTTTTGGACCCACCGTTTCACAGCACGACGCGTGATCCTGGTTACATTAAAGCGTATCCGCCTGGTGTCAGAGAAAACGGTGGCCAATACACCCATGCATCCGCCTGGTTGGGACTTGCCTTTGCGAAGTCTGGTGATGGAGAAATGGCCTGGCGGATCTTCGATATCATCAATCCAATCAGGCGGACAGACACACAATCCGGCGCCAACAGATACCGCAGGGAACCTTATGTTCTGCCAGGTGATGTGAGTGCCATGGCTTCGTTTGAAGGTCTCGGTGGCTGGTCCTGGTATACGGGCGCTGCCAGCTGGACCTGGCAGTTGGGCGTTGAAGGCATTCTTGGTGTGCAGCTTTCAAACGGGGCGTTAAAAATCAACCCATGCCTGCCGCAAAACTGGGGTGGCGCGCAACTGGTGCTGAAGGGACCAAAGGGCGACATTCTATTGACTATTGAGGATCCGGACAAAACAGGTCATGGTGTTAAGTGGATCAGAGTTGACGGAAAATTCGTTCGCCGAAAGATCGTCCGGTTTCCCGGAAAGAACCGGACGCGAAACGTGAGTGTGCATATGGGCCGCTAGATTGCGCAAATATAGGCAAGCCTCGGATCAGTTCCCGATAACGCGAAGGCGTTCTTCATATTCGTCCTTGTCGATCTCGCCACGGGCATAACGTTCCTTGAGTATATCGAGCGCTGAGGGACGATGTTGTGAATGTGTATTTTGTGATGGCCTGACGATCCATCGCACAAAAAAAACCATGATGACTATGACAAAGGCAAGCACGAGTATCATGAATATTGGGCCCAATATCATGTGGAACCAACCTTGTCCCCAACCCGTCATATCGTGCTCGTACCAGTAAGAGTCCGATTGTTGGGACATTACCCGAACCGGTGTTAAAACTGCAGTGCCGATCAAAGCCACGGCCATCGGTATATGTTGCGTTCGCATAACAGGCTCCTCTCGCCTTTGTCGATACAATTCAAAACGATTTTGAGTCGTGAACAGCTTGCGTCCGTTATTGGCGGACAAACCTCTCACCGCTGCCTCGTCGCGCTTGGCAACTTCGATAGGTACCTATTCAACAGGCATACTTCGGTTGAGCAGATACAAATCCTCGTCAACTTCATAAACAGTACCGTCAGGCAGTTCATGCCAGTTTTCTGTGGTTATTGGTTCCGAGGCGATTTCAACGCCGCGGTAGGTGGCGTTTGTTTTGTGATGTACATGGGATTTGCCACAGATATCGCAGTCGAAAACTCGCTCTCGCTCAAGATGCCAAAGTGTCCTTCCCAGCCTTGAGCCAACAAGCCGTCGGCCATCTGTCAGAACAATATTGAGGCCGATTCGGGCGACAGCATCAACTTCGCGGCTCCACGTGATGATATGCGATAAACCACTGATTACGAGGTCGAGGATCGGTTCCTGTGGATGTTGACGCCATAAGGACAAGAGATACATAAAAATATGCTCGCTGTCCGTCGTCCCTTTGATCTCGTTGCGATAGAAGGGGTCGACGAAGGGTAGCATCAATTCGCGAACCTCCGGGAAATTGGGAATTGTGCCATTGTGCGCAAATATCCATGATCCATTGTGGAATGGGTGGGTGTTTTCTATGGCAGGTTCGCCGACGGTCGCGCGGCGCACATGCGCAATGACTGTTCCCGCATAAACCCTGGCAGCCTTCTTTTTGAAATGCTCCCCGTGATAAGCCGCCCAAGTCTGCTTTTCCACAATTGGTGTTCCGTTAGGGTAATCGGCGACGCCCCAGCCGTGCCCGTGAACCAGACCTTCCCGATCGCCGCGGCTCTGTTCCATGAGCGCATTTTGGGCGTGAACCAGACTGCATTCCACACGCGTGGGCTCGTTGGCTTTGAATGCGTACAGGCGACACATCGGAATCCTCCCTTCTGTTTGTGAAGACTAATCAGAATTGAGGCGCGGGAACTGACTGAGATCAAAACAATGAATTTGGACGGGGTTAATCTTTCACAGAATTGGTTGTTGGAGACCGAGCCTGGGAGGTCCCGCAATGTCGGTTCGGAAACCGAGCAAAAAAACAAGCGGTATCCGCCATGGCGAGAGCCGCAGGCGCCAAAGCATTCCCATCGTATCGCAACGCGATGTCGAGCTGTCGCAGAGGACAAGACGGCGTATCGAAATAATATCCGAGGAGGTGCTGCTCCGGGAGCCAAGATTATCAAAAGCCGAATACTTTGGCCAGAATGTCAGAGCAGGCTTGGGCGCCGCACCCCACATCATCATCGGCGACAAAAGCGAGATCAGGCTGCTTGCGCCGGCAGGACAGGATCCGCTTGAATATCGCATTGCGTTGCTTGCCCGTGGCATCGATTTGATTGTGCTGGCCGCACCACGCAATCGTTCCTTCGAGGCATATCTTGCAGAGCAATTGGGGCTGAATACTTTAAATGTTTTCAAAGTACCTGCAACGGAGGAGGGATTGCCCAAACCCACCGCCAGCCGCTGTCTTGAAGACCAGACGATATTCAATCGTCTGCTTGATATTGTTCGGTGGGATGATCGCGTAACGCTGCTCTCCTATATTTCGACAGGTTCCGTCTGGAAACTCGCAAAACAATTGAGCGATCAAGCCGGCCGCACCGTTCTTGTTGCCGGGCCGCCTCCGAATCTGACACAGCGCGTCAATGACAAACTTTGGTTTGCTGAAATCGTCAAGACTGTGCTCGGAACCGGGGCCACTCCACCGGTCTATAGTGCATTCGGGCCGGCCGCGCTTGTAGGCCATGTGAAAAAGCTTGCACGGAAATGGGAGAAACTGGTCATTAAGGTTCCGGACAGTGCTGGATCGGTGGGAAATTTTCCCCTGTATACCAACACGATCAAGGATCTGAGTGTTAAGGACCTTCACAGCCATCTCGTCGAAACTGTGTCACAAATCCATCAAACAGACACCTATCCGCTGATGGTCGAGGTGTGGGATTGCAATGTTCTTGCCAGCCCGTCGGTACAGCTTTGGATTCCCAAGAAAGAGGATGGAGATCCGATAATTGAAGGCATATACGATCAGACTACAGCGGCCCCCGGTGGCAAGTTTGTCGGTGCAACATCGGCGCGTCTCGATCCAAGGCATGACAAGCAGGTGTGCGGCGAGGCTATGACGCTGGGCCTTCTGTTTCAGAATCTCGGCTATTTCGGCAGATGCAGCTTCGATGCCGTGCTCGCTGGAGCCGAAACGGATTCGGCGCAACTGCATTGGATTGAATGCAATGGGCGCTGGGGCGGCGTTTCGCTGCCCATGACGTTCTTGAACCGTATCTTCACAGAAAATAAATTACCCAAATTTGTGATCTGGCAGCACTCCGACCTGGATTTTCCGGCCATGCCATTTGCCGAGGCTCTGAAGCGGCTCGACAGTGAGCTTTTCAAATCAGAGAACCATCCGGAAGGAATATTGTTCACCTCTCCTGCGGGTGTTGAAACCGGTACAGGATTGCAATTGATTGCGCTCGGCCGGAATGAAAAAGAAGCCATGAATTCGGCAAACAGAGCATATCGGCTCTTAACAGAGGGCTGAGTCCCTACGGGTAGCGGCCGATTGCGGCGAGATTACTTTGGGAAGAAGCCGGCTGTTTAACAGGTCCAGCTTTCGCTGTGCCAAGTAGCGCCGGTAATTCGTCAGGCGTGATGGTTTCTTTGTCAAGCAGCTGTTTCACGCCGATTTCCAGGTACTGCGTTCGCTCTTGCGCAGTGTCTTCACTTCGTCAGAATGGCAGGGCGCGCCGTGTCACAGTCCAACCGTCTCTTGCTGGCTTCGAGAAACTCTTTCGACCAGTTGTTGTAGAGACTCTCAGCGCTGCCTTCTTGTCAGCACAGCGCGGCAATACTCTCCTCGCCTCGAAGGCTTACAACCACAACGCGGATCTTTTTCTCGGCGGAGAGGGATTGAATCTTTTGTGGGTCAATCGGCTTCCTGGGTCCGTTTTTTCGCGCCAGTCGGCGGCCTCGAATTTCAGTCAATTGATGCACATCAATCAGACATTCCAGTCCTGGTTCACTCTTGAAACAGCCATATCAGTAAGAACCGGAGGAAGTCATGATTTCTGATTCCACACTCAAACAACTCGTTTTGGATGAATTGCGCTGGGACACAAAAGTTGATGAGGCCCATATTGGCGTAACTGCATCCGACGGCTCGGTCACGCTCAGCGGACACGTTACGAACTTTCCCGAAAAATATTCCGCCGCTCAGGCCGCAAAACGGATCCGCGGAGTCAAAGCAATTGCGGATGAAATCGATGTCAATCTGCCGACGGAACACCGTTTGGACGACAGCGACATCGCGAAACGCATCGCCCATGTCCTTGAATGGAATATCTCTATACCCGACAGCAATGTGAAGGCAAAAGTCCGGGGCGGATTTGTAACGCTTACAGGCGAAGTCGAATGGCAACATCAGCGTGCGCACATTCTACAGCAGGTACAGCATGTGGCCGGTATCAAGGGACTGTCAAACTACATCACGCTCAAGGAGCGGCCGACACCGGTTAACGTCAAAAAGGAGATCGAAGCGGCTCTATCCAGAAACTCCGAAAAAGAAGCGAGGCAGATTAATGTAACGGTCTCGGGAGATACAGTTACGCTCAATGGGGAAGTGCGGGATTTCTACGAACGTGATCTGATCGAGGACGCTGCCTGGTCCGCGCCAGGGGTTCGATACGTGGTGGACAATGTCCGCATTGCATAGGGCTGCATGTCTTTTGGTGCTGAGTTGGGGCGATGTCGTGGTTTGCTTCACACTCTGATACGGGAGTACACCACGGCTATTGCGACCCTATTCACCGTCCACTCGGCAGATTCGGCGATTGAAGCCACCAAACCCGTCATCGCGTTTGCAGGTGAAATCGGCGCACATCTCGATATTGTTGTCGTTGGCATTATGAAAACCATGCCGGCAGCCTTTTATGGCGGTGTTCCCGAGTGCTATCTGACCGATGTGCACGACCAGACTATCAGGGTAACAAAAGACCGTTGTGAACGGCGGAGCAATACT
Source organism: Hyphomicrobiales bacterium (assembly GCA_024244645.1). Lineage (GTDB taxonomy): Bacteria > Pseudomonadota > Alphaproteobacteria > Rhizobiales > Rhizobiaceae > Hoeflea_A. The sequence continues at coordinate 18,377 of JAAEOH010000379.1, forward strand.
CGGCCACGGTAGCGGCGGCTTTGTGTTGTCGCGGGCGGCGTAAAAGTCGGCCACTTTTGCCCTTTCATTTGATGGGAGGGTTTGGGGATATTCACCGTGGAATTGTATTTGAAGGT
>JAAEOH010000380.1 GCA_024244645.1 Hyphomicrobiales bacterium
ATTAGAGAACACAATCTGAACAATGCAGCATCAGTTTGTCGCACTCTTGATGTTTTGGACTGAAATTGGAAGAGAGCTACCGGACAGTGATTACATTGACCGGTGACAAATGAGCCACTTTGTGGGACACGCTGCCAAGCCACATTCCTCCCAAGTCACTCAGCCCCCTGCTGCCAATTACAACAAGATTGGCACCTGTCCTATCTGCTGTTTCCAGTATCTTTTCAGCGGGGTCGCCGTTCAGTAGCATAGTTTCCACTTCCGTAATACCTCCCGACGCGGTGTCCTGTTTGGCGATGTTCAGGAGCTCTTCTCCCAGGATATTTTTCACCGCAGCATTGCGCTGATGCTGGGCGTGCATAAATCCACCCAGTCCAATCCTTCCGTACCCTTGAAGCGCTTCCGGCGGCTCATCAAGCCCGAAGGATGCAAGCCGATCGGCAAACTCAATTTCAGCCAGGTGACGTTCCTCGTGACCAAGAGGTTTCTGATCCACAACATGCAGGATGAAAAGCCGGGCCTCATATTTTTGTGCGAGATCACCGGCTAATGTGAGAGCATTCCTGGCATGATCTGACCCGTCGATCGCGACCAGAATTTTTTTCATTTGAATGTCATTTGTGTTCGAGGTCATAATTGCTGGACTCCAACATTTCGTAAATTGCGGTTGTTCAAGCCGGATTAAGTTTAGGTGCCAAAACCATTGCGGAATTGATTCAAGTCACAGCATGCACTGGTTGTAGCGGATATTGAGATCACACTTGTGCACTGCCCGGGTTTTCTCCGATCAGATTCCAAAGGCTCCATGCACTCCACAGTGTTATCCATGGAAGTATGATCCAGTATTGGCTTTCGCTGGGAAGATCCCAGCCCGAAACATCCCGTGCGGCAGCCACTGCGGCTAGTGAAACCAGCGGCCAGTAGATCGTTATACCC
>JAAEOH010000381.1 GCA_024244645.1 Hyphomicrobiales bacterium
ACCCCAAGCCTTTGTTGATCCGAGGGACAAGCTAGCCACCTTCGTGACCGGCGGCAAGGCAACCCTCGGCCAGGATTGGTTGCAGGTGCCAGCTGGATCAGAAGCAACGCCCTCGTAGAGTCGGGCGTCCTCGGGTCTGGTGGGTGTGAACACGGTCCTTGTCGCTGATTGCTCGTAACTCTTAGTCCGAAGTTTGGGCTTTTGGATTGAGCAAACCCGTTGGCCAGCCTTGTTTTTGAGCCGATTTGGTTTTTCAGTTACTGGACACGTGCGGGGTCGATTTCGAGGAGGTCGAAGGCAGCCTTCTGAAGCGAAGTTGGGGTGCTGTGGATTGTGATGGTGTGGCCGCCCTGGAGGGGCACGGCGAGAGTATTGCGGGTCAAGGTTCCGAGATGGCTGATGAGATCGGCGAAGCTCATGACGCGGTGGCCTTGGGGGTTTCGCTTGACGGCCTTTTTGTCCTTGGCTTTGGATGAGGGCTTTGTCTTGACCACCGGGGAGGATCGCGCGGCTCGGGCCGCTTCGATGTCGGTGTCGTGGAATGTCAACGCCGATTTTAATTTCCCCAGAAGTGCCGAAGTAAAAATCCCCACTTTTGGTTCCCGGTGATCGGCCGGGCTTATTGATCGGCGGGTCCTTTTTTCGGTGGTCTTCCGCGGCGTTTTGGCGGCGGCGGTGGCGAGATTGGCGAGGTTGCACGAATGTGCTCTGGAATGAGGTCGGCATGGGCGCGCAGGCGATAGCTGGCGCCTTCGATCTGGACGACGACGGCGTGGTGCAAGAGCCGGTCGAGCAGCGCGGTGGCGACGACGGGATCGCCGAAGACTTCGGC
>JAAEOH010000382.1 GCA_024244645.1 Hyphomicrobiales bacterium
CAGGTCATCCCGGCCGCATCGACATTGGGCGTCGAATAGAGCCAGATAATCAAGACCAGCGCCGCAATGACCAGGGTGATTATGTAGTCGCGTGCAGTTTTCATGATCTCAATCCAGTGCGGTTTTCACGGCTTTGTTGAGGGCTCTTTTCGACTGCCGGCATTCCGCCAGCGCATACCGATCATGGGCGATCATGCCGGCGATCTGTCTGGACGTGGCACCTTTGGAGATGACGGCAGCCTGGCGGCATTCCTGCAGCAGGTTGACTGGAATGGTTGGCTGCTTGGCGTTAATCGCGACCGATCGCGTTAAGCTGCTCTGACAGGCTGTCACTGAAAACAGACTGGTCAGGAGAACAAATAAAGTCTTCATCGGGCTGCCCCTGTATCTGTTGCTGGAGTGCGGAATTTCGCGCGGCAAGTTCCATGACCTTGCGCTGATGTTCTTCAGCGTCGGCCCGGTTCCTGGCGTCTTTTTCGGCGATCTTTTGGTTGTGTTTGAGTTCGGCCCGGCGGGTTGCGTCTTGATGGTTGATGCGTTCCGCCTGGACGCCCCGTTTGTAGGCCGCACGGTCGATAGCACTGTAGAGTGCGAACACAGCCCCTGCGGCCAGCAGCAGCACCCCTGCCCTGCCGAGTATCCCGGACAACATCAGGCCGCCTCCCTGTCGTCATAAACATCAGGTTCGGAAACACCCGCCGGCGTGTTGGTGTACTGGCGCAGGATGACGG
>JAAEOH010000383.1 GCA_024244645.1 Hyphomicrobiales bacterium
CGATTTGAAAAATCGCACTCAATCAGATCGAGGCAATTCGAAGAATTGCTTAGGTAATTTTTCAAATTACCCGGTGATTTGGAAAATTGCACCTAATCTGACCTAAACCTGAGCGCCCGCCCGGCCAACAGGCCATTCGGACGGGCAATAGATTGTAAAGTTATTTTTTCGCGGACCCTAATTCAAATCTAAAAGCACAAAAACTATACCACAACTTATGATTTCTTATTGCACTGGGTGATATTACATATGACACTTGATAATATATTTAATATAGAAGTAAGTATAATTTTTCAAGCTCGTAGGGGAGAGGAGAATCTGCCACGATTGCTTGCAATTTCATTATCACGAGAATTATCAGGATTAAGTTTTCCTGAGATTGCAAAACGATATAGAAACAAATCATATAAAACTATAGCATCAAGTTGTTTTCGATTGAAAGAGAAAATGAAGAAAAGCACAAAGATTAAAAGTGAATATACAAAACTAAAGAAGTTATGCAGTTA
>JAAEOH010000384.1 GCA_024244645.1 Hyphomicrobiales bacterium
GACATTTGTCGAGAAATATGCGGTGCTCGTCCCGTCTGCTCATCCGGCCTTTAGCGGCCGCCATGTGCGTTGCGGCATTCTCCAATCTATCCCTTCCAGCAGCATCGCCAGTTGCGCCGGCGTGACGCTCATTTTGCCATGCGCCGGCGACGGCCACACAAACCGGCCACGTTCCAGACGCTTGGAAAACAAACACGCCCCCTGGCTGTCCCACCAGATGATTTTGAGCAAATCACCCCGACGACCACGGTACACGAACAAATGGCCGGAAAACGGGTCTTCGGCCAAAACCTTCTCGGCTTGGGCGGCAAGCGTGTTAAACCCGCGCCGCATATCCGTCACCCCTGCTGCCAGCCAAATGCGGGTATTGCTCGGCACCGGGATCACGATACCAATCCCTTCAACAATCGCGCCAGCTCAGCGCCGTCGAAACCACCCTCAACAATCAGGTGGTGACCGCCGGAAAGGGCGATCTCAATATGGCCATGAGACCGGATGGCCTTGGCCGGTTCCAAAACGGACGCAAGAGAATTAGCTGGCGGCTCGCAACGAACATCAACCGGTATGAAACCCGCTATAGCGGCCTCGGCATCCTCGGGGGCCGGCGCAAAGCGCGCATCCTTCAGCCAGGTGAATATCAAGTTGGCGTTCATCGCGTAACGGCGCGCTACCTGGGCAACCGATACGCCGGGAGCCGTGGTCTGAAAACAGATTGAACGCTTCTCTTCCTTGCTCCATGACCGTCGCTTTCGACGTGCCATCGCAAAACCCCCTAATGTCCACTATCGTTGGTGGACACTAACGCGGGAAAAACGACCACGTTAGGTGGGGTTCGCCGGACGCACACGTTAAATATCCACTATTCATAAACCAATTTGTTCACTGGGCGACCAAATATTGACGCCGCGAATTGCCTTGAATTCTGGTAAATTGTTAAATGGGGGAGGTCGATATAGTTAACTGAAACGAAGCCGAAGAACAGAAAACACATATTATTTCATATGATTACAATATTCCAATATTGCCATATCTAAGACGACAAAGAATTATTCAGTGTGTGCAATGTCGCATGAGCCACTATTCATCGCTGGCGCGTTTGGATTTAAGCCGACAATACCGCGAGCTATTAGTATTTAACCAATGAACGCAATGGTGGAAACACGATTATCGAAGCGGAATGTGAAGCAACAGAGATTATGCAGGAACAATTGTAATGGGTTGATTGCCTCTGCCGCTTAGCAGTGCGCTCTTCTGGGATTGTGTCTGTACAGTCTCTAAAACGGGGACGTCCGTAACATTGTGATTTATGCCCAAAGGAGTCCTCGCTCAAAAAAAGCTCAGCTGGTTGTTGAAGCGCTCCTGAAGCGCCCTCAGATTGACTTGGCGTTACCAGCACCAATGCCGGATTTCGTCTTTGCGCACTGCGGCGGTCAAGGCTGGCAAAACTGCCTACAACGTAGATTGCTTCGCGCCTGCAACAATGCGAGACCCCCTCCAATATTGACCTGCAAAGTGTATTCAGCAAAGGTCTCATTTGTCCACATTTCCACCTCAACCGACTTGCCGATGTTCGGCAGGACTTGGGCACACCTGAAGCACCAGACGATTGCGAGCCGATGTCGGTTTACATACTGTAAGCGGCCAAATCCCATCAATTGATGCTCCTGTTGAACTTGTATGTTCCTCTATCTGGCATCCAACCCCGACATCGAAATGGGAACTGGGGTACTGATGGGGGTACGACGCATTTTCCAAACCAAATTACAACTTTATTTTCATAACGTTACTGTCTTTTTGCGAGTCCTCTTCTGGCACCACTCATCCTTCTCATAGATGC
>JAAEOH010000385.1 GCA_024244645.1 Hyphomicrobiales bacterium
CTCGCGGCGGCAAAGCTCGGCAATCGAGTCTTCACCACGTAGCCCGTCCAGAACAATGCGTATCTTGTCCTCGGCCGAATAATGCTTTCGCGTCGCTCGGCGGATATCTTTGATGACCTTCTCTGACGCTGTGCGTCGAGGCCCGGCTTTCTGTCCCATCTTCGCTCCTTGCGGCTACGATGAACCAGAAACCCTCCTCAGTGCAAACCTGCAATCTGTCCCACAGGCGCTGACGTCAGACACAATGTTCAGCTCGGTTTCCATATGCGGACTGGCGGAAAGGCAACCGCCACACCCTAGGCTTGATCGGCCCGCTCGCGCCGTCTGGCCAGCGCCGCATTGGCGATGTTTGTAGACGGGGCAGCAGCCGATCCAAGTGTCATGTGTTCCTCCATATCGGTCCCGTCTTTTTGCCGGCGGCTGAAAGCGTATGCGGAATGACTATAGAGTTTCATACCACGACATGGCGAGGGACCTTTTTTGGCAGATTCTATAAAAACAGAATATAGATACGAAGAAATCGAATTTAGATCCGGATTGGGCCGTCCATCGTTGTAACAATGCTATGGGATCCGATGCGGTTCGCCTGCCGGATGCAAGGGGCAAGGAAATGCAAAGGTCACGACTGAGTCTGAAATGGCTGGAAGTATTCCAGCTGGCTGCACGTTCCGGTTCCGTACAGGCCGTTGCATCGGAAACCGGACTGTCCGTCAGTACGGTATCCCATCATCTGCAGCGGCTTGACGACAGACTTGGTGTCAGCCTGCTCGATCACAATCGCAGGCCGATGGTGCTGACGCCGGCGGGCAACGTGTTTCTGCGCTATGTGGAGGAGGCGCTCAGCCTCATCCGCAAGGCCGAGATCGAGGCAGTGTCGGGCAACATGATCGAGGCACGCAGCCTGCGTCTTGGACTGCTGGACGACTTCGACAGCGAAGTTGCTCCGGAACTGGCCCGGACACTGGCGGCGGGAATGCAAAACTGCGAATTCACCCACTATACGCGCACCAGCCATGACATTTTGCGCCTGCTGCGCAACCGGCAGATTGATGTCGGCGTGGCGGCAAGGCCGATGGACGATGTCACGGATCTGGTTGAATATCCCCTTTTGCGCGATCCCTTCGTTCTGGTGACGCCGGCATCCCATGGGCTTTCCCCGGAAGACTATCTTGCCGGAAAGAGTGCCCTGCCGTTCATTCGCTACAGCCGAACCCAGGTCATTGGTCGGCAGATCGAGGCGCAGCTCAGACGGTTGCGGATCGCATTGCCCAACCGCTTCGAGATGGAAAGCAACCAATCGATTATCGGCATGGTGGCGGATGGCAGCGGCTGGGCGATCACCACGCCGATGAGTTACCTCAGGGCGCGGCGTTTCCACACCCAGACCGATTTGCACAGATTTCCCGGCAAGAGCTTTGCCCGTTACGTGTCGCTGTTCACGACCGATGAATATGCTCAAAGTGTCGCCCAGATGATTGCCAGCACCCTGCGCCGCCTCATTCAGCTGCGCTCCATCGAGCCTGCGCTGGAGCAGATCGCCTGGCTGGACGACAACTTTTTCCTGGTGCCGGAACGCAGCGGATTCAATTCAGAATCCTGAAGGCATTCCTGATGGCGCTGTCTGCGGCCGCGTCGAGATAGCGCGGGTGATGGGTCGCAAGGATGTCCTTTGCCCGTTCTCGAGCCAGTGACCAGGCATCCGGCGCGCCCTTGTCTTCCCAGCTTCTCGGATTGTCCCTGTTGGCAAGCGCCGGATAGAAATAGTCCCGTTCCATCGCCTCCAGCGTGTGTGATCCGCCGAGGAAATGGCCTTCGCCCAGAACGGCGTTGCAGATGGCCTCGAATCCGAGATTTTCCTCGCTGACTTCAATTCCGCGTAGTGCCCTGTAGGTGTTGGAATGCATCTCGTCGTCAAGCACGAACGCTTCGAAGCTGGCGCCGAGTAGCGACGCGGTCATGCCGGAGCTTTCGTAAATCAGATTGCCTCCGGCGAGTGCCGCCGCCAGCGACGTCATTGCTTTTTCCGCACCGTATTGTGCGTCAATGGCCTTGGCGTCGCTCATCGAGGCTGCCACGCCCGAGGGAAGCCCGAGCCAGTTGGATAGTTGCGCCGAGGCCGCATTCAACACCGCAATCTCGCCACCCGCACCGGCGAAGGCGCCGGTGCGCAGATCGACAACCATCGGCCAGTTTGAAAACACCATCGGGTGCCCCGGTTTGATGGCGTGGACCATGAGCAGACTGGCCAAAGTCTCGGCGAGCGACTGGGCGAGGAATCCAGCCAGTGTCGCGGGTGCCGTTGCGCCCGCCTGGGCGGCCGTGATGCAGGAGATCGGGATATTGTGACGGATGCACTCGAACGTCACATCCACAGCGTCTTCGGCAAAGCGCATCGGCGAGATTACCGGGCTGATATGGGCCTTTACAAACGGCCGCCGGGAAAAAGCCCCGCCGCCGCCCGCCGCGATGTCGAACATCTGCACAATCGGCGCGACATGCTTGGCCAGCGTGAACGCGGTGGCGGTCGGTTTGGTCGTATGTTTCAACAGCGCATAGGCAGTGTTGACGTCGAGGTCGAAATTGTCGGGAATGTCGGTTGCGATGCAGCAGCGCGTGAACCAGCTGACATTTGCCAGCGTGTCCTGAAGCCGGGTGAAATCATGCAGGTCCTGGAGCGTTGACGGGCGGTAGAGCCCGGTTTCGATGTCCAGTGTCTGCACGGCCGCCCCGCCAGTACCGAAAAAGACGCGGTCTCCACCCACTTCGATGGAGCGCGCCTCGTCGCGTCCGTGGAGAACAAAGGTTTTTGCGGCTTTGTCGATGGCCTCCTCGACAAGACCACGAGAAAAGAGCACACGTCCTGACGGGGCCTGCCGCGCTCCGGCATCTTCAAGACAGCCCGCCAGTCGCTCGGGGACGTCTCCAAGGCCAAGCTCCGCGAGCAGCTTCAGGGCTGTGTCGTAGATGTCCTTGAGATCCTTTTCGGTCAGCGGCTTGTAGCGGCCGCCGATCTGCCCTGGGGGACAGGGGTCGAACACCGGCTTGGCGGCCCGCTTTGCAATCCGCTCGCGTCGCCCGGCACGCTTGGATGGGTTTTGCTGCATCGGGGTTCCCTTCCTACAGCGTTGTGTTTCCACCAAAAATTGATTCCGCGCAAGCAGCATGTACCCCGCCGCATTTCCGCGTTTGCCGGCGTGGATTAGGGCGCTGGCGGCGGGGTTGAACAAGACCCAATTGCTCGTATCGAAAAGCTCGAAACAGAATTTCGATAAATTAGGATTTGCGATGCGATGGTTGACCGGACCGACATAAAAACGGCTGCTTGTGCCAGTCTTCAACGGGAGCGCGTTTATGAAATCGCGAACGAAGGTCGTCGTGATCGGCGGTGGCATTGCCGGGTGTTCCACGCTCTATCATCTCACCCGGGAGGGCTGGAGCGACGTTGTGCTCGTGGAGCGCAACGAGCTGACCAGCGGCACCACCTGGCATTCCGCAGCACAGGTGACGAACTTTGGCATGAATCAGACGATGGTCGGTCTGAAGACGCATTCGATCATTCTTTACAAGGAATTGGCCGACGATCCTGAATATCCGATCAACTACCATCACGGTGATGGCGGTATCCGCTTGGCCAATGCCGAAGAGCAGATGGACGGCTACAGGCATTTCGCCTCCATTGCGCGCGGCATGGACGTGCATTTCGAGGTCATCGATGCGGAGGAATGCGCCCGACACCATC
>JAAEOH010000386.1 GCA_024244645.1 Hyphomicrobiales bacterium
ATCAAGAACCCTTTTAGCTCTGATAATGGAAGCCGCATCTACAAGACCGGAGACATGGTCAAAGTGCTTCCTGATGGATCCATTTTCTTCATTGGGCGGAATGACATGCAAATCAAAATCAGGGGCCAACGTGTGGAACTGGGTGAGGTTGAGATGGCTCTTCGATCTGTGAACTCATCTATTACCCGGGCTGTGGCGTTGGTGCATGAACAGATCCTGGTGGGCTTTGTGACACCTGGGAATGTGGACGCTTCTGCTGTTAAGACTGGTGTTTCCAAGGCGCTGCCACATTACATGGTCCCTTCTGTGGTACTTTCAATGGACTTCATCCCAACCACGCTGTCTGGCAAGGCAGATCATCCTGCCCTTCTTAGTCTCCTGGTTGAGAGCGAAGCTGCACACAGAAGTGATGGAACCAGAAGCTCTCCTAGACAGCGTGTGGTTCCCAATTCTCCACTAGAGGATGCGGTCCTCGCAATCTATCGTAGGGGGCTCCAGAGTGAGGGTATGGGGATGGCCAGCGACTTTTTTGAAAGTGGTGGGGACTCCCTCAAGGCTGTTCGCATTGTCGCCTATTTACGCGCTCTTGGCGAGGAATGCCCTGAGCTGCACATAGGCAAGGGCTTCTCAGCCTTGTCAGTTACAGATATCTTGCAACATCATACGCCTGGTGCACTGTTGCAATCTTGCCTTGGATGTTGGCCGGCCGTTCAACCTTTGACGCCAGAGATCCCCATTATGCCTCAACCAACTGAGATGAGGCTGCGTGCCCCTGCCTCCTTCCAGCAGACCATCATGTACACAGGAGAGCATCTCACGGTACCTCAGTCACATTCAGATTATGATGTATTGATTCAGTTTGGTGCCATCGGCAAGTTAGATGTTGAGGCACTGAAGATGGCTCTTGCATTTTTGTGGCGCCGACATCAAGTGTTCAGGACTGCACTGATTCTTCAGGTACCACAATTTCCTGGCTTGTTTTATATGACTGTAACTAATGTGTGATTCATAATTGACACCCCAGGAGGCAAAGGCAG
>JAAEOH010000387.1 GCA_024244645.1 Hyphomicrobiales bacterium
ACGCACCCCGCGTCACCCGGCGGGTGAAGGCAGAACGCCCCCTTTGCGGGTTGATTTCGACCGCCGCTTGAAGCTGGAATTTCACGGTTCCAAGATCACCTCTGACGCTGGGTTTCTCGCCTATCGAGAGCTTGATGATGCCCTTGGCCTGACCGATGCTGCCGGGGATATTTTCGACGATAGCCGTACCGGCAAGAATGGTTGGCACGGCATGACGGGGCTGTTCCGTCAGTCGGTATTTGGTCGCCTTGGCGGTTATGAAGATGTGAACGACGCCGAGCGTCTTGGACGTGATCCCGCCATGCGCTGGATTGTTGGAGGCAAGGCTGTCGAAAGACAGGCTGCATCAAGCAGCCAGATGGGACGCTTCGAGACGGAGTTTCTGGCGACCGATGCAAATGTTGAAGCTCTGACCGAGATGAACGGGGCTGGATCGACCGTGTTCACGACCATCGCCCGCCGAAGATGATCATTCTCGACATGGACAGCAGCGTCAGCCCGACCCATGGTGAACAGGAGGGAACGGCGTACAATGGTCACTTCGGCTGCACTTGCTACCATCCGCTATTCCTGTTCAACCAATTCGCTGATCTGGAAAGATGCTCCCTGCGTCCCGGCAACGTCCACAGCGCTGACGGATGGCGGGATATTCTGGAACCTGTCGTTGAGCGTTACCGGGAACGGAACCTGCGCCGCTACTTCCGAGGGGACGCCGCCTTTGCCGCACCGGACATCTATGAGTTTCTGGAAGCCGAGGGTTTCCTCTACGCCATCCGCCTCAAAGCGAACAAGGTTCTCCAGGAATGCATCGCCCATCTG
>JAAEOH010000388.1 GCA_024244645.1 Hyphomicrobiales bacterium
GAATAGCACAAAAAAGAACAATCGAAGAAGCATGGCGATATGTCGGCGAACTCGTCGGATCAATCAAACCAACCGAGTGCGCAAACTACCTCAAAAATGCCGGATATGCTTCCGTCTAAAGGTGACAGACTCTAGAGCGTTTCGACCGTGTAATTGGCCAGCTTGTCCCGGTCGATGTCGATGCCGAGGCCCGGACCTTCGGGAATATGGACCGCGCCGTTCCTGATCGGGAAGGGTTCGGCCAGAATGTCGTCCTTGGCATAATAGGACGGCATGTAGAACTCGCATCCGAGATCGATCTCACTGAGCGATGAGACCAGGTGCGCGCCGGCGAGATGTGCAAGGCCGGTCTCGAACATGCAGCCGCCATAGACGCCGATGCCGGCGGCTTTCGCTATCGCCGCTATTTCCTGAGCCCGCACAATGCCACCGCTCTTCATTACCTTCAGCGAGAAGATATCGGCGAGCTTCATTTTGGTGGCTATCAGCGCCTCGCGCGGATTGAAGACGGATTCATCGGCCATGATGGGTGTGTCGATGGCGGCGCTGATGGCCGCCATGGCTTCCAGATTGTGGCGCGGTGTCGGCTGCTCGATAAAACTGAGTTTGAATGATTCAAAATCCCTGAGCGTGCGGATCGCGTCGGTCGCCTTCAGACCCTGATTGTAGTCAATGCGCAGATCGACACCGTCGCCGTGGGTCTCGCGGATTTTCTCAAGGCGCATGATATCGAAGCCATGATCGTGAAATCCGGTCTTGAGTTTGAAGATGCGAACGCCGGAGCCATGAAGATGCGCGATGATTTCCATGTCTTCTTCGAAGTCCGGATTTGCAACGGTAAAGCTGACCGGAACGCTGTCGCGCTGGCGCCCGCCAATGAGCTGACCGGCCGACACACCGAGTGTGCGGCCAACAACATCCAGCAGCGCCATTTCCAGCGCGGCCTTGGCTTCGCTGCAATTGACTATCGCGCGGTCCGCCATCGACAGGATCTGTTCGCGGCGAAGGGCGTTTGCGCCGACAATGAACGGGCGCAGATGGGTGTTGAGCGCGGCGGCATTTGCCTCGGTCGTGCCGGTAAAAACCGGCCAGGGCGAAGCCTCGCCCCATCCGGTGTGACCGCTGTCGGCAACAAGCTCCAGGACAACCGCATTGATGGCGCTGACATCGCCGCTTCCGTGGGAGTGGGTCGCCTGAACCGGGACCTTGATGACATGGACGCGCATGTCCGTGATGGTGATGTGGCGCATCTTTGCGAACTCCAACTCGTGAAGTGGTAACTGGCCCGATGTGGCTTTCGGGCATATTTGCTGCCTTTTAGTGCAAAGTCGAGTTTGATCGGATGTTGAAACCCCGCTGGGAACGAATAATAGTTGCGTTGTTTTGCCGCGCCGTGTTCAAAATGGATTAGGCGAGCAATTGAAAGGGGTTGGCCGGCTTGAAATATCCTTTCTTGCAGGCCGGCGCAGACGCAATAAACCGTTTGAAATTCACCTTGCCGCGACAGGGTACGACTAAAGTAGCTTGCGCACTGCCAAATCTTTTGATTAAAAGAACAGACGTTCATTTCTTAATTGAACGCAATAATTGATCAAGGCGCACGCGTCTTGCCGGTGGATTGAGGCTTTGCCGGGTTTGGGAGGAGAATCTGGGGAATGCCATCGACGGGCAGCAATGCCGGCCGTGAGCCGGTGACTTTTCCGCAATATCTGCTGTTGAATGCCAGCCGTTTTGCCGATCGTACGGCGACGCGCCACAAGGATCTCGGAATCTGGCAGAGCTGGACATGGAAACAGCAGCTCGAGGAAATCCGGGCGTTTTCGATCGGCCTGCAGGAAATGGGCGTCGGCCAGGGCGACAAGATCGCAATCGTCGGCACGAACCGTCCGCGTCTTTACTGGACATTTTGTGCCGTGCAGGCGCTCAAGGCGATCCCGGTTCCTGTCTATGCGGACGCAGTCGCCGAGGAAATGGCCTATGTCCTGAACCATGCAGGGGTGTGTCTGGCGGTCGTTCAGGACCAGGAACAGGTCGACAAGATCCTGTCTTTCTCCGATGAAATTCCGGCCCTCAAAAATATCATCTACGACGAGCCGCGAGGCTTGCGAGACTATGATCATACGCACCTTCGCGAATACAGCGAGGTGCAGGAAAAAGGCAGGGAGGCGATGGCCTCCGATGCCGGTCGCGGCCAGGCCTGGGAAGATGCCATCAACGCGTCCGACGGTGAGGAAGTGTCAGTGTTTCTGTACACATCGGGAACAACGGGCCGATCGAAAGGTGTGGTCCTGAAGGCCCATACATCGGTGAAGGCGGCATGCGATACGGCCGGCTTCGACCATCTGACCGAAAACGACAATGTGCTGGCCTACCTGCCGCTTGCCTGGGCGGGTGATCATTATCTGAATTACGCGCAAGGCTATGTTTCGGCGCTGTGCATGGGGTGCCCGGAAAGCCCCGAGACTGTGGCGCATGATCTGCGGGAAATCGGGCCGACATTCTACTTCGCGCCGCCACGTGTGTTCGAGCAATTACTGACCAGTGTGATGATCCGCATGGAAGATGCCGGCAGCATCAAGAAACGGATTTTCCATCACTATCTCGAAGTTGCCAAAATATACGGCGAGGCCATCCTTGAAGGCCGTCCGGTGCCGTTTGGCGCCCGGCTTTCCTATTGGCTTGGCGACAAGCTCGTTTACGGGCCGCTGAAAAACACGCTCGGTTTCACCAATATCCGCACCGCCTACACCGCGGGCGAGGCCATCGGACCGGACCTGTTTTCGTTTTTCCGGGCGCTCGGCATTAATCTGAAACAGCTTTATGGACAGACCGAAGCCTTTCTGTACGTGACCGCACAAAAGGATGGTGAGATTCATGCAGATACGGTGGGCAAGGCTGTTCCTGACGTGGAAATCCGCATAGCCGATGATGGTGAGGTGCTCTTCAAATCGCCGGGCATGTTCGTCGAATATTATGCCGATGAGGAAAAGACCAGGGAAACCTTCACAGAAGACGGCTTCATCAAGACAGGCGATGCCGGAATTTTCGACAGCCATGGCGATCTCAAAATCATCGACCGCGCCAAGGATGTCGGCAAACTGCTCGACGGTTCGCTGTTCGCGCCGAAATACATAGAAAACAAGCTCAAGTTCTTCCCCAATATCAAGGAGGCGGTGGCCTTCGGAGACAAACGGAAGTTCTGCACCGTGCTGTTGAACATAGATCTGGCTGCAGTCGGCAACTGGGCCGAGCGCAACAACATTTCCTATGCGTCCTATCAGGAGCTTGCCGGGCTACCGCAGGTCTACGGAATGATGCGCGAGCATGTGGATCAGGTAAACCGGGACCTTTCCGGCGAAGAGCTGATGGCCGGCTCTCAGATCAATCGTTTTCTGGTTCTGCACAAGGAGCTGGATGCCGATGACGGAGAACTGACGCGGACACTGAAAGTGCGGCGCAGTTTTATCGAGGATCGATACGCGTCGCTGATCGAAGCGCTCTATGACGGTTCCACCGAGAAACATGTGAGTACCGAAGTGACTTATGAGGATGGCCGAAAGGGCAATATTTCAGCGACGGTACAGATCATGGATATGACCACACATCCGTCAGTCGGTGCCACACAGGAGGCTGCCGAATGAACCAGCATATCGATCCGGGCAGCCTGCGCGCCGATGACGGTATCGAACGGGGCGGCATGCTGTTGCATGTCGACAACATCTCCCTGTCCTTCGGTGGCGTGAAGGCAATTGCTGACATTTCGTTCGACATCAAGAAGGGCGAAATCCGGGCCATCATTGGCCCCAATGGGGCCGGCAAGACGTCGATGCTCAATGTCATCAACGGTTTTTACCACCCGCAGGAAGGTACAATCACATTTCGCGGCGAAAAGCGCCGGCACATGCGTCCGCACCGGGCTGCGAGCCAAGGCATTGCACGCACCTTCCAAAACATTGCCCTATTCAAGGGCATGTCGACTCTCGACAATATCATGACCGGTCGCATGACACTGATGCGCAGCAATATTTTGGCTCAGGCTCTGTGGTTCGGACCGGCGCAGAAGGAAGAACTCGCCCATCGCGAGACGGTGGAAAAGATCATCGATTTCCTCGAAATCGAGCATATCCGCAAAACACCGGTTGGCCGGCTCCCGTATGGTCTGCAGAAGCGCGTTGAACTTGGCAGAGCGCTTGCAGCAGATCCGGCATTGCTTTTGCTGGATGAGCCCATGGCGGGCATGAACCTTGAAGAAAAGGAAGACATGAGCCGCTTCGTGCTGGACGTCAATCAACAGTTCGGCACAACGATTGCGCTGATTGAGCACGATATGGGCGTTGTCATGGATCTGTCCGACCGCGTCGTGGTTCTTGATTACGGCCGCAAGATCGGCGACGGATCTCCGGATGAAGTTCGCAACAATCAGGATGTCATAGACGCCTATCTAGGGGTCAGCCATGACTGATGATTTGCCCGCCAAACGGATCAATTCGCCGGTGCAGAAATATATGGGGGACGAGGCGTGAGTCCTGATTTTCTGAACTTTATCGAAACCGTCCTGAACGGCCTGATGACCGGCGTGATGTATTCGCTGGTGGCGCTTGGATTTGTGCTGATTTTCAAGGCATCGGGCATCTTCAATTTTGCACAGGGTGTCATGGCGCTGTTTGCGGCGCTGACGCTCGTCGGTCTGCAAACCGGACAGGTGCCGTTCGCGCATCTCATCAACGCTGTGCTTGGAACGGACGTTCACAACTGGGGGCCGGGACTGCCAACCGTCCTGGCAATCCTGTTGACCATGGCGGTGATGATATTACTCGCCTACATCGTCGAGAAGGTCGTACTCAAACACCTGGTGAACCAGGAGCCGATTATCCTGTTCATGGCGACCATCGGTCTTGCCTATTTTCTTGAAGGGTTTGGCGACCTGATGTGGGGCGCCGACGTCAAGGCACTCAATGTCGGTCTGCCAACGGGTGGTTCGTTCTGGTGGGAGGATGTGACACGTGGCTGGGCATCGGAAGGATCCGAATATTTCGGCATGTATATCGATACGCTTGATGTTTCGGCGGCGATCATTGCCCTGATCCTGGTCATCGCGCTGACGGTATTCTCGCAATACACCGCGACCGGCAGGGCGCTGCGGGCCGTCGCGGACGATCACCAGGCGGCGCTGTCGGTCGGTATTTCACTGCGGGGCATCTGGGTGATCGTCTGGTCGATCTCCGGTTTCGTCGCATTGGTGGCCGGGATCATGTGGGGGGCAAAGTCAGGTGTGCAGTTTTCGCTGTCACTGATCGCGCTGAAAGCCCTTCCGGTGCTGATCCTTGGCGGCTTTACCTCCATTCCGGGCGCCATCGTCGGCGGACTGATTATTGGTGTCGGCGAGAAGCTCGCCGAGGCCTATGTCGGGCCTCTGGTTGGCGGCGCCGTCGAAAACTGGTTCGCCTATATGGTCGCACTCGCCTTCCTGCTGTTCCGGCCGCAGGGTCTTTACGGTGAAAAAATCATCGAGAGGATTTGACTGAAATGTTGTATCGCGAAACCGGCGACTTCAAATCTAACTATGCCGCTGATCAGCAGACTTTCCCGATCAAGTCCGAACGGTATCTGTTCTGGGCGGCCATGGCCTTTGCCTTTCTGGTGGTGCCTTTTTTCATTAACGATTACTGGGAAAAATCAGTCATCGTACCTCTGCTGGTGTGGGCTATGGCGGCGCTCGGCCTCAATATCCTGACCGGCTATTGCGGTCAGGTCAGCCTCGGAACAGGCGGCTTCATGGCTGTGGGTGCTTATGCCTGCTACAAGCTGATGACCGGTTTTCCGGACCTCAACATATTTTTTGTGGTTATCCTGTCAGGCGGCGTAACGGCGCTTGTCGGTATGCTCTTCGGGTTGCCTTCTTTGCGCATCAAGGGGTTCTATCTCGCGGTTGCGACGCTGGCCGCACAGTTTTTCCTTGTATGGCTGTTCAACAAGGTGCCGTGGTTTTACAACTATTCGGCATCCGGGCAGATCACCGCGCCGGAGCGTACAATCTTCGGCATCGCCGTGACCGGAGCCACCGCTCCGCCATGGGCAACCTATCTGTTCTGTCTGGCGATGGTGTTTATCTTCGCCTGGATTGCCCGCAATCTGACGCGCGGTCAGCTTGGCCGCTCCTGGATGGCAATCCGCGACATGGATATTGCGGCGGAGATCATTGGCGTACAACCGATGAAGGCCAAAATCTCAGCCTTTGCCGTGAGCTCGTTTTACATCGGTGCCGCCGGCGCGTTGTATTTTTCGGTGTGGCTCGGCGCAGCCGAGCCAACGGAGGCTTTCGGCATCGACAAGTCGTTCCTGGTTCTGTTCATGGTGATTATCGGCGGGCTTGGATCAATCCTCGGTTCGTTCCTCGGCGCCGCATTCCTGACATTAATGCCGGTACTGCTAAAGAACGTCATGGTGGGCGGCCTCGGCTGGCCCACCGATCTTGCCGCCCATATCGAGATCATGCTGGTGGGCGGCCTCATCGTCTTTTTCCTCATTGTCGAACCGCACGGGCTGGCGCAGCTCTGGCGGCTGGCAAAGGAAAAATTACGCCTCTGGCCTTTCCCATATTAGGAAGTGCCGAAGGCATATGGACCCCTTTGCGGGGTTGTAAAACGTGTCTGATTACCCAGGGAGGAAAGACATGAAACTGAGTAAAATGGCAATTGTGACCGCTATGGCTGCAATGGTCGGCAGCACACCGGCTTTGGCCGATCTGGTGTTTCCGTCCATGAGCTATCGAACCGGTCCTTACGCTGCAGGCGGAATTCCGTTTGCGGACGGCTATGCGGACTACTTCACGCTCCTCAACGAGCGTGATGGCGGCATCAATGGTGTCAAGGCCAACGTTATCGAGTGCGAAACGGCCTACAACACGCAAAAAGGCGTTGAGTGCTACGAATCCACCAAGGGCGAAGGTGCATTGCTGTACCAGCCGCTCTCAACGGGCATCACCTATCAGCTGATCCCCAAAGCCACGGCCGATGGCATTCCCGTCCATTCGATGGGCTATGGCCGGACCTCCGCCGCAAATGGCAAGATCTTTAGCCATGTCTTTAACTATCCCGGCACCTACTGGGATGCGGCCTCGATTATCGTCAACCACATCCTCGAAGAAAATGGTGGCGACGTCAAAGGCAAGAAGATCGCGCTGGTCTACCACAATTCCGCCTATGGCAAGGAGCCGATCCGGACGCTTGAGGAACTGGCCAAGAAACACGGATTTGAGCTGACGCTTGTTCCCGTCGATCATCCTGGCCAGGAGCAGAAGTCGCAGTGGCTTCAAATTCGCCGCGAGCGCCCCGATTATGTCCTCATGTGGGGCTGGGGCGTGATGAACCAGGTTGCCATCAAGGAAGCTGCCAATATCCGCTTCCCGATGGAAAATTTCATCGGTGTCTGGTGGTCCGCTTCGGAAAATGACGTTTTGCCGGCCGGTGAGGGTGCCAATGGTTACAAGGCCGTGACCTTCCACGGTGTCGGATCCGATTTCCCGGTCTTTGATGACCTCAAGAAACACGTCATTGATGCAGGCAAGGCGGCCGGCGCAGGCGATCAGGTTGGTACCGTGCTCTACAACCGTGGCCTTTATGCTGCAATGCTTGCGGCCGAAGCTGCACGCACGGCACAGGCCATGCACGACACCAAGGACCTGACACCGGCACAGATGCGTGACGGCATGGAAGCCCTGAAGATCGATGCGGCCCGTCTCGAGGCGCTCGGACTTCCCGGTTTCGGCCCGGAAATCAACGTCACCTGTGAAAACCACGGTGGCCCGGGTCTCGGCGCTATCCAGCAGTGGAATGCTGCTGACGGCAAGTGGGTACTGATCAACGACTTCGGTCCTGCCGACCGCGCCGTCATCGATCCGCTGATCATGGAAGATTCCAAGGCATTTGCCGCGGAAAACAACATTCCGGAACGCTGTAACTGATACAGCTCTGGCCGCGCCGTCAGGCGCGGCCACCTACCAGCCGACATACAGGATCGAAGCGCCATGAGCATTGCGGAAGCAACCGAACAGCAGGCACCTGCTGAAGACACAATTCTTTCGGTGAACAATATCGAGGTGATCTACAACCATGTGATCCTGGTGCTCAAGGGTGTGTCGCTGACCGTCCCGCGCGGTGGCATCGTTGCAATTCTTGGCGCGAACGGTGCGGGAAAAACGACGACACTCAAGGCTATCTCAAATTTGTTGCATGCCGAGCGCGGCGAAGTCACCAAGGGCTCTATCGTCTTTGAGGGCCAACAGATTGAGTCACAGACCCCAAACGATTTGGTGCGTCAGGGTTGCATTCAGGTCATGGAAGGCAGGCATTGTTTCGGCCACCTGACAATCCAGGAAAATCTGCTTACCGGCGCGTTCACACGACGCGACGGCAATGCCGCGATCAAGCGCGACCTTGAAATGGTCTATGACTATTTTCCGCGGCTGCGCGAACGCCGGTCCAGCCAGGCCGGTTACACATCGGGCGGCGAGCAGCAGATGACGGCGATCGGCCGGGCGCTGATGTCAAAGCCCAAAATGATCCTGCTTGACGAGCCGTCCATGGGGCTGGCGCCGCAGCTGCAGGAAGAGATCTTTGAAATCGTTCGCAAGCTGAATGAGCAGGAGGGCGTGTCCTTCCTGCTGGCTGAGCAGAACACCAATATCGCGCTGCGATATGCGACCTACGGATACATTCTTGAATCCGGCCGCATCGTTCTTGATGGCGAGGCTTCCGAGCTTCGCGAAAACGAGGACGTCAAGGAATTCTACCTCGGGGTCGGGGGAGAAGGCCGCAAATCGTTCCGTGACGTAAAACACTACAAGCGCCGCAAGCGCTGGCTTGCCTGACGTTTCACAGCAGGGGCAGAGCTTGGAGGGATGACGTTCAGCAAGAAACCGATAAAGCGGCCACCGGCTTGACCGCTCCGGCAGTCCTTGTTAATTAAACAAACGTTCATTTCTTTTAGTGGCCAGCGGATTTGACCAAAATCCGGCTTGCAGGCGCCAAACACAAAGGGCAAGCCGGTTGATCGGGTTGCATGGACCAGAATGGCACGCAAGGTAGGATCGATCGGTGCGGAAACGGCGGACAAGGTTCGCCTTGCAGCGTTATTGCTGTTTGCGCGCTACGGTTACGCGGCCGTGTCGATGCGCCAGATCGGCCGTGAAATAGGCCTGCAGGCAGGCGCTATCTACAATCACTTCCCGACCAAGCAACACCTGCTGCGAGGCCTCCTGGTCGAGCATATGGAGCGTTTGTTGGCCGCCTGGGACGGCGACCGGGACGACAACCTGCCACCGCGCGCCGCGCTCGTCGCGTTCGTGCGCTTCCACATTCGCTATCACGTCAGATGCGGCGAGGAAGTGTTTATTTCCTATATGGAACTGCGCAATCTCGAGGAGCAGAATTTCGTGGAAGTCGAGGAGTTGCGTCGCCGCTATGAACGGAGCCTGCGCGAAATTCTCGAAACGGGAGTTCGCGACAACGTTTTTACCGTCAGCGATCCGCGGGTCGCCACCATGGCGGTCATCGCCATGCTCACCGGCGTTACCAACTGGTACAGGCCGGAAGGCCGGCTGTCGCTGGACGAAATCGAGGAACTCTATGTCGGCATGATCTCGGGTGCCGTCGGAATGAAGGAGAACTGAGCGTGTTTACCACCGGCATGAATTTCGAGCTTGGCGACGATATCGAACAGCTGCGCGACACGGTGCACCGCTTTGCCCAGGACAAGATTGCGCCGCTCGCCGGCGAGATCGACGAAACCAATCAGTTTCCGTCGCATCTGTGGCAGGAAATGGGAGCGCTGGGGCTGCTCGGCATGACGGCCGACCCGAATTTTGGCGGCAGTGGTTTCGGTTATCTCGCCCACACGGTCGCGATGGAGGAGATTTCCCGCGCATCTGCGTCTGTCGGGCTTTCCTATGGTGCGCACTCCAATTTGTGCGTCAATCAGATCAACCGCTGGGGCTCACAGCCACAGAAGGAAAAGTATCTGCCTGATCTGTGCTCTGGCGAGAATGTCGGCGCGCTCGCCATGTCGGAACCGGGATCGGGCTCTGATGTCGTATCGATGCGGTTGCGCGCCGAAAAACGCAATGACCGGTTTGTCCTCAACGGCAACAAGATGTGGATCACGAATGGTCCCGACGCGGATACCCTGGTGGTCTATGCCAAGACCGACATGGATGCCGGCCCGAAAGGGATCACCGCCTTTTTGATCGAAAAGGACATGGCCGGCTTTTCGACCGCGCAAAAACTCGACAAGCTCGGCATGCGCGGCTCCAACACCTGCGAACTGGTGTTCGAGGATTGCGAGGTGCCCTACGACAATGTTCTCGGCGAGGAAGGGCAGGGCGTGCGCATCCTGATGTCGGGACTCGACTATGAGCGCGTAGTGCTGGCCGGCGGCCCGGTCGGCATCATGGCCGCCGCACTCGATATTGTCGTTCCCTATGTGCATGAGCGCAAACAGTTCGATACGCCGATCGGCGAATTCCAGCTGATGCAGGGCAAGCTTGCCGACATGTACACCACCATGAATGCATGCCGCGCATATGTTTACTCGGTCGCGTCTGCCTGCGATCGCGGAGAGACGACCCGCAAAGACGCCGCCGGGTGCATATTATATGCGGCCGAAAAGGCAACCCAGGTGGCGCTTGAATCAATCCAGGCGCTGGGCGGCAACGGCTACATCAACGAGTATGCAACGGGCCGTTTGCTGCGCGATGCCAAGCTCTACGAAATCGGTGCGGGCACCTCGGAAATCAGACGTATGCTGATCGGGCGAGAAATGTTCGCCGAGACTGCCTAGCCTATTCCAGCTTAAAAGAAACGGAACATTCATGGCCGTCCTTTCATCACAGATTGCGCTGTCTTCTCAGGACTTCAAGGCGAACAGCGAGCATATGCTCGGTCTTGTCGGGCAGATGCGCAATGTCGCGGCCGCGGTGGAAAAGGGCGGCAGTGACCACGCACGCGAACGTCACCTGTCGAGAGGAAAGCTGTTGCCGCGCGAGCGCGTGCGGCGGCTTTTGGACCGCAATTCGCCGTTTCTGGAAATCGGCCAGTTTGCCGCTCATGATATGTATGGCGGGGACATATCGAGTGCGGGTCTGATAACGGGGATTGGACGTGTCGAGGATCGGGACGTGATGATCGTCTGCAACGATGCGACCGTCAAAGGCGGCACCTATTATCCGATCACCGTCAAAAAACACCTGCGGGCGCAGGAAGTGGCGCTGCAAAACCGCCTGCCATGCGTTTATCTGGTGGACAGCGGTGGCGCCAACCTGCCCAATCAGGACGACGTGTTTCCGGACCGCGAACATTTCGGCCGGATATTCTTCAATCAGGCCAACATGTCGGCGATGGGCCTGTCGCAGATTGCCGTGGTGATGGGATCGTGCACCGCCGGTGGCGCCTATGTGCCGGCCATGTCCGATGAAACGATCATCGTGCGCGAGCAGGGCACGATTTTCCTGGCCGGACCGCCATTGGTCAAGGCGGCGACCGGCGAGGTGGTCAGCGCTGAGGATCTTGGCGGTGGTGATGTGCATACGCGTCTGTCAGGTGTCGCCGATCACCTGGCGAATGACGACGCGCATGCGATTGCCCTGGCGCGTCGCGCGGTGGCCAACCTGAACACCAAAAGGGTATTGCACGCTGATATTCAGGCACCTGAGGATCCGCTTTACGATCCGTCGGAAATCCTCGGTATCGTGCCGCCCAGCCTCAGAACGCCCTATGACATAAGGGAAGTGATCGCGCGGGTGGTCGACGGCTCGCGCTTTGATGAATTCAAGGCCCGTTACGGTACAACGCTCATCTGCGGCTTTGCCCATGTGCACGGCATGCCGGTCGGCATTATCGCCAACAATGGCGTGCTGTTTTCCGAAAGTGCGCTCAAGGGCGCCCATTTTGTCGAACTGTGTTCGCAGCGCCGGGTCCCGCTGGTGTTCCTGCAGAATATCACCGGTTTTATGGTCGGTCAGAAATACGAAGCCGGCGGTATTGCCAAGGACGGTGCAAAACTGGTGACCGCGGTGGCAACAACATCGGTGCCCAAGATAACCCTCCTGGTTGGCGGCTCGTTCGGCGCCGGCAATTACGGCATGTGCGGACGTGCGTACAGTCCGCGCTTTTTGTGGACCTGGCCCAACAGCCGCATTTCGGTGATGGGCGGCGAGCAGGCTGCCGGTGTGCTCGCGACGGTCAAGCGCGACGGCATTGAACGCAAGGGCGGCAGCTGGAGCGTCAAGGAGGAAGACGACTTCAAACGCCCGGTCATCGAGCAGTTCGAGGCGCAGGGTCATCCGCTCTACGCTTCTGCCCGCCTTTGGGATGACGGCATTATCGATCCGAGCAAGACGCGCGACGTTCTGGCGCTGTCTCTTTCGGTTTCCCTCAACACACCGGTCGGTCCGACACAGTTCGGCCTGTTCCGGATGTAGAGGGAGGGTTCGCAATGTTCAAAAAGATCCTGATAGCAAACCGTGGTGAAATCGCCTGCAGGGTGATTGAGACCGCTCGCCGGCTCGGCATATCCACCGTTGCCATCTATTCCGACGCAGACCGCAATGCACGCCATGTCGACAAGGCAGACGAGGCCGTGCATATCGGCGGATCGGCGGTGTCCGACAGCTATCTGAAGGGCGACCGGCTGATTGAAGCCGCGCTGAAAACCGGTGCCCAAGCCGTTCACCCCGGATACGGATTTTTATCGGAGAACCCCGAGTTTGTGGAAGCGGTGGAAGCTGCCGGCCTGACATTTATCGGCCCGTCGGCAAGCGCCATTCGGGCCATGGGACTCAAGGATGCGGCCAAATCGCTGATGCAAAAGGCCGATGTACCGGTGGTTCCGGGTTATCACGGCGAGGCGCAGGAAATGGTGGTGCTGGCCAGCAAGGCCAACGAAATCGGCTTTCCGGTGCTCATCAAGGCGCGTGCGGGCGGCGGCGGCAAGGGCATGCGTCTGGTCCACGACCCGAAAGAATTCGGCGAGGCGCTGTCGGCTGCCAAGCGCGAGGGCAAGGCGTCTTTCGGCGACGGCCGTGTGCTGGTGGAAAAATTCATCGCATCCCCGCGTCACATCGAGATCCAGGTCTTTGGCGACAACCACGGCAATGTCGTTCACCTGTTCGAACGCGACTGTTCACTGCAGCGGCGCCATCAGAAAGTGATCGAGGAAGCGCCGGCACCGGGCATGACCGAGGAAATGCGCGAGGCGATGGGGGAAGCGGCAGTAAAAGCCGCCAAAGCCATCGGTTACAGCGGCGCCGGCACGGTCGAGTTCATTGTCGATGGTACGGAGGGCCTGCGGCCCGACCGGTTTTATTTCATGGAGATGAACACCCGCCTGCAGGTGGAGCACCCTGTCACGGAAATGATCACAGGGCTCGATCTTGTCGAATGGCAGTTGCGGGTCGCTTCGGGCGAACCTTTGCCGCTTGAACAGGACGATCTGTCAATCAATGGCTGGGCATTCGAAGCGCGCATCTACGCCGAGGATGCGCAAAAGGGCTTCCTGCCGGCCATCGGCACGCTGACGCATCTGGAATTTCCCACGCACCTGGCACGCGTCGATTCAGGCATTCGTCAGGGTGACGTGATCACGCCGTTCTACGATCCGATGATCGCCAAGCTGATCGTCCACAGTTCCGACAGGGCCAGTGCGCTTAATCGGATGGAGGCAGCCCTGTTGCAGACAGTGGCGGTCGGAACCACCACGAATATTGCATTCCTGGCAGCGCTGTGCGCCGAAGGTGGATTTGTCGAAGGCGGCGTCGACACCGGATTGATCGACCGCGAACTTGACAAATTGAATGCGCAGCCTCCGGTGCCGGAGAGCATGATTGCGCTTGCGGCATTGGCGACCCTCGACCCGCAATCCGGGCATCATGATGCCGATCCATTCAGTTCCCTGGGGCTTTGGTCGCACTGGACCGCACCCAAACGTGTGGTTCATCTGGTTCACGGCGAAGACGAATATGAACTTGCGGTGTCGCGTCCGACCGCAACGACATGGCGCATTTCCTCCTATCAAGAGGGCGATAGCGGGATTGCTCCGCAGGAGCTTGCGCTGATTTCGAACGATTGTGGTCTGTTGAGGACAAATTGCGACGGAGTGATATCCAGCGTCCGTCATTTGCACGGCGCACGATCCGTAACTCTGATCGGCGGTGGCAGGACTTACGAATTTCTGCTTCCCGATGTTGCGATCGGCGAGGAGGATACCGGAGTTTCCGACGACCGGCTGCTTGCGCCGATGCCCGGTATCGTCAAACAGATCAATGCAAAAACGGGTCAGACGGTTGAGCAGAACGAGCCATTGATCATTATGGAGGCCATGAAGATGGAGCTGACATTGTCGGCACCGCGCAACGGAAATGTTGCGGAGATTACGGTCCAGGAAGGCGATCAGGTGACCGACGGCGACATTCTTCTGGCTCTGGAGCCTGTAGACGACTGAGGCAACCGTCGATCGTTTGAGTTGCCTGACGTCAGCTCATCCGTGACCCCGTTCACAAGATTGCGGCGACTTTGGGCCAAACCAACACCCGTGATTCAAACAGCAAATGACGGATCAGTAGTGCTTTAATGCAACAGAATTCGGATAGTTGAAAGAATATACACATGTAGAAGTTGTTGCCGGTTGCAAAATGTTAAGTTTTGCGTAAGCTTTAAATTATATCGTTTATATACAGAATTCTATTTCCTCCCTAGACTCAGGCTGCTTATATAGCAGCCTTCTTTTTTGGCTTATTTTCAATGGTTTAGTCGAAACATAATTTTGAATTGATTGCGGAATCGGTGCGCTGAAAATCCCGGGTGATTCGTTTTTTTGCAGAACATGGCGAATTTTTGGCACGATATCTCACTTAATATTACAATTGGTGAGACAAAAGTGCTGCTACCATTGTTAGAAATTCTTCGCGCAATCACACGCATTACGCCCCGTTATTTGCGGGTGACAATTGCGGATGAAAAAGGCAGGTTGCATTTCCGGACATTCGATCGAAGCGGCTGCCCTTGAGTGTGCCGCCGGCCAAGATGGGGATCCCATGAGCGGCAAAGAGACCGTAAAACCCGAAACAGTAATCTCGTTCTGGTTTGAAGAGCTGACACAGGAAGACTGGTTCACAAAAAGCGACGCGCTTGATCAGAATATTGCCGAACGGTTTGCCGCAACGCATTTGGCTCTGGCGGCAAATGTTTCACAGGAATGGCGGGCATCGCCGGAAGCCGTCCTGGCACTTATCATCGTTTTCGATCAGTTTCCGCGCAATATCTATCGCGGCACACCTTTGTCGTTCGCGACCGACTTCCTGGCGCTGAGAGAGGCGAAGGCGGCCGTCGAAGCCGGCCTCGACCAGCAGGTGGAACTGGAGCGCAGACTGTTTTTCTACATGCCTTTCGAGCACTCGGAAGAACTGGCGAACCAGGACCGCTGCATAGAACTGATCAAAGCGCTCGAGAATGAAGAGCTGTTGCGGTACGCCCATATGCACCGGGATGTCATCGTCGAATATGGCCGCTTCCCGCACCGCAATTCCATACTGGCCCGGGACAATACGGAAGAAGAAAGGGCCTATCTTTCAAAACCGGGTTCCGGCTTTTAACGCCTGCCGCGCAAAGTTCGCCAATACAATCCCTGTGGATTTGCTGCATTCCCGGTGCTGTCTTCGTGGCAGTTTCGTCGTATACATTCTTAAGATTCGATGCGGGGACATTCGGTGACGTCGCTTCTATCACGCTTTTTCATTGTTTGTGCGCTTTGCCTCGGCATGTTGCTTGTCGAGGGCAATGGTCCGTTTGCCCAAACCAGCGCTGGTGCAGATTCCTCCGAATACAGCTCCGAAGATGTGAATTCTGCCCGCAAGGAAATCGACAGTGCCAACGAAGCGCTGCAGGATTACCGGGGCAAAGAAGAGGCGGCCATCAATGATGATCTGCGCCTTCTGGATCTGCAGCAGCGCCTAGAGGACATCGCCACCTCCATGGGGCAGATCTACGACGATTTGCAGCCGCGGCTCGACAACGTCAAGGCGCGGGAAACGGAACTCGGCGAGCCGCCCAGTGAGGCGGAGCCAGAAGAACCGCAATCCCTGAAAGATGAACGGGCAAAACTTGCCGCAGACAGGGCGCAGGTCAATACCGAAATCGGTGAAGTGCAGACCGTCGCCGACCAAGCACGCAAACTTGCGGAGGAAGTTGCCGATGTCCGCAGGACGCTGTTCCGGCAGACTCTGCTGGGCAGGTCGGATCTTTCGGCAGAGAGTTTGGCAGCTGTCGGCAAGGCGCTGAACAAAGAGGTCAGGGAACTTGCAACGCGGGTTTTCAGCTGGTTTTCCTTTACCTGGTCGTTTGAAAGGCGTGCGTTTCTTTCCGCATTGTCTCTGACGCTGCTGTTTGGCCTGTTGTTTGTCTACGGGGAGTACCGGCTGTTTTCCCGCTTTGCCCAGCACGACAGGAACGAGGCGAACCCGACAGCCTTCAGCAAACATACATTTGCCTTCTGGTCCACCCTGCTTCCCACTGTTGGGCTGGCGATCTTTTGCAGCCTTGCAACGTTCTTCCTGAACAATTTCAATGTTCTGCGCGGCGATATTGGTCAGCTTCTGACATCGTTCTTTCAATTCCTCGTGGTGTTGGTTTTCATTTGCCGACTGGCGAGCACGGTTCTGGCGCCGTCATATCCGCACTGGCGGCTGGTGAATGTCTCGGACCGCGGTGCGCGAACACTCTGGTGGCTGATCGCTGCGATGACCTTTGTCAACGCGTTTGACTATCTTGCCGGCAGTGTTTCGGATGTGTTGCAGTCGCCCGTCATCCTGACGATCGCGCGCAGTCTTGCGGCCGCGGTTGTCATCGGAGTTCTACTCGTCGGTTTGTCGCGCATCCGCCCGATGCGGTCCGATGACGGTGTAGACCGCGCATGGCCACGCAGCATTTCCATTCCGTTACTCGTATTGGGCATTGCTCTCGTTGTCATGCCGTTCTTCGGTTATGTCGGTCTGGCGCGTTTTGTTGCCACCCAGGTCATCGTGCTCGGCGCTCTTCTGGTCACCATGTATCTCGGGTTCCTCTCCGCCCAGGCAGTTTCGGAACCTGAGGACTTCAAAGCTTCGGCGCTGGGACAGATGTTGTCCAACCGGCTCGGCATCGGGCCGATCGCCGTTGAGCAGTTCGGACTGTTATGCGGACTGTTGATTTACCTGTTTGTGATTGTCTTCGGCGTGCCGGTGATATTCCTGGTCTGGGGCTACCATATCCGCGATATCCAGGGTTGGGCGGCGGACAGCTTCAGTCAGGTTACCGTTGGCAGTGTCACCATTTCGCTTTCCGGCATCCTGGTCGGTTTGCTGGTTTTTGGCATCGGCTATTTCTTCAGCCGATGGTTCCAGAGGTGGTTTGACGAAAATGTCATGCGCCGCAGCCGCATGGATGACGGCCTGCGCAATTCAGTACGCACGGGTGTCGGCTATCTCGGGATCATTCTTGCCGCAGTTATCGGCCTATCGGTTGCCGGCCTCAACCTTTCCAATGTTGCGCTGGTTGCCGGTGCACTTTCCGTTGGTATCGGTTTTGGGCTGCAAAACATCGTCAACAATTTCGTTTCCGGGCTGATCCTCCTGGTGGAACGACCGTTCAAGGTTGGCGACTGGGTGGTTACCGGATCGACGCAGGGTTTTGTGCGCCATATTTCAGTTCGGGCAACCGAAATAGAAACCTTCCAGCGCCAATCGGTCATCGTTCCGAATTCGGAATTTATCAACACGCCGGTCGGTAACTGGACACACCGAAACCGCCTCGGCAGATCCGAAATCGAGGTTGGGGTGTCCTACGATTCCGATCCGCGCCAGGTGATCGCGCTGCTTGAAGAAATCGGTGCAACAAATGATCTGGTGCTACGCAATCCGGCACCATTCGTGGTCTTTACCGGCTTTGGAGCGTCCTCGCTCGATTTCGAGCTGCGGGTCTATCTGAGCGATGTGCTTTCAGGTCTAACCGTGGCGACGGATCTTCGCACCAAAATATTCGAGCGGTTCAAGGAGGAGGGTATCGAGATTCCCTTCCCGCAGACGGATGTGCACATCAAGGTGCCGTCATCGCCCGAAAATGCAGCGGCGGAAGCGGCAAAGACACGCCTGCAGGCAGAAGCCAGGAAAGAAGCAACGCCGGAACCGCAACTGCCGCCCAACAGGATCGATCCGGACGAATAATGCGTCCTTAACATTCCGTTAACCAGAATGACCGATTCGGCAGGTTTCACAGACGTTCCGGGGTATGGATTCACCTGTTCTGAACCATGTTACCCCAAGGTCCCGGCGTTATGGATCAAATCGTCAAGCAAAAAAGCAAACGTTCCGCGCAGAGCGATGTGCCATTGTGCGTCGATCTCGACGGAACCCTGTTGCAGACCGATACGCTGTGGGAGAGCCTCGTGCGCCTGCTGCTGGTAAATCCGCTGCTGGTCTTTGCCGCCGTGGTCTGGGTCTTTCGCGGCAAGGCGACGCTGAAGAACGAAGTTGCCGCACGGACCGACCGGGATCCTGCGACCTGGCCCTACCGGCCCGAAGTCGTCGACCTGTTGGAAAAGGAAAGCGCCAAGGGGCGAACAATAGTGCTTGCCACCGGTGCGCCGGAAAATGTCGCGAAGGGTGTTGCCGAACACCTCGGACTGTTTGACGATGTCCTGCATACAACGCCGGAGCAAAATCTGACGGCCGATCGCAAGAAGCAGGCGCTGGTCGAAAAATACGGCGAGGGCGGTTTCGACTATGTCGGCGACAGCGGCGATGACGTTGCCGTATTCGAAGCAGCGCGAAACGCCATCGTGGCGGCGCCTGACCGTACAGCGCATCGCTGGCAATTAAATCACGACTGCGAATTGCTGGTCGAGCGGGCTTTCAATCTCAAGGTGATGCTCAAGGCCATGCGGGTTCACCAGTGGCTGAAGAACTCGCTGCTGGCCGTTCCGCTGGTGCTTCACCATCAGCTTCTGAATGTCGATCTCGTGTTGGACGTCATCATCGCGTTTTTCTCTTTCTCCTTCGCGGCATCATTTGTCTATTTGCTGAACGATCTTGCCGATCTCGAAAATGACCGGCTGCACCACAAGAAACGCGAACGTCCGCTGGCAAGCGGCCGGCTCGCCATTCCGACGGGTATTCGTCTTGGTTGCCTGCTGCTCGCGACGTCGCTGGCCCTGTCGCTTTTCCTACCGCTGATCTACTTCGGCGTGCTGCTTGTTTATATCGCGGCAACGACGGCCTATTCCTTTGTGCTCAAACGCAAACTTCTTGTCGACGTTTTCACGCTGGCCGGGCTGTTTACTCTGCGCATCATTGCCGGCGGTGCGGCCATCCAGTCCGATCTGTCCTTCTGGCTGCTTGCCTTCTCGATTTTCTTCTTTCTGTCGCTTGCCCTCGTCAAGCGCTATGTGGAGCTTTCGGAACTGTCGAGCGAACAGGGGTCCAAGGAACTCGGCCGCGGCTATTATGCCGTCGATTTCGAAATGATCGGCCAGGCGGGGATTTCATCCGCTTTCGGCGCCGCGCTCGTTCTGGCGCTTTACGTCAATAGCAACGAAGTGCAGGACATGTACGGCATGCCGCTGTTCCTTTGGCCGCTATGCCCGCTGATCCTCTACATGCTTTTGCGCATCTGGATGCTGGCCCGGCGTCAGCAGATGAACGACGACCCGGTCATCTTCATCATCAGCGACTGGCGCAGTCAGCTGGTCACCGCGTTCGGTGCCGTGCTCGTGCTGCTCGCGGCCATGTATCCGCCATGAGCTATGACAGCTGGGGCAGGAACATCCAGACAATGCGCAATGCGCGCGGCACGGATGGCCTGACGGCAAAGGCACTCGCGACAGGTGAAAGCTGGTTGCCCTACGGCAATGGCCGCTCCTATGGCGACAGCTGTCACAACAACGCCGGCCAGCTGATCGACAGCCGGGACAACAAACGGATCCTTGCCTTCGACGAGACAAATGGCGCACTGAGTTGCGAGGCCGGCATTCTCCTGGGCGACATTCTCGAATTTGCCATTCCGCGCGGATTTTTCCTGCCGGTGACGCCAGGCACCCGGTTTGTCACGCTGGGCGGTGCAATCGCCAATGATGTTCACGGCAAGAACCACCACATTCGCGGCACCTTTGGAGCGCATGTCTCGAGCCTGCAGCTGGTGCGCAGTGACCGGGGCACGCTTGAATGCTCGCCCGAAATCAACAAGGGGCTGTTCGCCGCGACCATCGGCGGAATGGGTCTGACGGGACTGATCACGCGCGCGACAATCCGGCTCATGAAGGTCGGTTCGGCGGATATAGGGCAGCGCACCCTGCGGTTCGGTCATATCGACGATTACTTTGCCCGATGTGGCGAATTCGATACCGACCACGAATATGCGGTCGCCTGGATCGACCAGCTTGCAAAGGGCAGTCAGTTCGGACGCGGATTGCTGCTCGGCGGCGATCATCTTGATGGTGGTGCGCCGGAAAAACCATTCAATTCCAAACCTCGGCTGAATGTGCCGTTCACACCCCCGGTCAATCTTTTGAACCGGATGACCCTGAAGGGATTCAACGAATTCTATTTCCGCAAGGAAAAAGCCGGCGAACAGGTGCAGACGGTTCCCTGGCAGAGTTACTTCTATCCGCTGGACGCGATCGGCCAGTGGAACCGGCTCTACGGTCCGGGTGGTCTTTACCAGCATCAAAGCGTTTATCCCGAACTGACCGGATACGACACGACTACCAGACTGCTGGAATGTGCCCAGTCCCATGGACATGCATCGTTCCTGACCGTGCTAAAGCGGTTCGGAACATTGCGATCGCCGGGACTGTTTTCCTTCCCGCGCCCCGGCTTCACGCTGACGCTGGACTTTGCCAATCAGGGAGATCGTACGCTCAAGCTTCTCGATGCGCTCGATGACATCGTCGTTGCGGCGGGCGGTGCGATCAATCCCTACAAGGATGCACGGATGAGCGCGGCCGTTTTCAATGCTTCGTTTCCCACCTGGCGGGCGCTGGAAATATGTCGCGATCCGGCGATGATGTCCGATTTCTGGCGACGCACCGCGATGACCTTTGCAAACCAGTCTCCAGAGCTGCAGGCGGCGCTTTAGACACTGAAAAACATGGCTTTTTAATCAAAATCAACGCTAATTTTACCGCAAAAATTCACGAAATTTTGGGGGGTTTTCGAGTACCACAATTGCGAAGTGGGGAACCTCAATGAACTATATTCCGTTTATTCTGTTTACCGTGCTGACCAATGCCGCCGCGCAGCTGATGCTGAAGCAGGGCATGCTCAGTTTCGGCCCGCTGGAAATGGCCAGCGACAACATCATTCTGAAGATCCTGCAGATCGTCTTTCAGCCCTGGGTTTTTGCCGGGCTGGTGACATTCGTCATTTCGATGGCATCGCACCTTTACGTTCTGTCGAAGGTTGAGCTTTCGTTCGCTTATCCCTTCCTGAGCCTGGCCTATGTGGCCGTCGCGGTGTTTGCATATCTGATCTTCAAGGAAGACCTCAATTCCTGGCGCATCGCGGGCATCGCATTCATCTGCGTTGGTACCGTTCTGATTGCCCAGTCCGATCGTACTGATCCGCGCGAGATTGCGACCAATGATACAAAAACCCCAACCCCAATCAGTGAGCTCGACACATGAAGCATGTAATTTTTGGAGGCGACGGCTTTGTCGGTCGCCATCTGGCTGCGAGACTTGTAAAGGACGGCGAGGAAGTGGTGGTTTGCGACATCGCCAAGGACAGCCTTCCGCATTACGCCAATTGCCGTTTCATCAAGCTTGATGTGACCGACGAGGCGCAGTTCATGCAGGTCGACTTCGACGCTGATGACATGGTCTACAACCTGTCGGCCAAAATGCTGTCGCCGCTGCAGATCCGTGCCAAACGTCACGACTTCTTCTGGCCGGTGAATTATTACGGCACGAAGAACATCATCGAGAAGATGGCCGAGAGCGACGCCAGCAAGCTGGTGCACTACACGACCGACATGATCTACGGTCATACCTTCAGCTATCCGCAGACCGAAGACCATCCGGCAAATCCGCTCGGCGAATACGGCCTTTCGAAATGGAAGACGGAAGAGCTTTCTGCCGAGTGGCGCAGGAAGGGCATGAACATTTCGCTGTTTCGCCCGCGCCTGATTATCGGTCCGGGACGCCTCGGCATTCTGTCTAAGCTGTTCAAACTGGTCGATTACAATCTGCCAGTGCCGATGATCGGCTCGGGGCGCAACCCCTATCAGTTCATCTCAGTGTTCGATTGCGCCGAAGCAGCGCGCCTTGCATGGAAGTCGGGTGTGCCAAACGAGGCCTACAATCTCGGCTCGGACAATCCTCCACCGGTGCGTAAATTGCTCGGCGATCTTATCAAACATGCCGGATCGAAATCGTTTCTGCTGCCGACGCCCGGCTGGGCAGTCAAACGCACGCTGGACCTGTTCGACCTGATCAATCTGCCGATCATGGATCCGGAACAATATCTGATCGCCGACGAGATGTGCATTCTCGACTGCAGCAAAGCCAAGCAGCAGCTTGGCTGGAGTGCGGATCATCGCGATGAGGACATGCTGATTTCCGCCTATGACGAGTATCGCGGCAGTCTGAGTGAAGGCGAAGCCACGCCGTCCGCTGCATCAAAACACAGTGCCACAACCTGAGGCTTGACCATGAATATCGTACCGCAAATTACCAAGCCGCACCTTCTGAGTGTTGAAGATGCCAAGGCGCTCGACCTGCCGAAGATGACCGAATATTTCAAGGATCATCTCAATCCTGGCCAGTTGCACTTCATGAAGCTTCTCGGCTTTAACAAGGTCAAGATCGAACGCGCCGAGGGCATGTATTACATCGACCAAAACGGCCGCAAGATCCTCGATTTTTTCGGTGGCTTCGGCTCGCTGGCCTTTGGACACAATCATCCGAAGGTGCTGGAAGCGCGGATCGCATTCCAGAACGAACAGCGGCATGAAATCGCCATGGCGTTTCTGTCGCAATATGCGGCAGCGCTTGCCAGGAACCTCTCGGAGATATCGCCCGGCGACCTCGACATGGTGTTTCTCGGATCATCCGGTTCGGAAGCCATGGAAGCTGCCGTCAAGGTGGCGGAGCGCGCGGCAGGTCCCGATCGGAGCAGGATCGTCTACGCGGAAAATTCATTTCACGGCAAGACAAAGGGCGTTCTCTCGCTCACCGACTCGCCACTTTACCGCGGGGAGTTCAAGCTTGTCGACGAAACGGTTCGCGTGCCGTTCGGTGATATCGATGCCATCCGCAACGCATTCGAGGCTGATACGTCGATCGGCGTGATCGTTTTGGAAACCATCCAGGGCGGTGGCGGCATCATTTCGGCGCCTGCGGAGTTCTGGCAGGAATTGCGGGCGCTGTGCGACAAGCACGAGGTTTTGTGGGTCGCCGACGAAGTGCAGTGCGGCATGGGCCGTTCTGGCCGCTTCTATGCGTTCGAACACGCCGGTGTGGTTCCCGACGTCACTGCACTTGCCAAATCGCTGGGCGCGGGCAAATGCGCCATGGCGGCGATGATCGCGCGTCGCGATGTCTATATGAAAGCCTATGGCAAGCCCAATACGGCGCTGATCCACGGCCCGGCCACGTTCGGCGGTATCGGCGAGGCGTGCGTGACGGCGATCGAGGGCCTCAACCTTCTCTACGACGAAGACCTGATCGCAAACTCCACGGCGCAGGGTGCCTACCTGTTGGAACGGCTGACGGATCTGAAGAACAAATATCCGAAGATCATCAAGGATGTCCGCGGGCAGGGGCTGATGGTCGGTCTGGAGTTTCAGGATTTCAGCCAGGCGCTTCCCGCCATGCTGCGGCCGGTCGTGTCCATGCTGGACGAAAAGCTGAAGGGCTCGCTTTCCGGCTTCATCGGCGCGTTGCTACTGCGCGATTACGACACGCTGGTGGCATTTACCGAGTATAACCGCAATGTCATCAGACTTGAGCCGCCGCTGATCTGTCAGCGCGAGCATGTCGATGCGTTTGTGAATGCGCTCGACGATCTGCTGGGACGGGGTATCGTCGGTATCGTCAAGGACTTTGTCGCCAGCCAGGTCAAATAGACGGTGCTGAAGGGACAGGGGCATGGCGAACACTGACATCACACGGGCCGAGGGGCCGCTGGAAAACGCGGATGACGTGAAATCATCCGGCCTTTTCGGCATCATCGGCAGTTCGCTTGAGCAGCTTGTGACGCCTGGTGTCGTGCGATTTGTCGCTCCTGCCCTATTTGGCCTTGTGATGGTTGCGGTTGCCATTGGTGCGCTGGTCAAGCCGGCGCACAACTGGGACATGGCGCCCTATATCGCCGTTGCGTTGGAAAACGAGATTACCGATCCGGCCGCACTGCATGAGCATGTCTGGGGCCTGATGGAAGCGTCTGCCACCCCAGGACAATTCCATACGCTCACGCTGGGCACTCCTTATAACATCGCGCAATACGAGAATACGGAGTTCTTCAACTCGCAACTCGGCATGTACCGGGTCAAATATGGCTATGTTGAAGCCTTGCGGCTGCTCGGACCGATTGTTGGCTATGTGGAAGCGACACAGGTCATAAACTTCGTTTCCGTCCTCGTGTTCGGAATCGTGCTGTTGCTTTGGATGCACAGATTCAACGCCATCGAGGGCACGCTCATTCTTGCGCCCTTCATGCTGGCAACCGACTTTTTGACCATGGCGCAGCTTGCCAATCCCGATCTGATGACCTTTTCAGCGTTTCTCGTGGCAGTCTACCTGCTGCGCATCGGCAAGGACTGGTGGGCAGTGCCGGCCATGCTGACTGCGTTTCTCATCCGGCCGGACGGCATAATCTTCATCTTCGCCCTGCTTATTGCCACATTGCTGCTTGGTGGAAAAAAGTTACCGATGCTGTCGGCATTTGCAGCATCGATAGTCGGTTATTTCCTCATTACGCAGAATTCGGGCCATCCCGGCTGGTGGCCGCATTTCGTCTTTTCCAATCTGCAATTGCAGAACGACATGCTCGGATTCCAGCCGCAATTCGATATTGTTGTCTACATCAAATCGCTGGTGCGCGGCGTGAGCGTCGGCATACGCTTCGGAACCTGGGTTGCGGTCAGTGCGATCCTGCTGCTTTCGTGGGTTCTATTACGAAGATCAGGCAAAGAGCCGGTCGGCACCGCAGCAAAGCTGCTGCTCGCGCTCATCCTTTGTGTCGGCGGCAAATTCATCACCTTTCCGCTGCCGGACGACCGGGTGTATTTTCTCTACATCCTGCTGACGGCGGTGCTGCTGATCGAAAGCTGGAAACCGCGTTTTGATCTTGCAAGGCGGTGCTAGAAGGCCTGTCTTTGCAAGGACCTTTTTTGGTTCGCCAAAATTATTTCCCGATTTGACGGTCCCAGTGACAGGCGCTTGTCGTCGCGCGTTTTTTGCATGTCGCAAACAGGCGATACGCAACGGGTGTCGAGGTCCATATTTGCCCAGGATTTGACGGGACCTCGCGCAGATGCGGTTTATCCCGTGGCTTTTGGCTTATAAAACGCAATGTGAATATCAACCCGCAATACCGCTTCGGTTTGGGAGACGTATTTGCAATGCTGAGGAAACCGGCCTGTTGTGCGGGTCGCGGAAAGGGCAAAGAAGATGAAAAGCAGCGCGCGTGCAGTCGTAATCGGCGGGGGCGTCGTCGGCGTCTCGACGCTCTATCACCTGGCCAGAAAGGGCTGGGATGACGCCATTCTCATTGAACGCAAGGAACTGACCTCCGGGTCCACCTGGCATGCGGCCGGCCTGCTTCCGCTGTTCAACATGAGCTATGCGGTGGGACAGATCCACAAATACTCCGTTCGTTTCTATCAGGAGCTCGCCGAGGAAACCGGCATGGATACCGGCTTCCGCAAGGTCACCAATGTGCGCCTTGCCCGCACAAAGGACCGGATGGACGAATATGAGTATTACATGGGTGTCGCGGAGACGATCGGTATCGATGTCGAGCGCATGACGCCCGAGGAAATCAAGGCTAAATGGCCCTATGTGAACACCGACGGTCTGCTCGGTGCGATCAGCCATCCTGAAGACGGATATATCCAGCCGGCGGATCTGACCCAAGCGCTTGCAAAGGGCGCCCGCGACCGCGGCGCAACGATCTACCGAAATACCGTTGTCGAGGGCATTGAACAGCTTGAGGACGGCCAATGGCTTGTCAAAACCGACAAGGGCGATGTCACCTGCGAACACGTGATTTCCTGCAGCGGCAACTTTGCCCGCAAGACCGGTGCCATGGTCGGCCTCGACGTTCCGGTTATACCTGTGGAACACCAGTACATCGTCACGGAAGCGCATCCCGAGATTCAGAAGTTCCGCGCCGAAGGCGGTGCCGAACTGTGTGTACTGCGCGAATCCGATTCCTCCTGGTATATGCGCGAAGAAGCGGGCGGCCTCATTCTCGGGCCCTATGAGAAAGGGGCGCCGTGCTGCTACGTCGACGGACCGTCGGACGATTCAGAATACGAGCTCTTCCAGGAAGACCTCGAACGTCTGATGCCGCATATCGAAACGGCGATCGAACGGGTGCCCTATTTCGCTGAAGCAGGCATCAAGAAGGTCTACAACGGTGCGATCGCCTACACGCCGGACGGATCGCCGATCATCGGACCGGCGCCCGGCAGGAAGAATTTCTGGTTGAACGAAGGGCACTCTTTCGGCGTTACCGCCGCCGGCGGCGCCGGCTGGCAGATTGCCGAATGGATCGTCGATGGCGAGCCGACCATCGACATGATGGGCGTCGATCCGCGGCGTTTCGGGCCCTATGCAACGGAGGGCTATCTGCGGGAAAAGAACGAGGAAGCCTATTCCAACGTCTTTACCGTTCACTATCCGGACGAAGAGCGGCAGGCGGCGCGTCCGCTCAAGCGCGTGCCTTGCTACGACCGCATGAAGGATCTGGGTGCCGTCTTCGGATCCGTCTATGGCTGGGAACGGCCCAACTGGTTTGCACCTGAAGGCTACGGCATCGATGTGGACAGCATCGAAAAGCCGGATGTCTGGACCAACCACAACCACCCGGAACCCGACGCCGACAACAGGGTCAAGGAAATCTGGTCTTTCCGGCGGTCCAACTATTTCGAGCATGTCGGAAACGAGGTTAAAAACGTGCATGAAAATGTCGGCCTTCTCGACATGTCCGCCTTTGCCAAGATGGATGTCAGCGGTCCGGGCGCACGCGAATGGCTGGATTCCATCCTCGCCAACACCATCCCGAAAAAACGCGGCCGCATTGCACTTGCGCATCTTTTGACCAAAAACGGCGGCGTGCGTTCGGAGTTCACGGCCTACGAATGGGCGCCGGGCCGGTTCTATCTGGTTTCCGCCGGTGCATTCGAAGCACACGATCATGACTGTTTGCGCAAGCTGGCGCCGACGGACGGCTCTGTGCGGCTCAACGCCATAACGGAGCGCATGGGCGTGCTGGTGCTCGCCGGCCCGCGGTCACGGGATGTGCTGCAGAAACTGACCAGGACCAGCCTCGAAAATGCCGATTTCCCGTGGCTGTCCGGCAAGCAGATCAGTGTCGGAAAGGCCAGCGCCCATGCGCTGCGGGTTAATTTTGTCGGCGAACTCGGCTGGGAACTGCACCATCCGATCGAACAGCAGAACACGATTTTCGATCTTGTCATGGAAGCCGGGGCCGAATTCGGCATCAAACCATTCGGTATCCGGGCGATGACAGCGATGGCGGTCGAAAAATCCTATCGTCTGATCCCGCGCGAATTGTCGATCGAATACAACGCATTCGAATCCGGCCTCGACCGCTTCGTCAAACCCAACAAGGGCGATTTCATCGGCCGCGATGCAGCCGTGCGGGCGCGCGAAGAGGGGCTCAAGTGGAATTTCGTGACGCTTGAAGTGCACGACGTTACCGATGTCGATGCGCGCGGCAGCGAGGCGATTTATCAGAACGGCGAGCTGGTCGGGCGTGCGACCCATGGCAGCTATGGCTGGCGGCTGGGCAAATCGCTGGCGTTGGCTATGGTGCCGCCGCACCTCAGCGCAACGGGCACCCAGCTGGAAATCAAGCTGCTCGGCAAGATGTACAGAGCTACGGTTATCGACGAAAGTCCGTTTGATCCCGAAAACGAGGCGCTTCGGGCGTGAGCTCCAGCGACGCGTCATAAATAAAAGGCGGCTCCAAGGGGCCGCCTTTTTCAGTTTTGCTCTGAGTGTGTCAGGCCGCTGATGTCAGCAGTTGCTTGCGGTCAGCACGCTCCTGCTGCGGCGAGCGTCCATATAGCTCGCGGTAGCATTTGGAAAAATGCGAGGCCGAAACAAAACCGCAGGCCACCGCAACCTCGACCACCGGCATCGACGACTGGATGAGAAGATGGCGTGCGCGGTCGAGCCTGATTTCAAGATAGTAACGGGCAGGGGAGCGGCCCATTTCCTGACGGAACAGTCGCTCGATCTGACGGCGCGAAAGGCCGGCATAATCGGCTATTTCCAGCAGCGACAGCGGCTCTGACAGATTGCTTTCCATCAGTTCTATGATCAACAGGACCTTTGAGTTCTGTACACCGAGGCGGGCACGCAGCGGCAGGCGTTGCCGGTCGTGCGGATTGCGGACCCGATCTGTAAGCGCCTGTTCGCAAACACGATTGACCAGATTGTCGTCGTGATCCTCGCCAATGAGATTGAGCATCATGTCGAGCGAGGCTGTTCCGCCCGCGCAGGTATAAATATTCTCGTCAGTCTCATAGAGATCCGCATAAACCTCAGCGAGCGGGAATTTTTCGGAAAATCCGGGAAGGTCCTCCCAGTGAATTGCACATCGCCTGCCGGACAGAAGGCCCGCTGCCGCTAGCACGTAAGCGCCGGTGCACAGGCCGCCGACAGAGATGTTGCGGTTGTGCACCTCGCGCAACCAGGCGTGCACTGATTTTTGCGCATAGGCCTCGACGTTCACTCCGGAACAGACAAACACCATGGAAGGTCGTTTTTCGCCGGAAAGATTGCGCCGCTCCTCGTCGAGCGAAGTCGTTGCGGAAACTTCAATACCGTTGGAAGCGAGAACCGGCTGGGCGTCGTAGGATGACACGCGCCATTTATAGGCTTCGTATCCCAGCATTCTGTTTGCCAGCCGCAGCGGCTCGATTGCGGTTGCAAAGGCAATCAATGAAAAATCCGGAACCAAGTAAAAAACGAAGGATCGCTTTAAGGTCGGCGCATCGTCAACCATCGCCATCAATTCCTGAACATTGCGGCTGCCAGCCATAGCGTGCCGCAATATTGGCACAGGCCAGTTCTCTCGCCACTGCAGTTTCCACCTACAAACTCATTGCCGGAATGGCTGCGAATTTCCAGAAACCTGTTCAGAAAAGTCTCTCCACCCGTTGTGCAATTTCCCTTTTGCGCCGCGACCTTTACACAGACCGTCTTCGCTGTGAAGCGAAAATATCTGGGCCTGAGAGGAATTTTTGACACACATACCGGGGTGTCAATGCAAGAAGAAAACCGGCGCACCACAGGTACGCCGGTCGATGTCAGAAATCTTCGCGGGCAGAGGGATTTTGCTCTTCATAGCGCCAGGGCCAACCGATGTCGTGCAGGACATTGTCATTGAGCTTGGCCATTTCCCGTTTGGTATCACGATAGAGCTTCCTGCATTTTCTGCGTTCATTCGCCTGCTGAACGGCAATGACCGCACTGTGCAGGATATCGGTCACTACGGAGCTGACGACGGCACCGCGGCTTGCTTCCATAACAAGCCCGACCATGGGTGAGCTTTGTGTAGGCTGGTTGTTCAACATTTTAAGGCTCCTTCCTGAGTTCCGGCTTTGGATTTCCGGTGGTTACAAAGAAGGTCGCGACCCTTGATATTGATATGGGGAATTAATTTGGTTCAATCAAATGAAAAGAAATTAATGTTTCATTCAGAAAAATTGAACGATAACCATGAACGCACCACTCAATCATCCCGTACCCCTTCTTGAACTCGATATTCTGCGCACCTTTGTTGCGATTGCGGATACGGGCAGCTTTACGGCGGCTGCCTCGATCGTCTTCCGAACGCCATCTGCCGTTTCCATGCAGATCAAGAAGCTGGAAGAACTGCTCGGCCGCCCGGTCTTTGCGCGCGATGCGCGGTCTGTGTCGCTGACCAATGACGGCGTCGTCCTGCTTGGATATGCAAGACGCCTGCTTTCCCTTAATCGGGAGGCTGTCTCGGAATTCATTTCGCCGGATATTTCCGGCGTAGTGCGGCTTGGCGCGCCGGATGATATCGGCGAGCGCATATTGCCGAATGTTCTGAAACGCTTTGCGAAGACCCATCCGTCCATCGCCGTCGACGTTGTCATCGACATGAGTTCGAACCTGATCAAGCGGCTCGAAGAAAGGCGGCTCGATATCACGCTTCTGACCTGCCACACGAACAGTGTGCCCGCCGGCGGCGAGGTTCTATTGACCGAGCAACTGGTGTGGGCGGGCGCCAAGGGCGGAAACGCCCATCTGTGTTCGCCGCTACCCGTTTCAATGTGGGAAGAGGGCTGTGCCTGGCGGGCCGGGGCCGTGGATGAACTCGACGCACGCGGTATTTCCTACAGAATCGCCTATATGAGTGCCCATACGGCCGGCCAGCGGGCCGCCATCATGTCCGACCTTGCGATTGCACCGCTGCCGAAATCCTTTGTCGGCGATGATCTGGTGGTGCTTGGCGAAGAGGACGGGCTGCCGCCGATCGGCACCTATTCGCTGGGCATGGTTGTGCGGCCCGATGCCGAAGCGCCCATATGCGCCGCAGCCGATCATATCCGGGCGACCTTCGAAACGCTCAATGAGGCCGCCTGATCGCGACAGCGGCCGGGCGGCATGTTCGCAAAGCCTAGACCAGACTTGCTCTAGGACACATACCCATAAATTAGCGATGTGGGATTCCCAAACTTAAACGGGTCAGATTCAGTTGCGCTGTGGAGGATTAGCCATGGCGCGATTTGACCTGACGGACTTTGAGTGGGATGTGATCCAACCGCTTTTGCCGA
>JAAEOH010000389.1 GCA_024244645.1 Hyphomicrobiales bacterium
GGATACGAAGTGATTGAGGCCGAAAACGGCGAACAGGTACATAGCGCCATCATCAATCACACAGTCGATCTTATTACCCTGGATCTCAATTTAGGATCAGAGAGCGGACTAACCATTGCATCTGAAATTCGAGCAACATCACACATTCCCATTATTATGGTGACCGGCAAGGGTGAGGTGATAGACACCGTTGTAGGTTTGGAGATTGGCGCGGACGACTATATCAGCAAACCATTTCACGTTCGCGAAGTTCAGGCGCGCGTCCGCTCTGTTATCCGTCGCACCGGAACAAATTCAGCAAAGCTCAATCGCTCGATTGAGGCAAAGGATACGTCGGAGCGTGGGAATGTCTATCAATTCGATGGCTGGATGGTCGATTCCAACAATCTTAAAGTCAGAGACCGCAACGGCAGTCTGGCGGACCTCACAACCGGCGATTTGCAGTTGCTGATGGTTTTTCTCAAGAATCCAAAACGGGTCCTGTCACGTGATCAACTGTTGGATCACCTCAATGGTCAGGAATGGACTCCGTACGATCGGGTAATCGACAACAAGGTCGCACGTCTGCGCAAGAAACTCGAAACCAATCCAGCAAAACCCGGAATAATAAAGACAGTCCGAGGGATCGGATATTTGTTCTCCTCCGACGTCGAAATAGTGTGAAAAGCACCGCGCTGACAAACTCTAAGCGGCAAAATGCTTGGTCGGAAAAGCAGAAGGCCCACCAATCGGCAAC
>JAAEOH010000390.1 GCA_024244645.1 Hyphomicrobiales bacterium
GTATCTTTCCCGGAAGGGATACAGGGGGATTCATTTCATGGCCCTTAACCCTGCCCCATCCATGATGGGTGTGTTCAGGAAGGTTGGTTTTGACAGTGTGAGCCACTATGTCTGGCTCCCGGACTGGAAAGGCAGTTACCGGCAGGACTATGCTGAATTGATAGAAAAGCGATGCGGTGAGTGGGAGGAGTTTGCGGCCCAGTCACAGCTTCCCTATTTTCCCTCGGTGTCACCCGGGTGGGATGCGACACCGCGTGCCGCAAAATGTGGCAACAAACTACCACAGCGATACCCCTGGTGGCCCGTGGTGGGTGGAGAGACTCCTTCTCTTTTTTCCCGTTTTCTTGGCCGGTCAATAGGGTATACCCGTAAACACAACAACCCTGAACTCTGTTTTATCGCTTCATGGAACGAGTGGAGTGAGGGGCATTATCTGGAACCTGACACTGTGTTCGGTACAGCCTTTCTGGAGGCGGTCAGAAAGGAGAAGCAACATAGTCTCTGAATGGCCATTTGTCTCGGTAGATATGGAACTTACCAACAGATGCATGTACGAGTGCCTCATGTGTCCGCGTGAGGCGATATCAAGGACGACGGGTTTTATGACAGAGGAGGTGTTTA
This sequence comes from Hyphomicrobiales bacterium, assembly GCA_024244645.1. Taxonomy (GTDB): domain Bacteria; phylum Pseudomonadota; class Alphaproteobacteria; order Rhizobiales; family Rhizobiaceae; genus Hoeflea_A. The sequence continues at coordinate 622 of JAAEOH010000390.1, forward strand.
AGGCGCTTTCTCGTAAACTCGTAAAAGAGGGGAGCCTCATAACCTTTTCGGGTATGGGTGATCCGCTCTTACATCCAAAAGTATTTGACTGGATAGCTACTGTCCGTCTCAGTGGGGGCACCATAGGTGTCGTCGTAAATCCGGCATCCTTCCACGGTTACAATCCACGAAAGCTTGTAGATGCCAGCCCA
>JAAEOH010000391.1 GCA_024244645.1 Hyphomicrobiales bacterium
GAAATACGACCTGACCGACACTGGTTTCCTTCGGTTCCCTTTCAGCGATTTCAAGCACTTTTTAACTCTCTTTTCAAAGTTCTTTGCATCTTTCCCTCACGGTACTTGTTCGCTATCGGTCTCCAGCCGATATTTAGCTTTAGATGGAATTTACCACCCACTTTGAGCTGCAATCCCAAGCAACTCGACTCTTCGAAAGCGAGCCGTACGCGCAAGCATCGTGCCACTGACGGGGGTATCACCCTCCTTGCCGCCCTGTTCCAAGGGACTTCGGCACGCGCTGACGCTGGCTGCGCCTCTACAGACTACAATTCGCTAAGCGATTTCAAGCGTGAGCTCTTCCCGCTTCACTCGCCGTTACTGGGGGAATCCTTGTTAGTTTCTTTTCCTCCGCTTAATTATATGCTTAAATTCAGCGGGTCTTCTTGCTTGATTGGAGGTCCGGACAAAAGCCGGGGTGGGTCCGAAAGGACCGGGGATCGACTCGACCAAGAAGGGGAGCGGGCGAATGGTTTTGAGCGTCTGAGACGCGCCGTCTCGCCAACTCGAACCCTAACGGTAATCGACCTGCACTTGAGCGAACGAGGCAAACTGAAACGCAACGTTTCCCGCCTGATCGCCATAGTCCAACGGTCTCGCGACCGGTGAGTGGTGTTAACGAACACTCCAACAGGCATGCTCCCGGTCACCCGGAAGCGCAAGGTGCGTTCAAAATTTTGATGATTCACGAAAATCTGCAATTCGCATTACGTATCGCATTTCGCTGCGTTCTTCATCGATGCTGGAGCCAAGATATCCGTCGCTGAAAGTTATTTTTGGCATTATATAACGAGACGGGGAGAGGTCGCCCCAAAAGGCGACCCGCTCGATACCCGCCTTACGCGTATCAACGAAGGTTTTTTAACGCCTTCGATTGCATGTTTAATGGACATTGAAAAAGGGGGTGTGGCGAGAAGAGATCGTGTCATCGCTAAAATAACAAATCAACTTCACGTAAACGTTCACCGGATTGGATGTGCGGTCCCGGGCGGGCCAGCGTGCGCCGACGCCACCGCGGTACCGCGGATCGCGTGGTAATGATCCTTCCGCAGGTTCACCTACGGAAACCTTGTTACGACTTCACCTTCCTCTAAATGTTGAGATTTAGACAAGTTCTAACGCTGGGCCCGAATCAACGAGCCACGCGCTATCCCGAGTCTTTATCGAAACATTCAATCGGTAGGTGCGACGGGCGGTGTGTACAAAGGGCAGGGACGTATTCAATGCGAACTGATGATTCGCGTTTACAAGGCATTCCTCGTTCAAGATGAATAATTGCAATCATCTATCCCTATCACGACAC
>JAAEOH010000392.1 GCA_024244645.1 Hyphomicrobiales bacterium
CATCAGGAAAATGCCTTCGTGCCTTGTCAACCCAGATGACCTCTCATTACCTGATTGAAATCAAGAAGTTGTATACAAATGGCACTTGGTGACAGCTACGTGCTTACTGGGCCATCTATGCCAAATCGCCGCCGAACTGGAGCAAAAGCAGGTTAACCTACAGGTGCTGGATCAAAATATCGATACTGGCGATGCGACCGGGCGGCTACTGTTCAATATGCTTGGCGCGATTGGCCAGTTCGAAACCGAGCTACGCGCCGAGCGGCAGATGGATGGTATTCAGAAAGCCAAAGCACGAGGCGTGCACTTTGGGCGGAAAAGGAGCCTAAGCGTCCGGCAGATTAACGAGCTCCGTGATCTGCGGTCACAAGGCGTACTGATCAAAACGCTGATGAAGGACTATGGTCTCTCAAAAGCCAGTGTATACCGCTATCTTGCTCCAGTAGCAAAAGTTGAACTGCTGGAATAGTCCGATTCGTGTGGCGGCACCCTAAATACTGATGTTGCCAGTTATGAATCGGCCCAGGGGTTGAGGATCTGAACACCTGTTGGCGAGAAGTCGGGCGTATTCCGAGTGGCGACAGTCATTCCGTGCACGAGAGCTGTCGCCGCAATAAGCGCATCGCGTTCCGAGCGAGGATCTGGCACATGCAAACGTGCGCAACGTTGCGCAACAGCGACATCGACCGCAAAGATACGCCCTTCAAACCGGGGCAACACCTGCTTGTCAATCCAGGCCCGCAATACCGCCCCTTGAGCTGCATCTTTGCGCTCCATTAACAGGGTGCCGAGTTCGAGTTCCAGCACGGTGATGGATGACAGGAAGAAACGGGCAAGCGGTGTGGCGGAGGCCCATGCCAACACCTTCGGGTCAGCCTTCTCAGGCCGGCGAAGTTCGGAGATAACATTGGTGTCTAGAACGAACATCAGGATAGGTCCGCAGGACGGTAGAGGCCTCCTGCTCGCGGCGGTTCGAAATCAAAATCCGGCACGTCGTGTTGCGCCAGCGCTTCAACAAGCGTCATCTGGCCACCTGTCATCTTTCGATAGTCCTCGATGCTTAACAGAACATGCGCCGGTCGACCACGGTCGGTGATAAACACAGGCCCACTATTGGCTGCTCTCTTGGCATCGCTAGCGTGCTGATTAAATTCTCGGCTTGATATGGTTGTGATGGCCATGGGAGCACCGTTTGCATATAAAAGTAGATACTTTACTACATAAACGGCTGTCGCACAATATGGGGAATACCTCGATACGGCCGTCTCCGGACGCAAGCAGGGGCGGCCCCAACTGGACGCCCTTATGAAAGCCGCCCGCAATTACGAATGCGACTGTGTCCTGGTGTGGACATTCGACCGGTTCGCCCGCAGTACGCGGCATCTCCTGACTGCCCTGGAGGAGTCCGATCACCTCGGCGTCTGGTTCCTCAGCGTGCAGGACCAGGTGGATACGAGCAGCCCCATGGGCAAGGCGATGTTCGCCATTATCGGGGCCATGGCGGAACTGGAGTCATCCCTTATCAGCGAACGACTCACGGCGGGTATGGCGGCGGCGAAAGCGCAAGGAAAGCACATGGGACATCCCCGGACGCCGGGACACTTCATTGCCCGCATCGAAACCCTGGCCCGGACGACAGATATGAGTGTGCGTCAGATCCACGAGGAATTGAAGGGGAGTGTCGGGCGTGGTGCGGTGGGTGAGATCGTCAAACGGGCGCGAAAGGATGAGGTGTCACCCGGAAATCAATGATTGTTTTTTCGATTTTTGTGCTTTCAGATTACCGCATAGATACTGGCAATTCTTTCAAAGTGACAACATTTTACATGTATTACGAGCATTCCCCCAGATCGTCGCCACGCTGGGCCTCAAGGAAATGACCCAGGGCACGCTGATCCGCAAGCTATGCACCTACACCGCACCAAACCCGACGCGGCGAGCAATCTTCGAGTTCGATAAGCTGATTCGCAGCATCTACACCTTGCGTTATCTACGCGACCCGCAGTTGCAGCGCAACGTGCACCGCTCGCAGAACCGGATCGAGTCCTACCACCAGCTACGTTCCGCCATCGCCCAGGTCGGTGGCAAGAAGGAGCTCACCGGTCGGACCGACATCGAAATCGAGATTAGCAATCAGTGTGCGCGGCTGATCGCGAACGCCATCATCTATTACAACTCCGCCATCCTCTCGCGCCTGCTCGCCAGGCACGAGGCGAGTGGAAATGCGAAAGCCTTGGCCATGATCAAGAAGATCTCACCGGCGGCATGGCGCCACGTCCATCTGAATAGGCGCTACACGTTCCGCAGCGCCGGGCAGATCATCGACCTGGATGCGATCGTGGCAGGGCTCGATTTGGGATGACAGAATTTTATGGGGTTTGGGCTTACAACCCCATGAAAGACTATGGTCTCTCAAAGGCCAGTGTATATCGTTACCTGGGCTCAACACAGCGTACCTAATTCCTGGATGTACCAGATTCCCCTCAGATAGACCCAACAGCGGCTTACGGCCAGGAGCAGACATTCAACAGTGCTTGTGTTTCAAGCCTACTTGCTGAACACCATCTCACTTGTTGTCACTACCACAGCGAGTAATAACAACGCGGTGAATCGAATCATGATTGAGGTGGGATTCCCGTCCGTTCTCAATTAAGAGTTCGGTAGCTGCTTACTGTTCAGATCCTCATACCGCCAGGCAGGCCCCCGCACCTGAATCCCTGTCCAGTACTGCCTGTGCTGTTGAATCACCAGTACCGGTATCCTTCGTTTCAGCAGTTCTCCGAGATAGTGGTTGAACCGGCCCACGGGAAACCCGAAACGTGCACCCCGCCGGTTCCGCCCCATAGGCGCAAGTTGCAAAAGGTCTGCAATCGACGCATCCCGGAGCTGGTAAAACTCATAAAAACGCCCCACCTGAAAAAACAGC
>JAAEOH010000393.1 GCA_024244645.1 Hyphomicrobiales bacterium
ATCACTCTTCATGTGTCCTTGGTAAGGACTGGTAATTAACGAATACACTACTTGTGTGTGTGACTGCTGTGCTGTGTACCTTCAGTGGAATTCTAGTACAGTGGTTGGCGGTGGGAAGAGTCTCGCATCTCACCATCGAGATCCGGTTACCACAAAAACGGTTACGCAAAAACGGTTACACTCAAGCGGTTACACAGAGGTGACGCCGAGTTTGTACAACTAATGAATATATCACTCTTCATGTGTCCTTGGCAAGGATTGGTAATTAACGAATACACCACTTGTGTGTGTGATTGCTGTGCTGTGTACCTTCAGTGGAACTCTAGTACAGTGGTTGGCGGTAGGAAGAGTCTCATATCTCACCATCGAGATTCGGTTACCGCGCAAAAGAAAGCAAACACAGCTTTACAAGATGCTGCACAGTGCTAAGCTTTAGATAACGTCAGTGTTGTTAATTCGAGTCTGGGTATCGTAATAGTTTGCTGCTCCTGGATTGCACCACTATGCCTACCCCGCGAGGACGTGGGGGTGATTCTTACTACTGCATTCTATTTTTAGGCTTGGCTTCACTCTTACTAGCCTTGCAACAGGCGGGGGCGTTTCAGAGATATGGGGTGGACCAACTGCCTCGATGTAGTGAGAAATGGACACCGTCACATACGGGAACTATGGGGAGTGATGGGCTAGCTACGATGACGGACACCACTGACGGGTCTACTTTCAAACTATGGGAATATTCAGCTCTATCCGCTGTGGTACAACGTTACCAACTGGAGGCTGGGGCTTACCAATTCGAGGGTTACCTGTTCGACATAAATACGGAGGCCCAATACCTGGCACGCGTCGAACTAACGAGTATGGAGACAGGGGGAGGCGATACGCATGTGAAGATCGAGGGTATATTCCCCGACACGCCGGCGGATGCGCAGTTCGCCTTTATAGCCGAATGTTTCGAAACGGCTAATGGCGAATATCAAGGCCCTTACGTGGTAAACATAGACTCCGATGCCAACTATCCTGTAACTTGCGTATATCGTTCTATGTCGTTGGGCCACCCCGTGAAGTGTTACACGGGCATAGCAAATACACAGGCCA
>JAAEOH010000394.1 GCA_024244645.1 Hyphomicrobiales bacterium
GAGCCCTGAGCAGACGTTCATTTGGCCCTGGGGCGCGGCGAACGGTGGCTCCATCACGTTGCTTCCGCGGCAGGTCGCACGTGCCCTGCCTCCCTAAAACCGTCACGACTCCGACAAGTCCAACAACTCGCGGACAGCCGTGTTCTGGCCTTCATAAAGGAGATTGATCTCGTCGTGCCTCATTCGGATGTCTTTCGGCCAAGTCGATTTTATGTAGGTTAAAACATCAACGATCTGGCGATCACTCAGAGCTTGCCCGAATTCTGGCATAGTGCTCTCGCTTACATTCCGGCAGAGTTCCGCGACTTCGCCGGTTTTGGTCAGTTGCACGAGAGCGAAGTCCGGATGTTCCCAAGTGTGCCCATCAGCATCATGCGACGGCGCCGAAGTTTGGATAGTGTTCATCTTATTTGTAATTGACGAGCCGCCAATCGATCCATGGCAGGAGGCGCACTGCTCTGCGTATAGCTTTGCTCCTCTTGCAACCACGGCATTGTCTTTCCAGTCGAGCAGTGGTTCTCTAGTTGGCTCCGACAAGCGTGGATAGACGATTGCAAGGGAAACGCCGATCAAAACCATCGCCGTTACTACAAGCGTTATCTCAGCCAGTTTGCTCACAATGGCCCCCAACACAAAACAAAAAGACTATAGTATGGAACTAAACGAAACCCAAAGGCCGCCTCGTCCGCATTGCGGTCCTTCAAAGATCCAATTTAAGCCCGATACCGCAGAATGGCCGTTTTCGGGGTAACGCAGCGCAACACCAGCCCCTTTGCTGACGGTCCGGTTTGGGCCGGAAATGCCATTTCAAAATTTTTACCGAGGGTCTTGAACGGGCAAGATCACCCGCCCCAAAGCGGACGTTCATCTGGCCGGGGATCGCCTCAACGGAGCATCCCCAGACCAGACATTATTCGGTGTTGCAGAACCGAAATGGATTTGATGATTGGCGAGCGGACCAAGTTGCTAACCGCCTATTGTCGACTGCTGGGCGCGGGACAGTTTCCGTAGTTCTTGGTGCAGCTACAGA
>JAAEOH010000395.1 GCA_024244645.1 Hyphomicrobiales bacterium
CAATATCTCTCGACCTTTCGGCGTCAGACGGGCATTCTTGTGGATGTTCATTCGGTCCCTCTCCTGATGACTGATGGTATTGCAACTTCAGCCTTTCAGAATGGGAACGAGTGAACAACCTGGTGAGAACTCACAGCTAGATGCTCCTGCGGCCAGATGTGAACCTCGTAGTGCTGCAAATAGGCGAAGGGCCGGTCATCAAGTTCGACCAGCAAGGTGACCATTCGGCTGTCTTTCAAATCCTCCGCTATCAGGTTGAACTGTTCGTCAGGATCACCCCACCAGCGCCGGGCTTCAGGTGTCCGAAGCCACTGCTGGATCATGGGAAAGTCTGCTTTCTCTAACGGTCTGAAATTGTACCGTCCGGATGGCACGGTTCGTCTCCCGGGGACAATCGACGGGTGCGCGTGCCGATCAGCTTCTGCTCAGCAGAAGCTTGATACCGGCGAAGGTAAAAAATGCGCCCAGAAAACCCTGTATCCATCGTCTTGCACGGGCATAGGCCGAAACCAACAACGGCGTCGAGAAAGCAACCGCAAAGAGATAATGGAAAATCACAGACATCAACGCTGTCCCGGCGACGATGACGAACGCGACCCAGACCGGCGACTGTGGTCCAAGTCCCAGCGACATGATCGCGATCCATGCCAAAACCGCCTTCGGATTTGTCATCTGGATAATGTAGCCGCGGGTAAAATAGCCCATCGGCGTGCGCTTGCCGCCACTGAGCGCCCGCACCGTCATATCCTGATGGGAGGCGGCGGCCCGGAACGACTTGAAGGCCAGCCACAGCAGAAACAGGCCGCCGGCGATTTTGATCCCCAGCATTGCCGATGTATAGGTTGCCAGAATCGCCGAAAGACCGAAGGCGGTCAGCAATGCCCAGCACAGGGATCCGAGCGCCACGCCCATGGCCAGCGATATGCCCGACTGCCGTCCGACACTCATTGAAGTACCGATGATGGCGAGAATATTGGGGCCGGGACTGACAATGCCGAGAAAGAAGGCTAAATAGGCCAGCAATATGCCTAGAAGGTAAAGATATATCTGATCCATGGTCCGCATCCCAATTCAAATGTTCATATTATGTTCCAAGCCTGACACGGGCGGTACGAGCAGGCAAGCGCAAATGCGACTGACCAGCCAACGCTACTGACAATTGCTGTCAGGACTTGACGAAGTAGCCTGAAATTTGCGAATTATGGCCCATGGGGTCTGCGAATGCCCCGTGAGGCGACAGCCCAAGATTCGCATCCAACCACAACCGAACAACGGAAGGATGCGTCATGCCGTCGCCAACCGAAATTACTATTGCACAACTCAACCGTCTTGTTGGAACACCGGAAATGCCGGTGCTGATCGATGTCAGCATGGCCGAGGATTTCAACGATGATCCACGCCTGATTCCGTCTGCGTTCCAGCATCCATTCAAGGACATTTCAGACCTGTCCGCAGATTTGGCCGACCGCCGAGTTGTCATATATTGCCAGAAAGGCCTCAAGCTCAGCCAGGGTGCGGCCGCCGTGATGCGTGATTGCGGAATTGCCGCCGAAACCCTGCAGGGCGGATTTGTTGGCTGGCGCGAGGCAGGATTACCGCTGGTTCCGAACGGCAAGCTTCCACCGCGAAATGCAGAGGGCCGGACGGTCTGGGTTACCCGGCACCGGCCCAAGATCGACCGCATAGCGTGCCCATGGCTGATCCGGCGATTTGTCGATCCGCGCGCCCGGTTCCTGTTTGTCGCGCCATCCGAGGTGCTCGATGTTGCCGACCGGTTTGGCGCGACGCCCTTTGATGTCGAGGATGTCTTCTGGAGCCATCGGGGTGATCGCTGCACCTTCGATACGATGATCGAGGAGTTCAAGCTGACCAGTGAGCCGCTGACACAGCTTGCGGCCATCGTGCGGGGTGCCGATACCAACCGGCACGATCTTGCACCTGAAGCTGCGGGTCTTCTGGCCGCCTCGCTGGGACTGTCGCGCATGTACCGCGATGATCTGAACCAGCTCGATGCCGGCATGGTCCTCTATGATGCGTTTTACCGCTGGTGCCGCGATGCCACCGACGAAGGCCACGACTGGTCGGCGGCACTCGCGAAGGGCTGAGTCGATGAACATGGCAAGCAACACGGGGCACGAGGATCGTGCCCCGCAATCGCTCGCGGACGCTACGCGCGCCTTTGCAAAAATAGGAATTCTGTCGTTCGGCGGTCCGGCCGCACAAATCGCGCTCATGCACCGTACGCTGGTCGAGGAAAAAGCCTGGCTGACCGAGCGCCAATATCTCAATGCGCTCAGCTTCTGCATGCTGCTTCCGGGTCCGGAGGCCATGCAGTTGGCCACCTATGCCGGCTGGCGGCTCTACGGCGTTGTCGGCGGTCTGATCGCCGGACTTCTCTTTGTTCTGCCGGGTGCGGCAATCATGCTGGCCCTGGCCATCATCTACGCCTATCTCGGCGACGTGCCGCTGGTCAGCGCTCTCTTTCTGGGTATAAAGGCAGCAGTTCTGGTCATCGTGATCGAGGCCTTGCTGCGGGTGGCGAAGAAGGCTCTGCATCAGCCGGGACACTGGGTGATCGCAGCGCTTGCCTTTATTGGCATCTTCTTCCTCAATCTGCCGTTTCCGTTGCTGATCTTGCTGGCGGCCCTATACGGGTTTTTTGCCGGCCGGCACGGGGCGGAGGTGCCCGACGGTCCGGTTGCTGCTCGGGCTACGCTGACGAAGACGCTTTCGACCGTCATCATTTGGCTCGCAATATGGTGGTTGCCGATCCTGCTGATCGGCGCGCTCTCCGGAGAGCCGATCCTTGCCGAAATCGGACACTTCTTTTCAAAGCTGGCGGTGGTGACTTTCGGCGGCGCCTATGCGGTGCTTGCCTATATGGCGCAGGACGTCGTCAACCAATACGGCTGGCTCTCGGCTGGTGCGATGATGGACGGCCTCGGACTTGCCGAGACGACGCCCGGCCCGTTGATCCTGGTGACCGAGTTTGTCGGATTCCTGTCAGCTTTCGGCGAAGGCGGATTGGAGCTGGGTCTTATCGGCGCGCTTGTCACCCTCTGGGCGACCTTCGCGCCGTGCTTTTTGTGGATCTTTGCCGGTGCGCCCTATATCGACTGGATCGGAACGCAGCCGCGACTGCAGGGCGCGCTGTCCGGCATTACCGCCGCTGTAGTCGGTGTCATTCTCAATCTTTCAATTTGGTTCGCGCTTCACGTGGCCTTTGCCGTCGTCGAGCCGAAGCGTTATGGACCGGTCATTTTATGGCAGCCGGAACTTGTGACAGTCGACTGGCGGGTCATCGTTCTGGCGGTGCTCTCCGGTGTCCTGCTGCTGCGCCTTCACTGGGGGATTGTGCGTGTGCTGACGATATCGGCTTTGCTGGGGCTGGTTTTGACCTATGTTGCTTGAGAGCATCCATTGCGGGAACTGGCACAATGAAAATCACACGCCAATGTCTGAGAGTGAAAGATCCAGAAGAACTGGTTGATTTTTATGAACGAACTCTTGGAATGCACAACTTTGGCAACCGGGAACATCCGCTGCTTGGTTATGATGCGGAGCAATGCCTGCTCGAACTCACAGGCGGTGCCCGACGCGAATATGTAGCAGAGCCGGATGCGCTCTACTGGAAAATCGGCATCACGCTTCGCGATCTTGACACAGCCGTCGAACATCTGCGGGGTGCGGGGCACCCCGTCAGTGCTCCGCGTCAGTTCGGCGATATCGGCTATATGAGCCATCTGCGGGATCCGCATGGCTTCAGCATCGAATTGCTGCAGCAGGGTTTCGAGGGACAGGCAAAAAATGCCGGCAGGGATCACCCGGTCGGTGGTCAGGCGACCCTTGCCCACATCACTTTGAGGGTCAACGACATTGCTGCAGCGCAGGACCTTTGCGAAACACACCTTGGCATGCGCTTGATTTCAGTTCAGCCGGTCAATGAGTATGGCTTTTGTCTCAATTTCTATGGCTGGAGCGACGAGCCGTTGCCGGTGCCGGATCTCGAGGCCGTGGAAAACCGCGAATGGCTCTGGGCACGGCCCTACGCGCTGCTTGAACTGCAGCACGTGTTTGCCGGCGGCGTAAAGCCGGAAGTAACGGGCGAGGGGCAGGCGGGTTTTGCCGGATTTGCCTGGCAGGAAGACGGGAGCGCCCATCACCATATTCATGCAGAAGATCTGAACAGCTGGCTCTGAATGATGCGGTGATGGATCGCGGTTCCCCGCAGGCAATCACGGGCGGTGCGCTAACCCAGTCGCCTTGCTTCAACGTCCAACGGATCCCTCCATTCCGGTTGAATATGGGCCGTTCCCGTGTCCTCCCTCTCCAGTCCGATATCCCGCAGGAGATGGTTGTTGAGGTCCGTCAGTGACTTTTGTCGCCTTCTGACGGGTGGCGCCAGCCGAATACCTGAGCAATTTTGCAATATGAGACACGAACGCCGATATATTCGCCAGCACGACATCTGCGGCGCGCGTTTCATCGTCGCGCGCAGCAGCTTTGAGATCACCCCGCCCGGAAGCAGCAGAAATGCTGTTGTCAGTCATGATGAACTCCCTTGTTGTGTCAATTAAATCTGGATATCAAAGGACTGCTGACATGAATCTGTCAGCAGTCCCGTGCTAAGGTCGAAGAAACTTAAAAGGGTGCCGTTATGGCTCGATCCACCCGGATGCTCGACATCATCCAGATCCTCAGAAACGCGTCCCGGCCGATGACCGCACAGGAGGTTGCAGACGTATTGGAGGTCACCAAACGCACTATCTATCGCGATATTGCATCGCTGCAGTCCATTCGCGTGCCCATCGAAGGCGAGGCCGGCATCGGCTATATCATGCGTCCGGGACTGGACTTGCCGCCGATCAATTTCGATACGGAGGAGGCAGAGGCAATCACCGTGGGGCTGGCGATGATCGCGCGAACCGGCGATCGGGGCTTAAAGCAGGCGGCGGCCCGTGTTGCCCGCAAGCTCTCGGATGCAACGGCTCTGAGCGAGTCACTTTTTTCTTCGACCTGGGGGCCGGAGGAGCCGCAAACAGTGGACCTGTCGAAAATCAGGTCGGCCATTCGCAGCGAAGTGAAAATTGAAATCAGCTACCGGGACAGCGACGGCCAGATCAGCACCAGACACATTCGACCGATCGCGGTCATCTACCATTCGGAGGCGATCGTGGTTGCCGCTTGGTGCGAATTGCGAAATGATTTCAGACATTTTCGTCCGGACCGTATTCTCGATTACACAATATTGTCCGACAGTTTCGCGTTAGAGGCCCAGCTGCTGCGCGAAAACTGGAAAAAAGACTACGCTGAACAACTTTAGGTCGGAAACTGAAACGGGCGGCTGTCATAGGAGGCAACAGTGAGCGATCTGCTTTTGCTCTGGATTGCAGCTTTCCCGCTGATGGGCAGTCCGGGGCCGGCAACCCTGAGCCTGGCCGCCATTGGCGCAGCTTTCGGCGCGCGTAGTGGACTGTCCTATCTGGCAGGAATTGTCGCCGGGACGACGGTGGTTCTCGTGATGATCGCCACGGGCGTTACCGGCCTGATATTGGCGCAGCCCGTGCTGGTAAATGTCATCACCGTCCTGGCTGCGGCCTATATCCTGTATCTGGCTTATAGGATCGCCACAGCACCGGTCATGGCCGAACATTTGGCCGAAAGCCGGCCACCGGTTTTTTACAACGGTTTCATCCTCGCGATCGCAAACCCGAAAGCCTTCGCTGCCATCGGCGCTGTCTATTCGGTATACGGGCTTGTGCCGTCCAACATTATGCTCGATGCGATTGCCAGGATCGGTGCCTTGTTTTTCGTCATTGTCGTTGTGAATTCATGCTGGCTGTTTTTCGGCTCGGCATTTTCGTCCCTGCTTCAGCATCCTGTTGCCGGGCGGATAGCCAACATTACATTCGCGGTCCTGCTGGTCGTCTCGGTAGCGCTTGCGGTTTTGGTCGCGCCCCAGCTCGCGCATTTTGTCGAGCCAGGATTGCCGTTTTTGATCGCTCACCTGCTCGACCATTCCAAACACCGTGCTGCGGATCGGCTTGATGCCGACGAAGCCGAGGATGTTGCGCTGCAGGTTCTTAAGACTGTGCGCCATGAAATAATACCGGTAGGCAAGTGCCGGCATGCCCATGGATATCACAATGCGCGCCGACTTGCCCTTCAGCAGCGCCTTTGGAAAACCCTCGCCGTAGCTCATCGCGATGCCGGGGCGGAACACTTGTTCAAGGAATCCTTTCAAAAGTGCGGGCATGGTGCCAAGCCATAGCGGATAGATGAAGACGAAGTGATCTGCTTCAAGGCAGGATTTCTGCGCCTCGCTCAAGCCTGGCGGTGTCGCGCCTTCTCCGTCATGCCAGTCCTTCTGGCTTCGCAGCAGCGGGAAATCGAGATGTGCGACGTCGATAATATTTACAGCATGGCCCGCCGCCTTGGCACCGTGCGCGTAAGCGTCGCCTAGTGCATTGCAAAGATGGTTTCCCGCCGGGTCCGGGTGACCCTGAATGATCGAGATCCTTGTCATCACTGCCGCCTCGATAGTTCAATGGATTTGAAGATTAGTTCAGTAGCCGATTGCCACCTTGACCCAGCGCAACATATTTTCACATTGAAGCCGGCAGAAAAGGGAGCGGGCAGCGATGGCCACCGAACGTGAAAAAATGGAAGCGGGCGAATTGTACACCTGCGTAGATGACGAGCTGGACGGATTGCGCGAACACGCCTTTGCCGCGATATACCAGCACAACACGATGCACCCTTCGGAGCGCGGCAATCTGGGGCCGCTCTTGCGGGCGCTGTTCGGGTCGGCGGCAGACGACATCAGGCTCGAAGCGCCGTTCCATTGCCCCTACGGCATCAACATCTCACTTGAAAGCGGGGTCTACATGAATGCCGGCTGCGTCATTCTGGATACCGCACCGGTGCGTCTTGGGGCAGGCACGATGCTCGGGCCGGGCGTGCACATCTATTGCGCCGAACACAGCAAGGACCCGGTGCAACGGGCCGCCGGACTGGAGATCGGCAAGCCCGTGAATATCGGCAGGAACGTCTGGATCGGCGGCGGCGCGATTGTCCTTCCCGGCGTAACGATTGGTGACGAGGCGATTGTCGGCGCCGGCAGCGTTGTCACCCGCGATGTGGCGGCCGGAACGACAGTCGTCGGAAATCCTGCTCGCGTTAAATCTGGCTCTTGATGCAGCCGGCCGTCGGCCTCATTCATACAGATCATACAGTGCGTGATTGGTGGCGCGCGCAGCTTCATATCCCTGTTTGTAGAGATCGAGCAGCTTTGAATAATGCGCCCGTTTATCCGGGTTCGGCTCATAGGTCTTGTCGAAGCGGACCAGGTTGGAAAATGCAGTTTCAATATCGGGCTGCATTCCAATCGCCACTGACGCCAGGCCGGCGGCGCCGAGCACGCCCGGATCTTTTACAGCGGTTCTTTTCAGGTTCTTGCCGAGGACATCGGCACGGATCTGGTTCCATATGTCCGAGCGAAATCCGCCGCCGCCGCAATTGATTTCGTCACACTGCATGTCGGCGCACTGTTCAAGTCGCTCGAATAGCCAGGTGGCCGAACACGCAACACCCTCGAAGACAGCGCGTGTCAGATCCGCAGACCCTGTAGATGTATCCATGCCAAAGAACGTCCCGCGTGCCTTGATGTCCCAGATCGGAGCACGTTCGCCCTGCAGATGCGGCAGGAAGAGCGGTGCCGGCTTGCTGAAATCCAACTCTTCAACCAGCTTCACAAGGTCATCCGGCGGTCGGCCGAGAAGTTGCGCGCACCACAAAAAAGATGCACCGCCGGACTGGGTGGGTCCGGCGTGAACCGTCATGTTCTGGTAGGTCGGAAAAGTCAGCACACGGGGTGTCGGCACCGTCTCAGGCGAAACGATGCCCAGAATTTCACTGGTGCCACCCAAATACAAGGCTTTGCCTTTGCCCGGCACACCTGTTCCGAACATGCCGGCCCAGGCATCCATTGTTCCGACTGCCACCGGCACGCCGGCACAGACCCGGCCATAGTCGACCGCACCGGCGATATCAGTCATGTCGGCCAGTGGCACAATGCGATCGCTTGCCCCCGGTACATAATCGACAAGCTCTGCAATATATTTCAGATCGCGATCGACAAGGCCGAGATTGGAAACGGCGTCGGTCGCCGCAACGCCGGTCAGATGGTAGAGGCAATAATCCCTGGGCAGCATGACCCATTTGGTTTCCTCCCAGATCTCCGGACGGTGGCGGCTCATCCACAGCATGCGCGCAAGACCGTGGCTCGCATCGATGGGC
>JAAEOH010000396.1 GCA_024244645.1 Hyphomicrobiales bacterium
CAACGCCATCTGATTTCACGAACGACACTTCGCCAATTTCGAGGTGAGGCGATGCTCACGTGGCAATCAGTGACTGCGGCCGCTTGACCAGTGAGCTTCTTGGAAAACACCAACGCCGCTGTCCATTAATGTGACAATGCCACCAGGGCAATCTAAATTGCTGGTAGGACTGCATCGGATGGCCCGAGCCGGAACGACTATCAAGCGGAAGAAGCTTGTAGCCGGACTATCGCGTCTGGTCCCGGCTCGGGCGCTTATCGCCAGCGACACCGGGCGAATGCCCTACCGGACGGATGGATTCCAGCATGTCCATGCGTTGCCGATGGTGGTCGTGCTACCAGAGTCCACCGAGCAGGTACAGGCGGTGCTGCGGTTTTGCCACGAATCCGGCGTCGCCGTCATCCCGAGGGGCGCCGGCACAAATCTGACGGGTGGAACGGTTCCTGTCGGCGACTGCGTCACGGTGGCAACCAACCGAATGCGCCGCATCCTCGAATTCGACGGCGTGAGCGGCACCGTCCGGGTCGAGGCGGGGGTTCGCAACCTTGCGGTGTCTGAACATGTCCAGGACAAGGGCTGGTTTTACGCTCCCGATCCTTCGTCTCGGCGCACCTGCACGATCGGCGGCAACATCGCTACCAATTCAGGTGGCGCCGCATGCCTTCGCCATGGCGTGACGGTCAACAATGTCGCCGGCGCGACGCTCGTCCTCTGCGACGGGAAGAGGGTCGAGATCGGCGTAGAAGCCTATGAAACCGAGGGGTATGATTTCACCGGGCTAATCTGTGGTTCCGAGGGGCAACTGGGGCTGGTGACCGAAGCGACGTTACGCCTGGTACCGGCGCCGGCAATCTCGTTGAGCGTGATGCTGGCGTTCGGCAGCGCCAACGATGCGATCTCTGCTTCGTCGGAATTGCTGGCAGCCGGCATCCTGCCGCGACAGCTTGATTTTATGGATGGCGCGGCCCTGAGGTTGTGCCAGGAGTTTTGCCCATCCGGTTATCCGGTTAAGGCCGATGGCCTGTTGCTGGTCCAACTCGACGGGTTGCCGGAGGAGATTGAAGCGCAATCGGAAATGATCCGTCGGCTGATGCACAGGGTCTCAGCCATCAATGTGGCGAGGACACCCGAGGCGGAAGAAGCCCTATGGCGTGGCAGGATGAAGATCTATGGGGCGGCTGGCCTCAAGGGCGCCTACATTAGTCTGGACTGCGCAGTGCCGCTTTCGCGGTTTGCTGACGTAATCGGCGTAGTCGAGCGGGAAACCGGCAGACATGGGGTCGAAGCAGCGACCGCGCTTCATGCCGGGGACGGAACCGTGCACGCTTTCCTGTTTCACGACAAAACGGGTCCGCTCGCAAGCCAAAAAGCCAAGGATTGCGCCGAAGCGATCCGTCATGCCTGTATTCGGATGGGGGGATCGATTTCCTCAGAGTACGGGATCGGGCTACGGAATCGCGATCTAATGGCGACGCAGTTTACCAGCGACGAACTGGCGCTGCAGCGGCGTTGTCTCGACGTGCTGCAGCGAGGAAGCGGGTTCAACCCAGGCAAGGTATTTCCGAAATTGCCGGAGGCTGCGGAATGACCGTGCGGCTTCCACACTCAGAAGCAGAGGCAGCCGAGATGATCAGGGCGGTCGGATCAGGCAGCGTTCGCCTTTGTGGCGGTGATTCGCGCTCAACCACCGGCGCCGCGGACGCCCTGTCCTCGCGCGCCCTGACCGGGATCGTCCGCCACGAGCCCGTCGATCGCACGATTTGTGTCCGCGCCGGCACACCGGTTTCCGACGTCGAGCAGCTTTTGAGGCTGTCAGGGCAATGTCTTGCCTTCGAGCCGCCGCACGTGGATGAAAAGTCGACTATTGGGGCCGTGGCAGCCACGAATAGCTCGGGACCGCGGCGGCCCTTTGCCGGCGCGGCGCGCGACGCTTTGTTGGGATTGCGTATGGTGACAGGGCAAGGTGAGGTGGTGGCCACCGGCAGCAAGGTGCTGAAAAATGTCGCCGGGCTCGATTTGACCAAAGTGGTGGCCGGATCGCGCGGCAGCCTGGCACTGATCACCGAGGTCATTTTCAAGGTCATGCCGCTCCCGGAAACGGAGAAAACGCTGGCCATGCGGGGTCTCTCCGCAAACAGTTTTCCGGCGCGGATCGCCGAGGCTATGCATTCCGGCGCGCCGATCACTGCCGCCACCCACCTTGCAGCGCCGGTCGCCGCGCGCATGGATCTCGACACGGAACCGATCGCGCTTCTGCGGCTTGAGGGATTTGACGCGGCAGTAGCTGGTGGCGCCAGGCGTCTTCGCCCTGACTTCGAACCCATCATGCATCGCGATTCAGCTCGTTTGTGGCGCGCGATCCGGGATTGCGAGCCCTACTCCACGGATCGGAATGATGTTGTCTGGCGGATTGCTACCTCACCGGCAACAGCCGGTGGGCTGGCGCAATCACTGGCGGAGACGGAAGCGGAGACGATCATCGATTGGCGCGGTGGCCTGATCACAGCGCGTCATGCGGATCCGGATGCGGCCAATGACGTTGTCGCGCTTTTGGCCGGCGCACGGAGTGCGACCGCCAGGCTGCTGAGGGGCCCGCCTGCAGCGGCACCGCGGCGGCGCCTATCCGCGGGGCTGGCTGACCTGACATGCCGTCTGAAACAGGTGCTCGATCCTCTGAATGTTTTCGACACCGGTCCGTTCTTCGACGGGACCACAGTATGAAGGTGTAAGAATGCCGACCGGTTCAAACAAAATAACGCTTGCCGATTTGGCAATCGGCGAAGCCAAGGAAATCATCAATACCTGCATCAACTGCGGTTGCTGCAACGCCATTTGTCCGACCTTCGACATCCTTGCTGACGAGCGTGACAGTCCGCGTGGTCGGATCAACCTGATCAAGGATATGCTGAAAAAGGGCTGTGAGCCGGATCGGGAACTGGTATCGCATATCGACAAATGCCTGTCCTGTAATGCCTGCCTGACAGCCTGTCCGTCGAACGTCGACTATATGCATCTGATTGATCGTGCCCGCGACTATGTGGAGGCAAATCACAGCCGTTCGTTCTTCGATCGCATGGCGCGGCAGCTTTTGAAGCAGGTCCTGCCGTATCCGTCCCGATTCCGCCTGGCGATGCGATTGGCACGTCCATTCCGGTCGCTTGCAGCGCCAGTCGGCGCGATACCGGGGCTCAAAGCTTACGGCGCCTTGCTTGCAGCCGTACCGAAGAAACGGCAGCAGGGCTCGCATGAAATGGATGCCGGCACCTTTGCCGCCAAAGCGGATCGCAAAAAGCGCGTTTTGATTCCCTCCGGATGCGTCCAGGGAGTTCTGGAACCCGAGATCAACCGCTCGGCTGTCCGGCTCCTTACCGAAGTCGGAGTCGAGGTCACGATTCCCGGTAGCGACAATTGTTGCGGCGCTCTCGTCCTGCATCTCGGCGAGAGGGCCACGGCTATCGAGCAGGCCAGGCGCAACATCGATTCCTGGTATCCCCTCGTTGCAGAGAGACTGGACGCGATCGTCATCACCGCGTCAGGCTGCGGAACCACGATCAAGGATTATGGCCACATGTTGGCGCATGATTCCGACTACGCCGAAAGAGCGGCGCGGGTCTCGGAGCTTGCCCGCGATATTTCGGAGTTTCTGATCGAGTGCGATCTCCCGGCTCCGGTATTAAAGCCGCGCCTTAAGGTCGCCTGTCACTTGGCCTGCTCATTGCAGCATGCCCAGAATATCATGTATCAGCCGCGCAGGCTTTTGCTGAAGGCCGGTTTCAAGCTCGCCCGTCCCAAAGACGAGCACCTTTGTTGCGGTTCCGCCGGAACCTACTCAATCCTGCAGCCTGACCTGTCGCGTCAGTTGCGGGATCGCAAGGTGGAAAGCTTGGAAGAGATCGGCGCCGACGTGATTGCTTCGGGCAATATCGGATGCATCAGTCATATAGGTAAAACAGCACAATTGCCGGTGTTGCATACGGTGCAGTTGCTGGACTGGTCCTATACGGGCCACAAACCTGAGATCTTGCCTGACAAACTCGTGGCGGTGACCACCATTGCGTCCTGACGCCGATCGCAACTGCGTTATGAAAACATGTGCCGCCGAAACCAAGCAAGCCCCGGCAGGTTTCTTGGTCGGCACCTCACCACAAGTGCTATAGCGCTGGTGATTGTGAGCGGTAGATCGCAGTTGGGTTGATCCGGGGCGGCAGCTTCTGTGCAGGTTTCTCGGACGCCCGGCAGGATGTTTCAGGAGATGTGCGATGCCTGAGGCGTCGGAGAAGCGCAAAGGCAGGAAATCGCGGAAAGTTGGACGCCGTTGGTGGCGCCCCGCGCTATTGATGCAGTGGACGACATCCTTCAAGCGGTGAGCTCCAGCGACGCGCAACAGCCTTTGTTGAAACGTACGCCGAACTGAAAACCCAATGAAGAAGACAGCGGTTATGACCGGCGGGATCTGGGGGGTTCGATGCCCGCGTGTGGCTCGTCCATTCGCAGACGGGATGGCAGGTAAAGGCGTATTTATTCAAATATCGTACCCTGAACCGAAACGTTTGTTCCCTGTTGCGCGCGCTGTTATTCCCTGATAATCGAATAGGGAATTGCTGGTTAACATCCTGAAAATAAAGTTCTTTTGGCGGCAGCTTCCGCAAAAACCAGAAATTTTGGCCGTTTTTCCCTGTATTTTCCCTGAAAACAGGGAATGTCGGTAGAGACGGGTTCGCGGCGGACTGCGTCCACCACCATTCAGTCTTCGGGTTTATAGTCTCCGACAGCCTCCGTCGCAGAAAGCCCCAGTTTGCGGGGGTTTGCGTGCCCCCACCTTAAAACTCCTGGTGCGGAGACTTCGAAATCAACCGAATATCCGCCGGAAGTGCCAAAAGTCTCCGCAGGCTGATTCTGGCCACCAAGTGTTTGCGGAAATCAGGCCTCAAATCCCAGAAGCTGGCGCTGCTGTTTCCATGAGATCGGAAGCGAGGGCATGCGCCGAAGGCGCTCCAGCGTCAGATCGACCGGTTGTGATCCATTGAGAATGTTCTCGATGATGTCGGGCGCCAGCCAGGCGAAGGGAAGAAAACGGCTGACTTCGGCTGCACTCTCACCGTGCTTATCGGCGAGATCCCGGATCGAGGTCGCTTTTCCTGACGCCAGATCCATTCGCCACAGATGCGATTTTGCGATCGCCCGGATCAGGGCTGGGTCAGGATTTCGGGAATCCGAACCATTACCATTCAGAACTATTTTGGTTTCCACACCACGCTTCCTGATGCTGTGCGTCAACTCGATGCGGTCAATCTCGGAATGCGATTTAAGATTCAATTCAGTCTGTTCAGGGGTTTCGCTCAACGGTGCGATGAGTTTTGAGGTGTTGATGTCGATAGTCATTCGATCCAGATGCAGTTCGATCCGCCTCACGATCGAGGCAAGGATGCGTTTCTGTTCATAGGGATCTGATTGTGCCAGCTTTGAGGCCAATGTTGTTGCTGTGTCGCCCAGGTTTGACAGTGCCCTGGCGGAAAGATCTGAACTTTGGACCAGTCCGGCAAGCCTGTTCCGATCGTTGAGATACGCGCCCAGCGCTGCCAGAACCGGACGCTCGATTTCAGCTGCAGGGACGCGCCGGCCATCAGACTGCTTTCGCCTTTCTCGCATGATCCGCGCCGAGATGTAGTACCGATAACGACGGTTGCTCTTGATCGCATGGGTGGGTGACATGCGGTCACCGGTTTCATCGAAGATCAGTCCTGTCAAAATATGGGTCGACCTAATGTTGCCGGGCGAGGAGCGATCAGTCGTGTTGCAGACCATTCGTTCCTGCACTGCATCCCAGAGATCCTCCGGCATTATGGCCTCGTGATGGTTCTGTCACACTAACTGGATGATCGGTTGCCGACGTCCCGGTATTGTTGTGGGATGCAGAAAATCTCCTATGCCCGACACCGATTTCCAGCTTTGATCATTCAACATGCGGTCTGGTTGTATTTCCGTTTCC
>JAAEOH010000397.1 GCA_024244645.1 Hyphomicrobiales bacterium
ACGGCGGCGACGGTCATCATCTGGTCCGGGAAGATACGGTCCCATTCGGCGAACGGCTGGTTGGATGTGATGATCAGGCTCCCGGTCTCGTAGCGGTGGGCGATGAGCTCGAACAGGACCTGGGTCTCCTGCTCGCTCTTTTTGACGTAGCCGAAATCATCCAGGATGAGTACCCGGTAGCGGTCGAGCTTTTGCAGCGCATCCTCCAGACGCAGTTGCTCGCGGGCGAGTTGGAGTTGCTGGACCAGGGCGGTGGTGGCCACGTAACGGACCCGCACGCTCTGCTCAGTCAGGCCATGACCGATGGCCGCCGCCAAGTGGGTCTTGCCGACACCACTGGGGCCGAACAGCAGGATGTTGCGCGCCTGCCGGGTCCAGTCCCCGGTGGTGGCCAGGGCCTCGATCTGTCCCTGCGACAAGCTGGGAACCTGGGTGAAGTCGAAGGTGGCCAAGCTCTTGCCGGCGGGCAGGTGGGATTCTTTGGCGTAGCGGGCGATGCGCCGGCGGTAGCGCTCGGCCAGCTCCAGCTCGCACAGCGCGGTAAGATACTCGGCGCCGTTCCAGCCTTTTTCCCGGGCCTGTTTCAGCAGCTCTTCCCAGTGGCATGCCATGCTGGTGAGCTTCAGTTGCTTGAGCAGCAAAGCTAAGGTGGCGGTATGGGGCATTTCAAAGCACCTCCTTACGCTGGGAGGGCAACAGGGTGTCGTAGAGGGCCAGGGGGTGCTGGAGACTCTCCGAGGCGCCCAGCGCCTGTGAGGCCGCCTCTCCCACTTTCGGGTCGAAGCGCTGTTCCAGCTCGTGCACAGTGGGGATGTGATCGGCGCCGAGACGTTGCAGCAGATAGGCCCCCAGGGCCTGCTCGCAGTCGGCCCGGGCCGCCAGGGCGAGGATGCCGACGATCCGCTTACAGGCGGCGCGCGGCTCCAGGTAAGCGTCCAAATGGGTCCAGATCTGCCGGTAGGTAGCGTTGGGCAGCAGGTCGTCACGCAGCTGTGAGTAGCGGAACGCCTGGGGCTTGCGGGCCAGCGAAGCGATGACATGGCGGTAGTCGATACACCGCGCCCGCCGTTCGTGGCTCACGGCGTATACCCGCGGTAAACTCACCGCTTGTGCCGAGCCGATGTAGCCCTCGATACGCTCGTCGAAAACATGTAGCCGCAGCCGCTCCCCGATCAGGCGCGAGGGTACCGTGTAGAGCACCCGCTTGACCTCGATGGTGCTGGAGGTGGTGACCGGGACGACCTGCTCGGTGAAATCGGTGGTGCGCCGTGGGGGCAATGCGGTGAGCTGTGCGCGCTCGACCTCCAGGGCCTCGCCACAGCGGCGGTTGAAGCGCCGTACGATGCCCTCGAGCCATACACGATAGGCATCGACCGATTCGAAATCGGCCGATCCGCGCAGCAACAGGGCCTGTTCGATGCGCCGCTTGATGTGGCCATGGGGTGATTCGACAGCGCCGTTCTCGTGACCGAGCCCGCGGTTGTTGCGCGTCGGGGCCATGCCGTAGTGCGCGCACAGCGACTCGTAGCGCTCGGTGAGGTCCTCCTGTTCATCCGCCATCAGGTTCTTGTAGGCGGCCGACAGGCTGTCGGTGCGGTGCTCCCGCGGTGCGCCTCCCAGCCGCCACAGGGCCTCCTGCAAGCCTTCCGCCAGAGCGGTGTAGGACTCGCCCCCCAGCACCACCTTGAGGTGGCTCCAGCCGCTGAAGGCCAGGCGGAAGTGATAGAGCCGGTGCGCCAACGGCTCACCGCCAATCGTCACCACGACCGCCTTGAGCTGGGTGAAGTCCGACAGCCCCAGCCGGCCCGCCTCCTGACGCTGGCGGAACATCACTTCCTTGTCCGGCCCGTGCAGGGCTTTCCATCTCTTGACGCGCCGCTGGAACGTGCGCTTGCGCCCGTTGGGGTAGCGCCCCGGATACCGATCCTGCAAATCTTCGAACAACGTCGTGGCGTTCAGCCGCGGCTGCTCCTCTAAAAGCGCCACCACCTCGCTGTCCCAAACCTTGGCAAAGGGATCCTTGCGTGTCCGCCAATGGCGCTCCTTGCTCTCTAATGGGTTGATTTCGCCGGCTTCGATACGCCGCCCCGTTCGCTCCGACATGCCGGCCTTCGCACTAGCCGACGCCTGCGCCTCGCCTTGTTTTCTCTGTGACATGTATAACCTGACCTGTTGTTGAGTGATGTGCTTGCCCGACATTCGTTCGCTTTCTCGCTGTGCAAATGCCGGCTACCTTAGCCTGGAAAAGCGGCCATGATAGTTGTCGTCGACCGGTCAAGTTAATTGTCACCAAATAGAAAATAAGAGGTTTTTGTCGGAGTCCCTCATTGGCCGTGGTTCTCGTCGGCTATGACGGAATCTTCGAGGGTCTCATGGGAAGCGGTATGGGGACGGCCATTATTACCCTTCCGGCGCATTCGGTCCTGTTCCTGCCGGACGTTTTCCTATCTGCTCGCCGAAATAGCATCCGTGCCGTTGGTGGGCTCATCCATGGGGCTAGAAAAATTGCACCTTGGTAGTTTGCGGAGCCGCGCTCACGGTAAAGCATTTGAACCCTACGGGATTTCTGCTTGACCGCTCCCTTTGCGACTCCGCGATGACTACCGGTGCTCATTATTTCCTAACCAATTTTATCATGAGTAAAAATGCCAACCGGCCTCGGTCCCATGCCTCCGTAAATCCTAAAACAAGCGGTGCAGGGACGACTACTGTTTCTCGTTTCAATACGGAGATAGAAATTCCGTGGGAGCAAGCCTTCAATAAGCTCGGCTACGGTGATGGGGAATATTTGCTGACTCATCCCGTTGTCGATTCCCTCGAAATTCAAGGGTACGAAGTCCGTACGTATCAATGGAGTTTTCATAATGAGATCATCGAATCCATCAAGAAGGATGGGCGTGAGTTAATGCCGGACAATGGCTCCGGTTTCAACGTCGGCTACGACGATCCTCGAGACTATCTTCCAGGTGATTTGATCGAATATCTGGATGATTATTTTTACTTATAAGGCTTAAAGCTAGGACTTGTTCATTTTAGCCCCGTCTCGGCGGGGCTATTTCTTGTTATTAAATTATCTTCTTTTGCCGCAACCATAGAAGTTGCTCCACGGAAAAATCACCAACATCACCAATGGACTCTGGGATGGTAACACTCCCGCGAACGGGGGAGGGGAAGTGCTGATCCCAGTCGAAGATCTCCATCTCGATTCGTGGCTGAACCGCAATTAGCTCGACTGCCTTGGATAGACCCTCCAGTCCAGCCGAGTCCCGGTCGTACCAGAAATGAAACCGGTTGATCCCGGTTTCTTTGGTAATCTGCTCCAAACGGGGGATTTGATGTTCGTCGAGGTGAGCCCCAAAGGTGGCCACCACGTTGAAGATCTTCGCTTCGGCCAGCTTGGCCACGTCAAAACAGCCTTCCACGACCAGGTAATGGTCCGTTTCCTGGGCTTGTGTTCGGGCACGGGTATCGAGTACGGCTTTGTCGATGTTGGCCCTAAACCAACGTTCGTGTCACCAGGTGCAACTTCAGCCAGTGACTTCTTCGATGCCGAGCCGGGTACCCATATCCAAAGGAAATATGCCGTACGGATTGATATGTCCGTAAAAGGGTATTTTGGCACAACGCCCCGAAAAGGAGCATTC
>JAAEOH010000398.1 GCA_024244645.1 Hyphomicrobiales bacterium
AAATCTCACCTGGATGGGAAAACGAAACAACTCTATCTTCGTACATGGCGTATCCTTCCTTCTTGGAAATCGGCGACCTCAACATCGCCAGGATACGCCGCCTCTACATCACGCCATCACCAAGATTCGGTTATAGCTCGATACCTTCCGGGGTTGGGGAATTCGCGAATCGCGATTCGACATTCCATGACAAGAGTGGGAAGTAATTCCAAGACTGAGATAAATCAGTTTGCCCAATTTGCAAGACCGAATTACCAGCCTGCCCGGGCCGCATTTCCTCGTCGGAATTCCATGATCTCGTCTCGCCGATCGGTGGCCAGATGCCGACGAATGTTCCGCCCTTGTAATCCCTAAGTCCGCCGGGTCCCGAATACGATTCAGCGAGCCCGTGACCTAGTCCAATTTACGATGCGCGTCATGGCCGAGCATGTCCCAAAGCACGTTCTTCAAGCGCTGCATGCTGGCGGCCAAATCGACCTCGGCCCGCATCATCGAGGAGAAGAAAATCCCATCAATATGCGTCGATACAAACGCCGCGATCTCATCGGCATCGACATGCGTGAATTCCGCGGCCGCGACTCCATCGGCGATCGCCGATGACAATATGCCGCGTTCCATACTGTAAAATTCCTTGATCGCCTTGTCGGTCGACAAGGGGCGGCTTTTCGGACCCGAATAGTCGAACACGATCTTGATCAGCTTGCGCAGCGTCCGGGACAGCTCGATATTGTTTTCAAACCAAAATTCAATTCGCTCGATCGGATCCCCGCCCTTCTTTCCGATAAGCTCGTAATTGCTGAGCGTCTCGTGAACGAAATTCTCGATCGTCTGATGGAATAGGGCATCCTTGCTGTCAAAATAGTAATAGATGAGTGAGTGCCTTACACCAATGAGGCGGGCGATTTCGGTTGTGGTTACCGCCGCATAGTCCTTTTCGGCAAACAGGTCGAGCGCGACTGTCATTATTTCCGCCGCGCGATCCGCCCCTTTTCGATTCGCCCGACGGTTGGTCCGTATGGGTGTTGGCGTTCTCGCCGTCTTGGGTTTTGCCCTCGCCACTATTGCACGTCCTTTGCCGCGACCGTCGAATTGCGACGCCGTCACTGTGTCAAGACAACGACATTATCCGCGACCGCAAAGATGTCTATCTGTTGCCCCGCGATCAGGGCGGTTTCCGCGGGCAATGAAAGTTTGAGCACGCCGACCTCGTCAAACTCGCTCGCTGCGGTTACCTTCAAATGGCTGCCCTGAAAAACAATTCCCTTTACATAAGCATGACCGAGCGCAATGGCCGCGCCGCTGCTGGGAGATGCGAGCGTGAGATGCTCGGGTCGCAGCATGAGCGAAACCTCTGCGCCGACCTGCTGCGAGGTGGACAGCTCGCAGACGCCGAATGCCGCCGCGATTCTACTTCGCCCACCCTCGCTGTTCTCGACCTTGCCGCCGATTAGATTGCTTTCGCCCATGAAATTGGCGCTGAAAAGGCTCGACGGCCGGTGGTAGACTTTTTGCGGCGAGCCAACATCCTCGATTCGGCCATGGCTCATCACCACGATCCGATCGGCAATGCTCATCGCCTCTTCTTGATCGTGCGTTACATGAATAAAGGTCGTTCCAACTTCATCCTGAATGCGTACCAGTTCCTCCTGCATCTGTCTGCGCAACGACAAATCCAGCGCTCCAAGTGGCTCGTCGAGCAGCAACACGGATGGGCGGACTGCGATGGCGCGCGCCAACGCCACACGCTGGCGCTGACCTCCCGACAGTTGGTGAATCGAGCGGTGGCCCAAACTGGCCAAGCCAACCAAATCGAGTGCTTCATCGATACGAACCTTGCGCTCGCTCTTGGGCACTTTGTGCATCGCCAGCCCGAATCCGACATTGGAGGCCACGTTCATATGCGGGAACAGCGCGTAGTCCTGAAAGACCGTCGCCGTCGGCCGGGACGCCGGCGGGCGTCCTGTCATGTCCTCGTCGTCGATAAAGATCTGACCGACGGTGGGCTCGGCAAACCCGCCCAGCATGGTCAAGATCGTAGTCTTGCCGCTCCCCGACGGGCCCAGCAGAACGACAAACTCGCCGGCATCGATCTTGAGGTCGACGTCCGCGACCGCGACAACGTCGTCATATTCCTTGCGGATTCCGCGCAATTCAACCAGCGGCGTCGACATTTGCGCGCTTCCGTCGCGTCGCCAGCAGCAATGCCAGCAATACGAACAAAATGGAGATTGCGAATACCACCGTGCCCGCGGCATTCAAGACCGGATTGAGGCCAGCGCTGAGCATCTCGAAGATTATGACCGGCAATGTTACGTCGAACCGGGTCAGCAAGAAGGCAATAATGAACTCGTCCCAAGACAGCGTTGCGGCCAAGCAAAAAGAGGCAAACAGGGCAGGCTGGAGTATTGGAATCGTAATCAAAACAAGCGTTTGCAGATCGTTTGCCCCCAAATCCTGCGCGGCGCGTTCAATGTTCCTTTGGTGCTCGCCCATCTGCGAGTAAACGATCGCGAAACACAGAGGCAGATTGATTACGACATGTCCGATCCCGACGGCCAACAGAGACTTGGGAATACCGATCAACGCAAAAGTGATTAGTAGACCCATGCCGATGATCAGATAGGAAACAGTCAGCGGCGCCATAAGCAGATACCTTATCCCGCCGCCGAAAGGCATGTTCCGCCGCGCCAACGCATAGGCAGCCAGAAAGCCCAGCAGGGTGGCAACCAGTGACGACAACAGCGCGACGATGACCGAATGGCCAAGTGCCTCGACGAGCCGGCTGTCGGATATCATCCGTTCGTACCACCTCAGGCTCGGCCCGTCGAACGGCGGCACCGGCAACTGGCCATCCTGGAATGAAAACAAAACCAGGATTACCACTGGCAGGAAGATAAAGACGTAAGCCAGGATCAGATAGAACGCAGCAGGCAAATGACGAAACCACCGTGCCATTACACGCGCTCCATCTTGAGGTACTTCGCGAAAACGAGATAAGCGATCGTGACGACGACCATCAAAGTCATACTCATAGCCGAAGCCATCGGGAAATCGGCGGCACGCGTTACCTGGAGCATGATGGCCTGGGGAAGCAACAACTCCTTGGCGCCGCCCAAAATCTGCGGCGTGATATAATCGCCGATCGCGATGACAAACGTGAGAAATGCGCCGACGGCGACTCCGGGCAGACTAAGCGGCAGCGTTACGCGAAGAAACACCTGAACCGGCGAAGCGCCCAGATCTGCCGCCGCCATGCGATACGAATCCTTGATCTGAACCAGATTGGCGTAAATCGTCAGTGTCAGCAACATTGTAAAGAAATGAACGAATCCGAGGACCGTGGCGCCCCGGTTGTAGCCGAGGGTTACCGGTTCATCGATCACGCCCAAGCCGAGAAGGACGGAGTTTATTATACCCCGCTCGGAAAGGATCAGCAGCCAGCTGTAGGATCGAATGACATAGGACGTCCAGAACGGCAGAACCGCTAGGATGAGAGCAAAACGTTGCCAGCGCGCGGGTATCTTATAGGCGATGATGTAGGCGAGCGGGTAGGCCAGAATGATGCTTACAACGCTCGTTATGAGCGCAACTTCGATCGAATTTATCAGGCCTTCGAATAGGTAAGGTTTGCCGAAGAACTTGACATAGTTGGCGGTAGACAAGTCGCGGTCGATCTTGCCGCCTATGCGTTGATAGAAGCTCCACAGCAACATGACCCCGAGCGGCACGACAAAAAACAATATCGTCGCGCACAGGGCCGGAAACACCGCCCACTTCGAAAAGTCGAAACCGCGGCGCGACCTCACGTCAACCGCACTGGTCGCCATCGGCCTAGTTTCAGGCCTGGAGGAACTCGTTCCAGATGTCGAGCATCGCCACGTCGAGGTCGGCTTCCGATATGAAGGACGGGTACGATCGTGCGATGAATCCTTGTTGCTGATCCCAGCGCAGAATCTTCTTTTGCGCGTCGGTCAAAGGGGCCTTGGCGTTGGTCGGCATCGCCCAATAGCAATCCGACGTCGCAAGCCGGGCTTGTCCTTCGGGGCTGATCACATACTTCACGAAATCCGTGGCCAAGTCCTTTTTCCGCGAATCGGCGAACACCGCCAAACCCTGGGACCAGATCAGACCCCCGGCGTCCGAAATAACCCAATCGAACTCCGGATTGTCGGTCATCAGGCCGGAAACCGAATACTCGGCGCCGCCGACTATGAGATCCGCATCACCGGTTACCAGCGCGTTCTGGACACCGACGATGTCGCCGACCAAAGCTACGTTCGGCTTCATCGCCAGGAGCTTCTCGCGAATGCCCGGAAGGTTCTCAAGGCTGATTTCGGCCGGCACGATATTCATCGTCAGCGCGACCATTTGGATGATCGGGAAGTAGTAGTCGTAGACCGCCATGCGGCCCTTGTATTTCTCGTTCCACATCACGTCGGCTTTGGCCATGTCGGCCGGATCGACTTTGTCTTTGTTATAGGCAATACCGTAATAGCCGAACTTTTCAGGGACGGCATACAGTTTGCCATCGACATAGGTGTGCGGCGCTTCGCGGAATTGTGGGAACATATCGGTCCAAGGCACATCGTCGTCCGATAGCTCGGCCAGGAGACCGAGCCGCGCGACCCGTGGCGCATCGGGAGAATCGACGACGAAGACATCCCAATCGCCGGGCGCCGATTGTTCGATAACGGCCAATGCCGTTCCGGTACCCTCGTAATCCTTCACGTTGATCTGAGCGTCCTTCATTTTCTCGAAGGGCTCGAGGAGCTTTCGGTCGGCGTGATCGCACCATACCAGGATGTTTAGTTCTTCCGCGGCCTCTGCCCCTTGGGGACGCCAAAGAACGGTGACCGCGGCAACTGCCGCGCTGCCCTGGAGAAAACGCCGGCGGCCGAGTGCCTCGGTCCGTGGATTCCATCCCGCATTCTTGATCGTCATTGTTTCGCTCCCTGTTCCTGTTCTCTATCGGCCGGCTGACCTCCGGCCGCGGCGACACGAGCAAGTTTAGCCTTGCCCCGTCTTGAAATCACGCCACGATAAGCTCCGGAGGACGGAACTTCACGGCGACAACATGATTATGGCATGAAAATTGACATGGCTGTCAATGGGTGGAAATAGGCTACCTGCAGCGATGAGTTTTGGCCAAACATGCTATTGCGACGCCCCTTTTCCAATCTGTTGATTTTGGGTGTTGTTGTGGGTTCCGCGGTGGCGGTTTGATTGGATTTCTTGTGTTTTGATTGTGTATTGCGCGGGACGGCGCGGGTGCGTGGATTGCGAAGGAAGAAGAATTTGGCGGTGGTCTTTGAAGACCTGGCGGCGACCTACTCTCCCACGCCTTAAGACGCAGTACCATCGGCGCAGAGGGTTTTCACGGCCGAGTTCGGAATGGGATCGGGTG
>JAAEOH010000399.1 GCA_024244645.1 Hyphomicrobiales bacterium
AACAGACGGTGGAAGGAACTTTATTGCGAGGGTGACGATGATGTGATGGCGAAACAGGGTAACCGGGATCGGCCAAACCCGAGGCATTGTCCGAGCCAAGAGCTCGCTAACGTGATGGGGCGTCGATCCTCGGATTCCATCGGGGCCCGCGGTGCACCAAGAACCGCACAGAGAGGCCGGATAGATGACTGCAAACCCAACCGCCACCAATCATCAAAACCACTTGCAATCGGGCGGGTGTCCATATACGTCCATAGATGACAACGCCCGATGCGCGCATGGTGGCTTGGTTCAACGCTTTCTGGCACGCTGGATCGCGGACTAGGTTCCCCGAGATCCCGCCCGGGCGGATTGTTGGAGGTTAGCGAACGACCATGCAGCTGCAAGGCACCGTTTGGCTGACCTTGTATGACACGCTGCCGGCGAATAGTCCTTCACCCCCCCCGAGACCGCGACTGCCCATGGCGATCAACTCCACCTGCTCGCGCCGGGCGGTCCCGACAATCTGGTGCGCCGGGTCACCGTCCATCAGCAACAGGGTCGGTTTCCGAACGCCCTTTGCCTCGGCGGTTTGTCGCCCGCGTGCAAGAACCTGGTCGGCGATCTCCTCGAGCGAGTCCTTCGAGACAACCGGCGGGACGAAAGCGCTGCTGACATGCTCGGCGATCACGTGTCGCGCCGGGTCAAGCTCCTCACGGGCACTCTCGCTGAGCTGATCCAGGTCGACCGAGAGGCGGAGCTTTTCGAGCGAAGGGCCGCGGCAGGTCACGTAGAGGAGGATCAGCGCCGCCCCATACTTGACGGCAATGTCACTCGCGAGATCGACCGCCTTGTCTGCGTGATCCGACCCGTCGGTCGGCACCAAGATGTTCTTGATCCCCTCGAGCGTCGGTTGTCTGTCCCCCCGGTGTACAGTCATGCAGGAACAGGGAGCGAGGTGGAACACCTTGTGCGAGACGCTGCCCAGAAATAGCCCCTTGAGTTCGCTGAATCCGCGGCTGCCCATGATGATGAGATTCGCAGACACTTGCTCTGCATGATGGAGAATCCGTTCGGCCGCATCGCCAAAGTCGATGACGGTCTCGGCGCGTTTGACGCCCTTGCCTTCGGCTTGCTCCTGCGCTTTGCGCAAGAGCATATGCCCGATGTAGTCCAGGACCCGAAGGTGTCGCGATTGGTGCGGGTGGACCCCTGTCTCTTGGCCGCTGCCTTCGGCCTCCTCGAGCTCGCGCGACGCTGCGTCATAAAGCGCCTCCGGCACATTGCCGTCACGAACAGCGACATGGAGCAGAACCATCCGAGCGTCGTATCTCGCGGCAAGGTCCGTACTCAGGTCCAAGGCCATTTGCGCGTGCATCGAGCCGTCGATCGGTGTCACTATGGTTCGGATCATTGGGGGCCTCCCTTCCTAGACGGGTTGGCATCAGTTATCCTGGATTCATGCGGTCGACTCAATTCCGGGCGCATGCTGGGGGGATGTCGCTCTTCCTGGCTGGCTCTGATAAGCCAGCCTGCGGAAGGGAGCATTGATTTGGATCAGGCCTATCCAAACGAGAGTCCGCTCTGGCCATTCCTTTCCATTCGAACGGGCTGCCGTGTGGGTCGGCAAAGCGGCGCTGAGCGGACCTCGGCGTTGCTCAATGTGGCGGCCGCGCGCGCCGTTGGGGGCGACGCGGTGTGCTTTCAGGTCGAGAGGAACGGCAGCGGATCGGCGCGGTGGCCAATCATTTTCCAGACTCCCGCTTCTTTGCGGAATACATTGGTCGCGCGAATTGACACCGATTGGGGCCGGCCGTCTGCTCGGCTGTTCTCGCCGATCTCACGGCTTGTGGGTGATGGCGATGTCCCCGCCCAGGGTCAGGCGCAGGTCCGCCGGCTCGACCCTGCTGCCCAGCTTCATGGCGGGCAGGGCCTGCCAGCTTTCCCGCACCTGGCTTCAGCCGACCTGAGAGTCGCCGCACGGCCCCCATGTAGGTGACCTCGCCACAATGGGACCAGAGCTCCTCCATCGGCCTCATGTCGCCGGTGAAGATCGCGTTCAACGCGGCATAGAAGCTGTCCGTCGCTCGCGTGACCGCGGCTGTCTCATCATCCGTCATGGTTTAGATCCTCATGAGCTGTGAAATAGGAACCGGCCTAGAAATCGCCCATTCTTTTGGCGGGAACCACGTAGCGCGGATCGAGCCCGTATTCCGCCAGCGCCTTGGAGTGGATACCGTCGAGCATCGCCCGGTCTTTGACATCGGTCCAGGCCTCCAGCGCGGTGCCATCCTCGGCAGCCACGACGACCACGCTGATCCGCCGATAGCCCAGTGGGTTATCGGTGCCCTCCATCCGGTCAAGCGTGGCCAGGCCGTCGTCGCTCACCTGGAAAACCTCACCATACACGCGCTGCCCCTGGCCGGGCTCGTCCAGCAAATAAGGCGAAAACCACTTCCCGCCCACGACCAGTGGGAAGGCCGTCACGGTACGAAAGCGGCCGACGTAGGCGGCGCTTGTCAGTCCGGCGCCGTGATTGGGGAAACCCTGCTTGAGCGTGCCGTAGATAAAGACCTTGTGCATGAGGTGACTCCTACTTGGCACAGAGAGGCGCAATATCCTCCGCCGTTGGCGGTCCGTCATTTCGCGAGACTGATCCTAAATCACCAACCCAATCCTGCGCGGATCGACACAAGGCTTGTAGCCAGGGTTTCAATTGATCGCGCTGCCGGACCGTGGCCACACGCAGAAACAAGAACGACGTGCGCTCGCCCACGGTCTACGCATAAACTCGCGCCCCACACTCAGGGCAAAGGTGAGAGCGCGGCGAGTGCCGCTGTCGGCAACCTTCTCGAAGTCTTGAGCTTTCCACTGAACAGGCGAAATCGCTCATTCACGATATCGACAACCACACCATTAGTGGTTCTGGCGTGGGCCTGACAGTCTCTGCAGTAGCAGATGGCATCCCTTTTCTGCATCGGCCTTGGCCTCATAGGTGACCTGATCACAAAAGCACCGGCCATCGACGTTCATTCTCGCGCCTTCCCCGCGATACCGAATCGCCCTAATTGAGGCCTCGTGTGCGACGTCCACTCTAGTAGAGGTGGCGCCATTTGGTCCGGCGGTCGACATCCATGGCACAGCTGTGTCACGGGGGCCCAATGTTGGGAGCCAGAGATCGAGCAGGCGCCTGGCCCAGCTGGGTGGCGCAGCTGGGCCTGAGCCAAGGCGGCCAAGTATCCTTTTCGATTGTCCGCTCACTCATCTTTTGGATTGGGGATGATGGTGGTTGTCGGAAATCGGATGACCCCACCGAATACTGCCGCCCTGATAGTATCACCTCTGGGATATTGCAGTCGTTCATATAGTTGCTGAACGCCATCGCCGCCTCACGCAGGCCTTGCCTTTTCGAGGAGCTATGCCCGAAAGTTGGTGACGGGCTGGTCAGGCGGCGTTTTGGATTTGCTTGATGCCGTTCTCGAATCTCACTCCCTGGATGACCTCGGCGAGGTGGTTTGATCCATCGAGCCTGCGCCATTTCTTCCTGGCGCTCA
>JAAEOH010000400.1 GCA_024244645.1 Hyphomicrobiales bacterium
GAAATCCGGTGTAATTGCCTGTTGGCCTGAGATGCTGAGCCGCTGTGGCTTGGCGGAAAGGAACAGGCAGTGACGAGTATCTCTGAACCGGCGGCTGTATCGCCGGAGGAAAAGCAGCTTGCTGAGGAGCTGGTCGAACGTGCAAGGAATGATGGTGTGGAGCTGGTCGGTCCTGGCGGACTGTTGTCCGGGTTGACCAAGAATGTGTTGGAGGCTGGGCTCGAGGCCGAAATGTCAGAACATCTTGGCTACGACAAGCATGACCCGGCCGGTCGGAACAAAGCTAACTCGCGCAATGGCACCCGCGCCAAGAAGCTCCTGACTGATGTGGGACCTGTGGACATCGAGGTGCCCCGTGATCGTGACGGCAGCTTCGAACCCGTGTTGGTCAAGAAACGGCAGCGACGCCTCACCGGTGTCGATGAGATGGTGATCTCGCTCACCGCAAAGGGGTTGACGACTGGCGAGGTGGCAGCGCATATGGCGGAGGTCTACGGCACCGATGTCTCCAGGGACACGATCAGCCGGATCACCGACCGAGTGATCGGCGAGATGTCGGAATGGCAGAACCGGCCTTTGGATCGCGTCTACCCGGTGGTGTTCATCGACGCCATGGTGGTCAAGATCCGCGACGGGCAGGTAACCAACCGGCCCGTCTACACCGCCATCGGGGTCACCGTCGACGGGGAACGAGACATCTTGGGGTTGTGGGTGGGTAACGGCGGCGAAGGAGCCAAGTTCTGGCTCCAAGTGTTGACCGAGATCAAGAACCGAGGAGTCGCCGACGTCTGCATCGTGGTCTGTGACGGATTGAAGGGTCTGCCGGAGGCGATCGGGAACATCTGGTCGTTGGCGATAGTCCAAACCTGTGTGCTGCATCTGATCCGCAACACGTTCCGGTTTGCCTCCAAGGCCGACTGGGACAAACTCGCCCGGGAGCTACGACCGGTCTACACCGCGGTGTCGGAACATGACGCCAAGGAACGCTTTGTCGAGTTCACCGAGATCTGGGATGAGAAGTATCCGGCCATCGTCAGGATGTGGGAGAACGCCTGGACCGAGTTCTCACCGTTCCTCGACTACTCACCGGAGATCCGCAAGGTCATCTACTCGACAAACGCGGTCGAATCGTTGAATGCCAGGATGCGCAGAGCCACCCGAGCCAGGGGTCATTTCCCCACCGAACAAGCGGCATTGAAATGTCTCTATCTCGTGGTGCGTAGTCTGGACCCCACCGGCAAGGGAAGGAAACGCTGGATGAACCGATGGAAAGGTGCTCTCAACGCCTTCGCCATCACCTTCGAAGGCCGCATCCTCCCCACCGACAACTAGACATGCCAACGGCAGTTACACCAATTATC
>JAAEOH010000401.1 GCA_024244645.1 Hyphomicrobiales bacterium
CCAGGACTGGATGTTTTCACCTGCCGGGCAGGCATTGTTGCAGGGCGGCAGGCGGTCGACATAGACCGGGCGTTCGGTGCGCCAGCTTCCGGTTTTGTTCAGAAGGCTGGTGCCGACGTCCAGCGTGACGGCGAAGGGTTTTGTCTGGCTGACGGGTTGATCCTTCATATCTCGGCCCCTTCGGCATCCATCAAACCGAACTTCCTGATGTTGCGATCGGCCATTGACTGAAGGGTTTCAAGCTGATGCTCATTGCCCTTTTTAAACACATGGGCAAACCGACGCTGCATTTTGAGGTAGGTGTCGACAGGTTGCCGCCGGCGGATTTTGGTTGCGCCGGTGATTTCCCCGTGCTCGGCTTCAAATAACGGATACATGCCCGTCTCAACGGCCATGCGCGCCAGTTTGATCGTGTCACAGGTTTTGGAGCCCCAACCCAACGGGCATGGAACAAAGATCTCCAGATACCTTGCACCGCGAAAGCTCATAGCTTTTGTCACTTTATGTTCCAGATCGTGAAGATCCGAAACCGAGGCCGTAGCCACATAAGGGATCTGATGGCCCATGGCGATCAAGGGCACATTCTTGCCAACCGTGAACGGATTGCCGGGTTCAGGACCCACCGGCATTGTCGTAGAGGTGCGCGCGGCCCCAGGTGTTGCGCTTGAACGCTGAACCCCTGTGTTCATGTAACCCTGGTTGTTGTAGCAGAGGTACAGCACGTCATCATTGCGATCGAACATGCCCGACAAACAACCGAACCCGATGTCGGTTGTTCCGCCATCGCCACCTTGGGCAATGACCCGGACGTCCTCACGCCCCTTAGCCTTCATCGCAGCGGCTATTCCCGATCCAACGGCTGCCGCATTGCCAAAGAGCGAATGAACCCACGGTATCGACCACGCGGTTTCAGGATAGGGCGTCGTAAACACCTCAAGACAGCCGGTCGCATTGGCGGCGATCATCTGGTTGTTGGTTGCGCGCATGACTGCATCAATAGCAAAACGCGCACCAAGTGCCTCGCCGCAGCCCTGACAGGCGCGGTGACCTGAATCCAGTGAATTGGAGCGATCGATTGTGGCCTGCACGCTGCGATCTTCGGAGTCGAGCAAGCGATTGCCGACGGTAAAGGTACCTGTCTGGTAGAACTTGACCTTTTGCTTTGTCTCGGGGATCTGAACCATTGTGCTGCGCTCCTCAAATACTTTTGGCCGCGGCAACGACGCCGACGTCCTGAAGGATGTTTTCCGCGATCGATCCAGAGCGGCGCTCAGCCTTTTCCCGGTCCAGTTCGCGGTTGACAACGTCCATATTGATGTCGTGCAGATGCGGCTCTTCCAGATCGTCGCGCATGCCCTTTTCGAACATGCGGCGCAGGTTGTCGCGAGTGATCGGACGGCCACCCAGCCCCCCGATGACCGAATGCACCTTGACCGGGAGATCCTGAAGCGCCATGCGGAGGTTCATCGCCAGAATGCCACCCATGCCAAGGGCAAAACTCTTTTCAAAAACGATCACACGTTTGGCGTTCTTGAGCTTTTCGCGCAGGACCGCGCTGGGGAACGGACGATAGGAGCGGATTGTCAGTGCGCCGATGGAATGGCCATCATCGCGCATCCCGGCCAGAACGTCCTTCATCGTGCCGATCACGGAGCCCATGGTGACAACCACGGTTTCCTGGTCTTCGCATTCGTGCGATTTGACCAACCCGCCTGAATCGCGGCCAAAGATCGTTTCAAATTCTGCTGACTGTTGCGGGATCAGATCGAGTGCCTCGATCTGTTTGTGATGCGCCAGAAAGCGCACTTCGGTAAAGGCTTCGGGGCCGACCATGGCGCCCATGGAAATGGGGGCCGCCGGGTCAAGCGACTGGCGTGGCTGGAACGGTGGCAGGAATTCATCGACCTGTTCCTGATCGGGAATATCAACACGCGCATAGGCATGTGTGAGGATGAAGCCATCCATGCACACCATAACCGGAACACTCAGTTCCTCAGCGAGCTTGAAGCCTTGAATATGAACGTCGATGGCTTCCTGGTTTGTCTCAGCAAAAAGCTGGATCCAGCCGGCATCGCGCGCCGACATTGAATCGCCCCAGTCGTTCCAGATATTGATCGGCGCACCAATGGCACGGTTGCCGACGGTCATGACGATTGGCAGTCCAAGACCGGAGGCGTTGTAGACCCCTTCCATCATGAACAGCATCCCCTGACTTGAGGTGGCCGTGTAAGTTCGCGCACCCGCCGCCGATGATCCAATACAGGTGCTGATGGCACCGAATTCAGATTCAACGTTGAGAAACTGACACGTCCCCAATTTGCCCTGTTTTACTCGCGAGCCGAGCGCTTCGACGATGTGGGTTTGAGGTGTAATGGGATATGATGCGATCACTTCCGGTCGGCAAAGGCCCACGGCTTCAGCAACGGCGTCGGATCCGTCCATTTGTCTTAACATATCATGTCATCCATTTTTTTTGATCGCGTCGTGGGCGGCTTGCGCCGCGGTTTTGTTCAATTCGCCGATCTTGCCGGGAAATTTGTGCTCGATCGCTTTGAACACCGAGCCGAGGTTCACCGCATCAATGGTTGCCGTCATTGCACCCAGCAACACGGTGTTGGGTGTCGGGCGGCCCAGGTGGCGCTGCGCAAGTTCTGTGGCTGCAACGGTCGTGATGCGGTCGGCGGACAGCTTCGCGGCTTGTTCGCCCAAGCCAAGCTCTTCCATAGTTTTCGATGTATTGACCAGAAGATACCCGTCCTCCTTCAGGCCGGCAAAGACGTCAATGGCGGAAAACAGAGTGGGATCTTGAACAATCAGGAGATCAGGTTCGAGCACCGGTTCGCGAAGCTCGATTTCCTTGTCGTCAATGCGCACATAGGCCACCACTGGGGCGCCCATACGCTCTGATCCAAAACTCGGAACCGCCTGCGAATGTTTGCCTTCCTCAAACGCCGCTATGGACAGCATCTCTGCTGCGGACACAACGCCCTGACCACCGCGGCCATGGATTCGAACCTGAAACACGTGCATCTCTCCTTTTTCATTCCAGAGTGGGCGCAAAACGCTCCTGGGGTTTGCGTGTGTGCGTGAACTTGCTTGAAACTAACCTGGAAAAACTTTGCCGGCGGCAGAATGCGGTTTCGCACCCATCACGATCATGTCGGCATTCTCCGCAACGAGGTCCTCCTGTTTCGTCACGCGCACCACGTGTCGTTTTTGCCAAGCTACAGGTCATACCACCCAGTCGTACAAATGGTCTTACCAATATACCAAAAGCAGATTGAGATGTTATAGTCAAGAGCGGGCAGCCAGTTGGCAATCCCACGGTAAAAGAGGAGAGTGACTAGAATTTTCAGATTTAGTTGCCTAAGTTATTGGTCAGACCATCGAGCATGCAGACATAGAAAGGAATAAAAAGTTGGTGGAATTTTCCGCAGTAAAGGTCACAAGGGTTTCCGATTCCATCATAAGTCAGATTGAAACGATGATTTTGGAAGGATCGTTGAAACCGGGGGAGCAGCTGCCATCCGAGCGAGCTTTGGCAGAACAATTGAGCGTGTCGCGGCCCTCACTTCGCGAAGCTCTGATGATCCTTGAATCCAAGGGATTGTTACAGTCAAAACGTGGTGGCGGGACATTTGTGTGTGATATCATTGGCCCGACAATCGTTGAACCGCTTGTCTATCTGATGAAATCTCACCCCGAGACGATCTTCGATGTCCTTGAATTGAGGCAGGCGTTGGAAGCAGTCGCCACCCAGCACGCGGCGGAGCGCGCAACCAAATCTGACAGGGAAAGGATCAAGCAGAGGTTTGATGAACTTATGGCGGTCTATGAAGGCGGCAACAAAGACGTCGCCATCGAATCTGAGGCAGATACGGAATTTCATCTTGCCATTGCCGAGGCCTCACACAACGTTGCTCTTGTTCATGTCATGCGCGGTCTGTTCAATCTTCTCCGCGTCAACATTTTACACAACCTCAAGAGCATCAAAGAAGAAGGGGAAAGTCACGACTTTATCCGTGCTCAGCATACGGAAATTCTCACTGCCGTCATGAATGGTGATTCAGAGATGGCGCGTGACGCTTCAAACCGGCACCTGATCTATGTCCAGAAAACCATGCGCGAGCATCTGCAGTAAGCGTCCGAAATCAAAGTTGCAGACACTCGGCCCTCGGCTTGGAAAGCCCCTTGGCCTTCGAGGGAAAGGGGCGAACTAGAGATCACCAATCTGGCGTCAGAGCTTTCAGGAGAACCAAGCGATTCTCTTGACCGGAGTGCAGCCCCATACCCGCCTTCGGCTATTGAAGACGAGAAAATCTCACTCGCGAGTTTCCACACAGCCTCGGGCGCCACTGAACGATACATTTTTTCTGCACTCGCGAACAAGCCAACGTTGATTAGGGTAGGCAATTTCGACTCGGAGCAGTCGAAAGAGGTTTGCGATCGTCGCCCGATATCTCATGCGGTCAATGTCCGTTCCTAGGAAAGCGGCCGGAAATCTCGCATAAGCAGCAAATGACCGCTATCCGCCGCCCCATTGCCGACATCGCACTACGAATGGAGCTTGCCCATTCCTGGCAAGTCGGGATTCTGCTATTTCGCAGGCTCCGTGCATTGCATGTGCAAATTGGTATTTGTTCCCGATCGCACCGATTCCCTGAAGCCGATGTTTGTCCTTTGGGAGACGAAAATAATAAGTCGATTTTTAGCCTGATAATCCG
This sequence comes from Hyphomicrobiales bacterium, assembly GCA_024244645.1. Classification (GTDB taxonomy): domain Bacteria; phylum Pseudomonadota; class Alphaproteobacteria; order Rhizobiales; family Rhizobiaceae; genus Hoeflea_A. The sequence continues at coordinate 4,725 of JAAEOH010000401.1, forward strand.
TGGGAAGTTGCACGCTGAGTATTTATGCACGTAGTTTCAATTAGTTAGAAATATTTTACTGACTGAAGCCCTTCAACTGGTCGATTTCCCCCTGAAAATTACCGCTAGCAGGAAAAAATCTCCGAATGAGATGGGGGGCGGTAACGGGGCGGCCGATTTCTCAAACTTTTGATACCCCTCCCTTTCATCCTGTTGTACCAGGGAAGATCTGCAATCCACTCCATCGGTTCCCAAAAAAAAGATTTTCGCCAATTTTGCGACGGTGTGTGCGGTGTTAGCCCACCGGTCCCGGTTTTTGATCCGTGGACTTTCAGACCGCCCCCACCCCCTCGGCAGGTCATCCGATTTTGCTGTTCAGCGATTGCCATGAGCCGCCGCCTCCGTTCCTCGCCCTGCCCACAGCAGCAGGTCGCCCAGCATCTCGTCGATGAATTCCAGCCCTGCGCCGTGCCTTCGCATTTCCCGCTCAGCAGCAGCTTCGAGCAAAGCCGGCGTCATGTGCTCGATGTAGAGCGCATGGGCTGACTGACCTCTGGCTGCCATGTCATGGCTGCATCGGCGTTCTGCCGCAGCCCTTGCCGCCTTTCCCTTCGAGACGGACTTTCCACCGGCAATGGGCAAGAGGAAGGATGGACCGCCTGGCGGCTTGTTCCCTTTCCCAAGCCCTTTCGGTCTCTCAGACTGGCACTGAGTTGGTTGTTTGACATACGGAAACCCAGTGCTCTCAGTCCCTATTGGTTTATTGGATTGGTTTATTAGATTGGTTTGGGTCGCAGTTTTGCGACCTTTAACGTCGCAGTTCTGCGACCTTGGGCGTCGCAGTTTTGCGACCTTTGAACCTCTCGCTTCCGAGACCTTTGCATGTCCATCGCCGGTCTTCATTCGCGCTTCCCAGTCCTCGACAATCTCACGAAACCTGTCCCATCTCGGAACATAGCTGGTGCGATGGGACATGCCGCCGTGGCTGGTCTTTTCGAACAGGCCGTGTTCTTCGCTGCACAGGTCGTTTGTTGCCCGCATAATCGTTGAGCGATCGACATCGAGCATGCGCGCCAGGCGACCAACGCTTGGATCGCACTGGCCGGTCTTGCGATTGAAATGATCGATGATGGCGCCGGCAACCCTTCGGGCATTGGCCGAGAGCCCCGATACGAGGTTGAGCGCCTTGCAGGCGAAGAGGATATCGTTCTCCTGGAGATGCGCCATCAGCGGACCTCCCCGGCTTCGATCTCGCGTGCCAGCTGAGCCGCCATGATCGCTTCCATTGGTGTCAGGCCGAAGCGATCGCGCAGGAGAGGGATAAATGCTCTTTTGCGGTTTGCATTATTTCGTGCGTACCAGTGGGCAGCTTGCTCTACATTGTCGCCCGCTGGAAGGTTTGACAAAGCGCCGCTAAGTGCTTGATTTTCGACTTTGGTTTGACAGATGAATTTTCCGCAACCATCTGAATCAGCAGAATTGCCGCCTGACTGAAAATCCGCGTGTCGGTGGTTCGATTCCGCCTCTGGGCACCAATCTTTTCAGGTAGTTAATGATAGTTTTCTTAACGGTTGTATTTTTAAGGTAACGCCTGAGGTAACGTAGTGCGATAATCACGTTGATTTGATGC
>JAAEOH010000402.1 GCA_024244645.1 Hyphomicrobiales bacterium
AAGAAGATTGAAACCTTCAGTAAAGAAGGTTCTTCGGGTCAGGTTGCAGTTGTGGGTATGGCCTGTCGATTCCCAGGTGGGGCTAACAGCCCGGAAGAGCTATGGACTAAAGTTCTGGCACCGGCTAAGGACTGTATTGGAATGCCTCCGCCTGGTCGGCTTCATTCGTCTTCGGGGAAAGCCTGGCAGTCTGGATACATTGAGAACGTGGAGCTCTTTGACAATGACAAGTTTGGCATTTCACTAGAGGAGGCAGAAGTAATGCATCCAGCCCAGCGTCACATGTTGGAGGTTGGATATCAGGCACTTATGAGTGCAGGCTTTACGAAGAGTGAACTGAAAGGCGAACGCTGCGGTGTATTTGTGGGTGCGTCAAGTACCAATGTGTTTGAGTGGAAAGGGCACTCTGCTCATGCAGCAATGGGGAACATCGAGAGTAATGTAGCTAATCGCTTATCCTATGCACTGGGGCTTACTGGCCCCAGCTATGTCATTGATTCTGCCTGTTCTGCATCCCTCGTTGCACTGGACAATGCCTGTAATAACCTCCGTGCAGGCCTCTGTGACTCGGCAGGCAAGTATACATGTGTGTTCACCTACAAACTGTTGTGGCTTTATGATTACAAGTCTTTTATGTTGCATGATTTTCATTTGTGGGGGGCGTAAACTTGCTGCTTTCTTCCATTGGTTTTGATGCTCTGGATGATTCAGGCTTTCTTTCCCCCACTTTTCGTTGCAAAGCATTTGATGCCTCTGCTGATGGCTATGCAAGAGGGGAAGGATGTGGTGCAGTTGTGCTGATGCGCCTTGAGGATGCCTTGGAGGCTAATTGCAGAATTGAGGCTGTTATCAGAGGGACGGCTTCAATTCACAATGGCACAGCCACCCACTTCGCCGCGCCAAGCCCAGCAGCTCAGTATAAACTTATTCACAGAGCTCTGAGTGATGCAGGTGTACAAGCTGAGGACGTTTGCTATGTAGAGACACATGGGACGGGAACACGTCATGGCGATCCTATTGAGTTTCAGGCATTAAAGTCAGTTTTTGGTAAACAGCGTGAGAGACCATTGGTCCTGGGAGCCATCAAGACGAATATCGGCCATCTAGAGGGAGCTGCTGGCATTGCAGGTCTCATCAAGACTATCCTAGTACTGCAACGTAGAGC
>JAAEOH010000403.1 GCA_024244645.1 Hyphomicrobiales bacterium
TAGGTACCTATCTTATTCGCAGCATCACCATTCGCAGTAATTCTGTCCGCACCAACAATAACACAATCCACTGTTTTTTCCTTCATCGTATGAGCGGCCATGTTATCACATATCAAGGTAACATCAATACCCGCATTCTTGAGCTCCCATGCCGTGAGCCTGGAGCCCTGCAGAAGAGGCCGTGTCTCATCTGCATATACATGGACACTCTTACCCTTTTCAGCCGCAGTGAAGATCAACGCTAACGCTGTACCATAGTAAGCGGTGGCAAGACCACCTGCATTGCAGTGAGTGAGAACAGTACCACCATCCTTTATAAGTGATTGTCCGTTCTCTCCAATCCTGCGGCAAATTTCCTTATCTTCTTCAAGGATTGTTTTTGCTTCCTCAAGTAATATGATTTTTACGTCCGAGACCGTTTTATGGCTGTTCTTTAAAGCCGTGTCCTCCATCCTTTTTAAACCCCAGAACAAATTTACGGCTGTCGGCCTGGAAGAACCCAGGTAGGTAGTTGTCTCCTTCAAA
>JAAEOH010000404.1 GCA_024244645.1 Hyphomicrobiales bacterium
GGCAACGAAAGCCGCGGCATCAGCCAACTTGCCGTCGACAACGCAGAAATGTGCGTTGCGATTCCGATGTTTGGTATGATCGAAAGTCTGAATCTCGGCACGAGCTCTGGCATCGTTCTTTATGAAGTGACCAAACAGCGCCGAGAGTACCAAAGCCAATACCGTCGAAGCAGGCAAAGAGGCAAACGTGCTCACCCGCTACCGACGGAAATGCTTCGCGAGGACAGCGATTGAGCCCGAAGCGGCCCAAACGCAATCGCACAAAGGGGCGACCTGGATTGATCCAAATCGCCAATTCTATTGTTTTCAACCAGCTAGACGAGCGCGATTAAACACTCCACTGCATATGTGTGACTCGGTCATGTGGTGAAATGCAATTTTAATGCAATCGATAGGCTCTTTGTCGTCCTTGAGCCAGTAAGCATCATGTTCGAACCAGCATACCTCGATCTGCGGAAACAACCCCAGGCCTTTTCCCACCACATCGTCAACCGGGTAAAAAACTCCTCTTTCAAGAGCGACCAAATTCCGGATATAGAGGTCAGGATTTTTGCGGCAAAACTCTACTTTACATTCAACCAGTTCGGTGATGGCACTCGTGTACCTCGAATCTCGGGTGTACTGTAGTCTCTTTGCGTCGACGACTTCCGAACCCATATGTTCAACAAATGCGTCTCTTATGGCTTTCTTGTGCTTAAGCCAGACCTTGCTTTCTGTATTCGGATTTTGATTGTCCGCTAGGAATACCCAATCGGCAAACTGATGGGCTGTGACAACCCCACGCTCCGGGATCAGAAGAGTAACATCAAAAGGCTGCTCCTTTTTTACGCAGCCGCAGTAGCCATGCTTGACGCAGGTAAACGTCATCAAGGCGTCGAAACCAGTCTCAATTGTCATGATAATGCGGCACTCTTCGCTGCCGCTTGATGACGCAATCAAAAGGATTGCGTTTCTATAGGTGTCAACTTGACACGGGTGACGGTTTATCATCCGTCTTTTCGATGAGCAACTGTGCAGTAGAGTTGGAGCAACTATTTAGAGTCCGCTTTGTCCGGAGGCTGTGTGAAAACACAAATCTCAGCGGTGTCGTTAGAATTCTGTTCTCATTGCCACGGCTTTTTGAAATCACAGCGCATTGCATCACCAGTGAAATACCAGCTCGCAGAATTCCATTCTATCTGATTTTGCCGCGGCTGCGTTTTTCACACAGCCTCTCCGCTGAGCTGCCAATCACACTCAGATTTTCGTAAGCCAATAGTTGTGCGTTGCGGCGAATGACCGTTCCGAGCCCTTTTCTGCCGGTCATGGCTTGTCGTAATCTGTACACTCTCGGACTAAGGCATCGGCACAGCCAGCGAGCCAGATCACTCCACGGTTGGAAGCATTGATCTGAAACTCTTCAGAAACCCGGAAACCGTGTGAGGCTAAAGGCGGCGAGGTCCGGGACAACATTGCCGCGTATTAGATCGGCCATTTGAGCTGCGATAATAGGGCTAAGGGTAATGCCACTGTGGGTCGCGACGATGATCAAGCCGTCCGAGCCCGGTAGAGGGCCGATGATCGCCTGACCGTCCTCCGGATATGGACGCACACCGATCTGCAGAGTGCACTCATCAAGCGAGACGCAGTCCAGTAAGTTCGGAATAATCTGCGCTGCCCGCGCGAGGAGAGCAACGCCTCCGCGCCGCATGGCGGCCTCGCTGCGGTCCTCCCAGACCACGCCGTCGATTTCGTCCGAGCCGATCCGGATGCCTCCATTGGGAGCGGGTAGCAGATGCAGTTCGTTCGTTGTCGACCCGAATAGCAGGCGCTTCAGCGGATTGCGGTCTAGCGGTGGTGTAGTCAGCAACAATCCAGGCACTTCACGCATGGGAAAACGGCTTGCGAAAGCGTCGAATCCGGTGAGGTCTGCAAGCAATTGCCCTGTGTCAGCTCCGGCGGCGAGGATAACCTTAGGGGCTTCGATTTGGTCATCAGCGGTCTCGATTCCATGCACTGCTCCGTTGTCGTCAACGATCAAGGCAATCGCTGGGCAGTTCTCGCGGATATCCGCACCGCCTTTGCGGGCGGTCTCTGCCAGACAGCGGGCAACCCGCGGGGCGTCGATCACCATGTCGGTGGGCAACAGCAAAGCCTGGGCGTCGTCGGGCAGCATCAGCTCCGGTGTTTCCATCTTCAGCTTTCCACTATCCATCCACTCACACGGATATTCGAACCGCTGCAAGGTGACGAAACGGTCCTGCATGGCGCGGAAGCCCGTTGCGTCAGATCGTCCTACAACCTGCAGCGCGCCGGTCTGATAAATGCCAAGCCTTTCCGCACCAAACTCCGCCGCGAGAGCCTCATAACCGGCTACGCCAGCAGCATTCAGTCGGTGATAGATCTCGTCACCAGTCTTGGTCGAGGCGTTGGCCCAGGCAAAGCTGTTGCCGGTTGCCCCCTGAGCCAGCGCACCTTTCTCAAGCAAAGCTACACGTAATCCTGCACGGGTCAGGAAATGGGCGGTGGTACATCCGATAATGCCGCCGCCGACGATGATTACGTCGCGTTTCATGACCCCACGTTCTACCAAACGATGGGTCAGATCAAGCTGGTCAGGAGTGTGCCAGGTTCGCCATCATATTTCTGCAATGAGCCC
>JAAEOH010000405.1 GCA_024244645.1 Hyphomicrobiales bacterium
CATGTAAGGCGGCAGCACCTTGGAAACACCAGCCTTAACAGCAGATGCATCCACACTCCCAGGTGTCACAAACCCCACCAGGATCTGTTCATGCACCAACACCACAGCCTGGGTAACAGATGAGTTCGCGGATCGCAGAGCCATCTCAACTTCACCCAGCTCCACACGTTGACCTCTGATTTTGATTTGCCCATCATTCCGCCCAATGAAGAAAATGGATCCATCGGGAAGCAGTTTGACTATGTCTCCTGTCTTGTAGATACGGCTTCCATCATTAGAGCTAAAAGGGTTTTTGATGAAGGCTTTGCATGTAAGGTCGGAACGGTTGAGGTAGCCTCTTCCTACACCATCACCCCCAATGTAGAGCTCACCCATGACACCCACTGGCAATGGCTGAAGGTGCGCATCTAGTACGTAGTAGGTAACATTAGGGAATGGGAGCCCAATGATGTTGGAAGATACATGCTCTGTTCTATAATCAAATTCCATTGAAGTGCAAGCGATGGTAGTCTCTGTGAGTCCATATGAAATCACAAAGTGCTTGATATTTTCCCGCCACATATCCAACTGGTGCTGCAGCACGCGCTCTCCACCAAGATTAATGCACACCACCGAGGGGCGGTTACAGTTGACAACAAGTTCAAAGAGCGATGGAGTCATGTAGAGGTGTGTGATCTGAAAACCATATGAAGTGTCAAACAACCAGAGTATGCCCTGCAGTGTGTGTGAAATACTCCTTGAATGGCAAGCCAGTCAACTCACCTTAACAGTGTTGATGAGTAGGGCAAGCTCATTCAGCAATGCACTCTTGGGTGCAAGCACCAGAGTAGCACCTAGGGAAAGGGAAGAGAACTGAGTGCCGCAGCTCACGTCAAAGGTCATAGGACTCGAGAGCAAGAACTGGCTCCCTGGACCCAGGTCCTTGTACATACAAAACGCCCCATGTTGGATGAAAGAAGACATATTTGTATGTTCCAAAACCATGCCCTTCGGCTTTCCTGTTGTGCCCG
>JAAEOH010000406.1 GCA_024244645.1 Hyphomicrobiales bacterium
GTTTGCAAAAGTCACAAATGACTTGCACCGGGTTCGAAGGAGCGATACACTTTGAGATGTTGATTTTAGAGTGTATAACTCCCCTGCTTTGAAAGACCGCCGCGACAACGGCGGTTTTTTATTGCCAGGTTCTAAAGGACTAGATGCTTCTCCTTTAAGATGTGGGTTTGTAGATAAGAAAATCGAATCTCGTGAAGAGAATCGGTATGGCTTAACTCTACCAAAAAAACAATTAATCCACAACGCTGCAATTCGATACACCCTGTATCTGTATTCTAATGTATTTTTTGTAGCGGCTTAAATTGCAGAGAATAAGGGCTTTGCGTCCAATAATACAAAAAGATACAAAATACAGAAAGCTACATTGCCTACATTAGAATACACGGCCATCCTGTACATTTTGTAGTCTTCTGTATTGTATTATTGAGATGTACTAGACTGTAGTTTTTGTGTTATTATGTAGCCGAAATGAACGGAAGAGGAAGGCAATGCAGGTTTCTATTTCTAAGGCACATAAATTAACGGGTGTTGCTCGTTCTACAATATATAAGGATATTGAAAACGGCACACTTTCTGTTACTACAGGCGCGCGCAAAAAAAAGACAATTATGGTGTCTGAGCTTGAAAGGGTTTATGGGGATATTAAAGCTCCGACAAATGAAGACAAAAAAGACGTGTCTCTAACTGTAGCGCATGTATCAAAGGGGAGTGATAAGTCAAGGATTCCACAAACTGAACAGGTTGCTGTTTTGCAAGAGCGCATTGAAGCTTTGCGAGGAAAGGCCTCTGACGCAAA
>JAAEOH010000407.1 GCA_024244645.1 Hyphomicrobiales bacterium
AACTATGCCGAATGGATGACACGGAATTGATCGGCGTCAACGGATCAGAGCATTGTGTCGGGGGCGACGACGAGACAAAAAGACCGAGGACACGACTGACGTCGGTTGCGGGATAACTGTCTCGTTCGTCTCTTGTGCCGCCGTTGCCTCCGCGTCCTCTGCCACCCGCTCACCTGTTAATATTTGCAACTTCAAGATCTATAGGAAATGCAGGATGAGTGAGACCGGCACCAGCAGTGCTGGAATGATAGACATTGGGAAATGACGTCTAAAGATCACAGGTGAAATCACCGACCTCGTGCCAGGGCAGAGATTGGCTTAGCAATTCCGTCGTGGCATTAGTGACCACGATGTCGAGCGGGTCGAAGACACGAATTGGCAGAAACGCCTGGATGCACTCATCGATTACGCCCAGCAGCGCCGTCGCCAAAACGGCGAGCAACGCCGGCACCGGGACGGAGCGACCGTTGTTCGCACATTCAGCGAGCGCTTTGTGGATGAAGACGGCCAGCACACCGTACTCGATGAGGTGGGTGCGCTCCGCCGGCGAGACCATCCGGACGAACACCAGCAGGTAGACGGCAGTGACGCCCATC
>JAAEOH010000408.1 GCA_024244645.1 Hyphomicrobiales bacterium
AGCCCGACGGATGCGTGACAACCTCGATGTCGCCGCCCGTGCCCGTCGTGATGCATTTGGCAAACTCTGCTGCCGTTGCCGAATGGAAGTTCGTCGCAGAATACGCCAATGGCATATCCCACTTTTCCGCATAGGCAGCGCTACTTCCGGCGACGCAAATGGCCGCTGCGGCCACTGTGCTCATAAGCTTTTTCATTCAGTTTCCTCCTGGATTATTCCGTTTTTACTTTGCGGTATTCTTATTGTTGGCAGCAAATCTTGCGGGCGAATAGGGTAAAAGGTCAATATTCGGCTGTTGCCCGGAAATAAGCTGCGCCAGCAATCGGCCGGTTTTGGGCCCACCGGTCAGTCCGACATGGTGGTGTCCGAAGCCGACAAATGCTCCCGAAATACCCGGCACTTCGCCAATCAGCGGTATGGAATCCGAGGGCACGGGCCGATGACCCATCCATTGCTGTTCATCCTTCCATTCAAGGCCCGGAATTGCCGCTTTGATGTTCTTGCGCAGCAATGCGACAGGTGCCTGCGAGGGCGGTTTTTCAAGTCCGCCATATTCGACGATGCCGGCCAGCCTCAGCCGGCCTTCCATTGGCGTCACGACAAATTTTCCGCTGGCGATCATCACCGGTGAGCGCGGTACTTTATTCGGCCCCCATAATTCAAGATGATAACCGCGCTCGGATTCGAGCGGCACGTGAAGACCAAGCTTGCGCGTCAGCTTTCCCGACCAGGCGCCGGTCGCAACGACCACAGCGTCCGCCGGTACCGTTTCGCCGTCAATCCGAACGCCGCTTACCTTGCCGTCTGCACGGACGATATCGTCCGCCTCGCCGCGGATGAACCGGCCACCTTCGGATTTGAAGTGTTCTGTCAGGTCCTCAAGATAGGCGCCCGGATCGCTGATCATGCCGTGCTTGCCGAGACGCACGGCAAATCCCAGTTCCGCTGAATAGACCGGATCGTAAGCGTGCCAAGCGGCGCCGTCGAGTTCTTCCCAGTCATATCCCAATGCACGCCGCACCGACCAGCCGAAGGCATCTTCGTCATAATGCGCCCGGTTGTTATAGACAAAGAGATAGTCAGACGGCCGGATATGCCTTGAAGCCGGCGTACCCGAAGCCAGGGCCTGATGATCCTCAAGGCTGTCACCGATAATAGCGGCGAGGGCCTCGGCAATACGCCGCGTTTCGGAAGGCCGGCCATGGCTGAGGTAACGCATCAGCCAGGGGGCGATTTTCGGCAGGTATGACCATTTCACAAACAGCGGCTGATCCGGATCCAGAACCATGCGCGGCGCCTTGCGCAGCAGTCCGGGCACGGCGATCGGGACAACGGCGCACGATGCAAGAAGACCGGCATTGCCATAGCTCGCCCGATCCTTCGCCATGCAGCGGTCGACAATCGTGACCGATTGGCCCGCCCGTTGCAGCCACAGGGCGGTTGACACGCCGACAATGCCGGCGCCGATGACAACCACATCTTTCATGCTGACATTATCCCAACCAATATGCGCGCCTCAATCAATCAGCACATCGGCCTCGATTTCCACCGCGATACCATCCCCGAACGGCAATTCCGCCATGCCGACTGCAGAGCGCGCATGACGTCCGACATCCGGGCCGAAAACATCATAAATGAGGTCTGAGCAGCCATTGATCACGGCCGGCTGCTGGGTAAATCCCGGTGCCGAGTTGACCATGCCGAAAATCCGCCCCCATCCTGTAATGCGGTCGAGGTCGCCAAGCTCGCGCTGCAAACTGGAAAGCATCGAAAGCGCCGTCTTGCGAGCCAGTTCATAGGCCTCATCCACCGTCACATCCTTGCCGACCTTGCCGGAAGGCGCGCTCAGCGTGCCGTCGTCGTTTTGCGGTCCGTGGCCCGAGACATAAGCCATGTTGCCGCGCACATTGACCTTGGCAAAGGGTAGCCGCACACCGGGCGGCAATTGCGCTGGTTCCGGCAGCACCAGCCCCAGTTCTTCCAGCCTTGCTTCTATACGCGCCATCACTACCTCCAATCGCGGTCTGCTTGAACCATAACCGATATATACCAACACGCCATAGAGCAATGCGAGGGTCAGTCGTCGCGCTCCATGAGGCGATAATAGTCTGCCAGGGTGCGGCCGCGTTCGGGGCGAAACGCCTCGCCGGTCTCCTCGATGACGGCGATTCGATCGAGCCGGAAGGTGCGGAAATCGGTGCGCAGCTCGCACCATGCTGCAAGCGTCCATACCTTGCCCCAGAACCACAATCCAAGAGGACGGATACGCCGCGCCGTTGCCGTCCCCTCCGCATCCTCATAGCTGATATCGAGAACCTGCCGCTGATCAGCTGCTTTTTCCAGAAGATCGAAACGATACCTGTCTTCCTGCGGCATCATGAAATCGGGCGCATGGATTTCCGTCTGGGAAATGCGGCTGCGCTCGCTGTCGGGCAACACCGCTCCGATCTTGATCAGCGCCTCTTCGGCAGCTCTGGCCACCGTTGCCCCGCCCCAGGCGCGCGCCATGCGCGCACCGGTCACAAGGGCGACGATCTCGTCGCGGGAAAACATTAGCGGCGGAAGGTCGAAGCCTTCGCGCATGATGTAGCCGACCCCGGCCTCGCCGTCGATCGGTACGCCGGTTGATTGCAGGTCGGCAACGTCGCGGTAAATCGTCCGTTCGGAAACCTCCAGCCGCTCGGCCAGCGTCGCGGCGGTGACCAGCCGGCCGCCCCTTAAATATTGCACGATCTGAAACAGACGGTCAGCGCGTCGCATGATCAGCTTCCCATACGCAAGAGCCGGCCTGGCGCCGGCGACAGCGCCACAGCCTGTTTGTCAGGAGGGTATTCTCGACGGTCTGGTCCGGAACACCCTGCAAAATACTATCGCATGACCCGGTCAGTTGAACAGCCCGATGCTGTTTCCATCCGGATCGAGACAATAGACGAAACGGCCCGCCGGAATGGGTGTGATGTCCGAAACGACCTTGCCGCCGTTTTCGATAACCCGGTCCATCGCCGATTCGAGTTTTTCCGGAACGGCCAAGTGAATAGTATTGCCTTTTCCCGGTTCTCCGGCCTTTCCGGGATATATATGCCCGGCTACGCCGGATGCTGGATCCTTGTTTGGAAAGATGGCGACAACATTCGGCCCCATTTCCATTTCGACCAGCTCGGTCTTCAGAACCGCATTGTAAAAGGCCATGCCGGCCTTGAGATTGCTGACCGGTATCTCGAACCAGACTGCTGCATTATCGGGTGTGAATGAGGACATAGATCATCTCCGTAATTTCGTTTACGGGATGTATATAGCACACCCCTCCTGACAACATTCTGTCAGGAGGTTGTCGGCAGGCCCGATTATTCGTCGACGGGAACGGTGTAGTTGAGCGGCAATCGTCCGCCATCGGCGAAAACCGTCTGGCCGGTGACATAGCTCGCATCCTTGGACGCAAGAAATGCCGCGATCCCGGCAATCTCACCCGGTTCGCCGATACGGCCGAGCGGTGTGCGCGACAGGATCTTCTCTCGGGCGTTCTTGTCGCCAACCAACGAGCCGAGCATGTCGGTCATGATCGATCCGGGCCCGATTGCATTGACCCGGATCCCGTGCGCAGCAAGCGACAGCGCCATGACTCGCGTCAACTGCGCAACGCCGCTTTTGGACACGGAATAGGGTACCTGGTCGGGTAGGGCGACAACGGAATTGATCGATGAAATATTGATGATACAGCCTGGATCGCCGCCGTCCTTGACCCTGTCGACCATATGACGGGCGACGGCCTGGCTGCATAAAAAGGCGCCCTTCAGATTGACCCCGAGAACACGGTCGAAATCGGCTTCCTTCAGTTCGAGAAACTCTGCCGAATGTGAAATACCGGCATTGTTGACCAGAATATCGATGTCGCCGAAGGCATCCAGCGCCTTTGCAACAAGGTTGCGCACATCAAGACGCTCGGCAACATTGGCCGCCACGAATTGAACATCGCCAAGCTCCGAAAGATCATCACAGGCTGCTTCGCCGGCCTTTTCATCCTGATCGGCAATGATCACCCGCGCACCGTCTCTCAGGTAACGTTTCGCGATCGCATAGCCGATGCCTTTTGCCCCACCGGTCACGATGGCATTCTTTCCATCCATGAACAAATTTCTCCGACCAGAAACAGGGCGCGACAGTGAACCGATCACTTTGCAAGGTCAACGGTCGAAAAAAAAGGTGTCCGGACGGTATTCAAAAGTGATTGCGCCGGGTCCGGGTCCATGGGTCCGGGTGTTCAGGACTTGACCACCCCGCGGGCCTCCAGCACCTGCCCGATTTCGTCCAGAATGGCCGGGTCATCGATTGTCGCCGGCATTGTCCAGCTTTCGCCATCGGCAATTTTCTGCATGGTTCCGCGCAGGATCTTGCCCGAACGGGTTTTCGGAAGCCGCTGCACTGTCAGGGCCAGCTTGAACGCGGCAACCGGTCCGATCTGTTCGCGGACAAGCTTGACGACTTCCTTCTCGATATCACCTTCGCCGCGTTCGACACCCGAATTCAGGACCAGAAAACCCGCCGGGATCTGGCCTTTCAACTGGTCGGCAATGCCGATCACGGCACATTCCGCGACGTCCGGATGATAGGCGATCGCCTCTTCCATGGCGCCGGTCGACAGCCGGTGTCCGGCGACATTGATGATGTCGTCGGTACGCGCCATGATGAAAAGATAACCGTCTTCATCCATATATCCGGCGTCAGCCGTTTTATAATATCCAGGAAATTCAGACAGATAAGCATCGTGAAACCGCTGTTCGGCATTCCACAGCGTCGGCAGGCAGCCTGGCGGCATCGGCAGTTTGACGACAACATTGCCGAGCTGGCCGCGTTCAACCGGATGGCCTTCATCATCCAGCACCTGAATGTCGTATCCGGGCATGGCAACCGTAGGAGAACCGAGCTTCACCGGCAGGATACCGAGACCGACCGGATTTCCGGCAATTGTCCAGCCCGTCTCCGTCTGCCACCAATGATCGATTACCGGCACGTCGAGCTTTGCACGCGCCCATTCGATTGTATCCGGATCGGCTCTTTCGCCCGCCAGAAACAGTGTTCTGAAATCCGACATGTCGTATTTGTCGATAAGTTCACCCTGCGGATCTTCCTTTTTGATGGCACGAAACGCCGTCGGCGCTGTGAAGAGTGCAGTAACCTTATGCTCGGATATGACCCGCCAGAACGTTCCGGCGTCGGGCGTTCCCACCGGCTTACCCTCGAACACGATTGTGGTGTTGCCGTGCAGCAGCGGCGCATAAACGATATAGGAATGTCCGACTACCCAGCCGACATCCGATGCGGCCCAGAACACCTCGCCCGGATCGACGTCGTAAATCGCCTTCATGGACCAGTTGAGCGCCACCATATGGCCGCCATTGTCGCGCACCACACCCTTCGGCTGCCCGGTCGTACCGGAGGTGTATAAAATGTAGAGAGGATCGGTCGCTGCAACCGGCGTACAGGGCACATCGCGCCCCTGGTTCCGGGCCGCTGCCATCGCGGCGCCGAGGTCAATATCACGCCCTTCGGTCAAATCTGACGGATGTTGTTCCCTTTGAAAAATAAGGCATTTTTCCGGTTTGTAGGCGGCATTGGCAATCGCCTCGTCCAGCATCGGCATATAGGGCACGATGCGGTTCGGCTCGATACCGCAGGAGGCGGCGATGATCAGTTTCGGCTGCGCATCGTCGATCCGTGTGGCCAGCTCATGACCGGCAAATCCGCCAAATACAACGGAATGCACGGCTCCGATGCGGGCACAGGCCAGCATGGCCATCGCCGCTTCGGCGATCATTGGCATGTAGATAATGACCCGGTCGCCCTTTTCGACACCGCAATCCTGCAGCACGGCAGAGAGCGCTTTGACCTCTTTCAGAAGATCGCCGTAGCTGTAGGTTTTTTTTGTGCCGGTGATCGGACTGTCATAGATTATGGCGGCCTGATCGGCCCTGCCGCCCTCCACATGCCTGTCCAAGCAATTATAGCAGGTATTGGTCATCGCACCGGCAAACCATCGGCCATAGGGTCCCTGGTCCGGATCAAATATTTTTTCGGCTGGCGTTATCCAGTCGATCCCTTCCGATGCCTTGGACCAATAGAGTTCCGGATCCGTTTTCCAGCTGTCGTATGTGGCGTGATAGCTGCTGCCCATTGTGTTTCCTCCCGTCGCGGACGCTCCCGGGTCCGCCGCCACCGGCCATTTGGCCAGTGTCCTGGTTCCTGCATCCCGATTAAATACGAAAAACACCGCATGCAAAACGATGTTGAAGCCGGGATGCCTTGCAACTTCTACAAAAGGTTGGTGTGCCGCGTAAATCAGACGTTAGAGTCATGCGACAATTTAGACGGTTGTAACGTCGCAGTCAGGCGCGAGGGCCAAATATGGCCGACCCGACCCGCACGGACGTGGCGCCAAAGGCGATTGCCGTCGGAAAATCCGCCGACATGCCCATGGAAAGTTCCGCAACGCCCGCCTCGCGGCCGAGTTTTTCAAGAAGTGCGAAATGCGGTCCCGGATTTTCGTCAAACGGAGGAATACACATCAGTCCGGCAATGGAAAGACCGTGGACGGAACGGCAGGAATTGACGAATTCCACCACCTCCCCGGGTGCAACGCCTGCCTTTTGCGGCTCTGAGCCGGTATTGACCTGCACAAAGAGCTTTGGCTGACGCTGTTGTTTTTGCATTTCCTGCGCCAGGGCTTTGGCGATTTTTTCCCGGTCGACGGTTTCGATAATATCGAAGAGCGCGACGGCATCCGCTGCTTTGTTGGATTGCAACGGCCCGATCAGATGCAATTCGACATCAGGCATCCTTTCCTTCAGCGCCGGCCACTTGCCCTGCGCTTCCTGCACCCGGTTCTCGCCGAAAACGCGTTGTCCGGCGGCAATGACCGGTGCAATCGTCTCGGCGTCGAAGGTTTTCGACACAGCGACGAGCGTAACCGACCCGGCGGCGCGCCCGGCGTCCATCTCCGCTTGCGAAATCTCCTGCATCACCCGTTGCAGCCGATCTGTTGCCTTCATTTGCGCCTTTTCCTCTCGCCTATCCGGCAATTTGGATTTCAGCCTCATCGCACAGCTTTTCCCCTGACACAATGCATTGTGATGGCGGCGATTGCGGCAGGCCAGGCCTTCTAAGCCCACCGACAGGCAACAGCGGACGGCTGAAACCTGTCAATTTGGTGCTATTCAACGCCCCGGCGGTTGACGCTTGCCGGGTTTCATGGTGAAGCTCCGCGCAAAGTTTGCTGATAAAGACGGACCTCCTTTTGATGGCCATTGAACGTTACAATCCGCGCGAATCGGAGCCCTACTGGCGAAAAGTCTGGGACGAAAAGAAGCTGTTCGAAACGGACAATGACGATCCCAGACCCAAATACTATGTCTTGGAGATGTTCCCCTATCCGTCCGGACGCATTCACATCGGTCATGTGCGCAACTACGCCATGGGCGATGTCATAGCCCGCTATAAGCGCGCCCGCGGCTATAATGTGCTTCATCCGATGGGCTGGGACGCCTTCGGCATGCCGGCGGAAAACGCCGCCATGCAGAACAAAGTCCATCCCAGGGACTGGACATACCGCAATATCGACATGATGCGCGCGCAGCTCAAATCCATGGGTCTGTCGCTGGACTGGTCGCGCGAATTCGCCACCTGCGATGTTGAGTATTATCATCACCAGCAACATCTTTTTCTTGATTTTCTTGAACATGGGCTGGTCTACCGCAAACAGTCAAAGGTCAACTGGGATCCCATCGACCAGACGGTTCTTGCCAATGAGCAGGTCGTCGACGGCCGCGGCTGGCGCTCCGGCGCGCTCGTCGAGCAGCGCGAGCTGACACAGTGGTTCTTCAAGATCACAGATTTCAGCCAGGAGCTGCTGGAAGCGCTGGACGATCTCGATCAGTGGCCGGAAAAAGTGCGTCTGATGCAGAAAAACTGGATCGGGCGCTCCGAAGGCCTGCATATGCACTGGCAGATCGTTCCCGAGACCTCGCAATCGGACGAAACCAGCCTCGCGGTCTATACCACTCGTCCCGATACCGTCTTCGGCGCCTCTTTCATGGCCATCGCTGCGGATCATCCTCTAGCGATTAGCGCGGCTGAAGACAATACTGATCTAGCCGCCTTTTGCGATGCCTGCCGACGCATCGGAACCTCAGTCGCAGCGCTCGAGACAGCTGAAAAAGAAGGTTTCGACACCGACATCAAAGTGCGCCATCCCTTTGATCCGGATTGGTTTTTACCGGTCTATGTGGCCAATTTCGTGCTGATGGATTACGGAACCGGCGCCATTTTCGGCTGTCCTTCGGGCGACCAGCGCGACCTGGATTTCGCCAACAAGTACGGATTGCCGGTGGTTGCGGTCGTTATGCCCGAAGGCAACGATGCGACAAGTTTTCAGATCACCGAAGAAGCCTATGTCGATGACGGCGTGATGATCAATTCGCAGTTTCTCGACGGCATGACCCCGAAAGATGCCTTTGATGAAGTGGCGAATCGGCTCGAGGCCATCGAGATTGACGGCCAGCCGCAGGCACAGCGCGAAACCAACTACCGCCTGCGTGACTGGGGTATCTCGCGACAGCGCTACTGGGGATGTCCCATTCCGGTGGTGCATTGCGAAACCTGTGGCGTCATTCCTGTTGCCAAGGCGGACCTTCCCGTTCGGCTGCCGGACGATATCGATTTCGAAAAACCCGGCAATCCGCTGGACCGCCACCCGACCTGGCGTGACGTCGCCTGCCCGCAATGCGGCGAAAACGCCAAACGCGAAACCGACACGATGGACACATTTGTCGATTCGTCCTGGTATTTTGCCCGCTTCACAGCTCCCTGGCAGGACGCGCCGACGGATCCCGCAGCAGCCGATGACTGGCTGCCAGTCGACCAATATATCGGTGGCGTGGAGCATGCGATCTTACATCTGCTTTACTCGCGATTTTTCACCCGCGCCATGCGCATTGCCGGCCATGTCGACCTGAAAGAGCCGTTCAAGGGGCTTTTCACGCAAGGCATGGTCGTTCACGAAACCTACAGAGGCAAAGATGGCTGGCTGATGCCGTCTGAAGTCCGGGTCGAGGAGGATGCCGGGCGACGCCGGGCCTTTTGTCTCGACAGTGGCGATGAGGTGGACATCGGATCAATCGAAAAGATGTCGAAATCAAAGCGAAACGTTGTCGATTCGGATGAGATCGTCGAATCCTGCGGCGCTGATACCGCGCGCTTCTTCATGCTGTCTGATTCGCCGCCTGAACGCGATGTGATTTGGACCGAAGCCGGTGTCGACGGAGCCCACAGATTCGTCCAACGGGTGTGGCGCCTGTTGAGTGAGGCGGCTCCCGCACTGGAAGGTGTTGAGCCAAATCCAGCGAGACAGGGACAAGCGGTGGAGATATCGCGAGCCGCCCACAAAGCACTTAAAGCCGTTGGCGAAGATCTGGAAAAACTGTCTTTCAACAAGGCAATCGCCCGGATGCACGAATTGGTCAACACATTGCAGGCGCCGCTGACAACCGCCGCCGCCGGAAAAGCAGACGTGGCAACGCTCGCTGCCCTAAAGGATGCCGTCTGCATCCTGGTGTCCATTATGGCACCGATGACGCCGCATTTGAGCGAGGAGTGCTACCGTACGATCGGCAGAACAAAACTTGTCGCTGAAACCGACTGGCCGGTATTCGATCAGGAGCTGGTTACCGACGATACGATCACCCTGCCTGTGCAGATCAATGGAAAGAAGCGCGGGGATTTGACAATTGCCCGCGATGCCGATCAATTGACAGTCGAAAAAGCCGTGCTGGAGCTGGCGGTGGTCCAGACTGCTTTGGCCGGAAAGACACCGCGAAAGATCATTGTCGTCCCGCAGAGGATCGTGAATGTTGTCGTTTGATGGGAGCACCCCTGTGAGACATGTGCTGCTTGCCACAATTCTGGTTTTATCCGTTATCGGGTTGCAGGCCTGTCAGGTCAGACCGCTTTATTACAGTCAGTCCGGCGTCGAATCGACGCTCGCTTCCGTCGGTGTGGATGAAGTTGATGACCGTGTTTCGCAGGAATTGCGCAACCGGTTGATTTTTCTGTATTCGGGCGGCAAGGGTGAACCGCTAAATCCCGATTACTCGCTTCAGGTTGATGTGGAAGGCGATGCCAGTGTGGCGCTGCGCGAACAGCTCGCCGACGGCATTACGGCGCAACGCTACAGCGCGACGGTGACTTACACGTTGAAGGACAATCGCACCAAAAAGGTAGTTGGAAACGGCAAACGCACGGTTATTACCTTTTATGATCAGACGACACAGGAATTTGCCAACCGGCGGGCGCTGCGCGATGCTGAAGACCGTGCCGCCAGGGAGCTGGCGGAAATCGTCCGTGCGGATACTGCATCCATTGTCACGCGCTAGGATAGTTGAGCATCACTTATGTGGTAACGATTTGTTTTAATACATTATATTTGCAGCACTCATTTCGCGTCTCACGGACAGCGCCCTAGGACATGGCACACAAAAAAGCCCATGAAGTCGACAATTTCATCAAACGGCCCGATCCGCGCTACCGTGCATTTTTGATTTATGGACCCGATCGCGGGCTGGTTTCCGAACGCGCCGCCGCCCTGTCAAAAACGGTCAATGTCGACCTTGCGGACGATTTCAGCGTTGTTCGGCTGGATACCGGCGACATTCGCGAGGATCCGGCACGCCTGCTCGACGAAATCAACTCCATTGCGCTGTTTGGTGGCGACCGGCTGATCTGGATGCGCGGAGCAGGCAACGAAAAGCCCGTTGTTGATGCGGTTTTGGCAATTTCATCCGATCCGCCACCAAACACCACGCTGATTGTCGAGGCGGGTGATCTTAAAAAGGGGTCGACACTGCGCAAGGCGGCCGAATCCGGCAGTGCGACCGTTGCCCTGCCTTGTTACAGCGACGACAGCCGCAACATACATGCGCTGATCGATGAGGAACTCGGCAATGCCGGTCTCAAAATCACACCCGCAGCACGCCAGATGCTGATCGAAAACCTCGGCGGTGACCGTCTGGCGAGCCGTGGAGAATTACAGAAACTATCACTTTATTGCCATGGCAGGGACGAGGTCGGCGAACAGGACGTTCTGGCCATCACCGGTGATGCTTCGGCCTTATCCGTCGATGATGCCGTAGATTGCGTGCTGACCGGCGATTTGCCGGGACTCGACCATGCGCTGACACGCATTATAGCCTCAAAAACACAGATTTCTGTGGTTTTGCAGGCCTGTCTGCGCCAGTTCCAGATGATTGATGTTATGCGCGGACTGATCGAGGGCGAACGCAGGCAGATGTCGCAGGTCATCGGTGAATACGGCCGGCGCGTCCATTTCCGGCGCAAACCCGCACTGGAAAGGGCGGTACGCAACTGGAATGGCAGATTTGCAAAGGAAGTTCTGCACCATTTGCAAAACGCTGTGCTGGAAACCCGCAGAAAACCCGGATTGCAGGATAGTATCGGCCGCCAGGCCCTGCTGGCCATCGCTTTGCGATCATCAAAACTTAGTCGGTAAATTATAAGGCGGCTCAGTATTAATGCCGTGTGGCCTGCAAAAGGCGGCATAATTCATCAAGCTGTTCCAGAGAACGATATTCGACGCGCACCTGACCGCCCCCGTCCCGATGATTTATTGTTACTTTAAGTCCGAGATTGTCCGTCAGCATCTTTTCAAGCGCCAGTGTGTCGGCATCCTTTTGCGGCGGCGGTTTCGGCTGTGAAGCGGGCTGACTGTCCTTTTGCGCCAGCCGCTCGGCATCGCGCACGGACATGCCCTTTGCCACGATCTGCTTTGCATATTTCACCGGATCGGTGGTCGATACGATGGCCCGTGCATGACCCGCCGTCAATTTGCCGTCCGACAGCATGTCGCGCACGCTTTCCGGCAGCTTCAGGAGCCGCAGACTGTTGGCCACATGGCTGCGGCTTTTGCCGATAATGTCTCCAAGATCGTTTTGCGTGTATCCGTGTTCGGCGATCAGCTGTTCATAACCGAGGGCTTCGTCTACCGGGTTCAGATCGGACCGCTGAACATTTTCGACAATGGAGATTTCCAGTGCCGTGCGATCGTCGACGTCGCGGACAAGAACCGGGATCTCGACAAGGCCGGCCCGTTGCGCCGCACGCCAGCGGCGCTCGCCGGCGATGATCTCGAACCGGCCCTCATTCACCGGCCGAACGACGACCGGCTGAACGATGCCGTGCTGATTGATCGAACGCGCCAGGTCTTCTAGATCACCTTCGTCGAATTGGCGCCGCGGATTGTTCGGATTGCGATCGACAAACTCTATCGGCACATGCTGATCCGCCACCGAAACCGGCTTGTCCTGCACATCATAAGGCTG
This sequence comes from Hyphomicrobiales bacterium, assembly GCA_024244645.1. Classification (GTDB taxonomy): domain Bacteria; phylum Pseudomonadota; class Alphaproteobacteria; order Rhizobiales; family Rhizobiaceae; genus Hoeflea_A. The sequence goes on from JAAEOH010000408.1 coordinate 12,384, forward strand.
ATCCATTTCCCCGATAAGGGCGGCAAGCCCGCGGCCCAGTCTCTTTTTGGAAGTTTCGTCACTCATGCCAGCATCGCTATCTATTTGTTTTAACGTTGATAATTTACATCAACTCAAGCCGCCTTGCGCCCGCGCTCGCGCTGGATGACCTCCGACGCAAGTTTGAGATAGGCCTGACTGCCGGAACATCGCAGATCATACAATATGGCCGGTTTTCCATAGGACGGTGCTTCCGAAACCCGCACATTGCGCGGGATCAGCGTGCGATAGACCTTATCGCCGAGATAGGACCGCACATCCTCGACAACCTGCTGGGCGAGATTGTTGCGTGAATCATACATGGTCATCACGATGCCCTGGATGTCGAGGTTGGGGTTGAGTGTGGAGCGCACCTGTCCGACCGTTTCCAGCAGCTGGCTGAGGCCTTCCAGGGCAAAAAACTCGCACTGCAGCGGCACAAGAACCGAATGCGCAGCCACCATTGCGTTGATGGTCAGCAGGTTGAGCGACGGTGGGCAATCGACGAGGATATAATCGTAGATCGCCGCATCCTCTGAGGAGATTGCATTCTTTAGCCGGAAAACCCGGTCCTTGTGATCGGAGATTTCCATTTCCACGCCGAGCAGATCCATTGTCGACGGAATGATCGACAGATGCGGTACATCCGTTTCCATGGCGCATTCGCCGATCCCGGCCTCGCCAAGCATCAGATGATAAGAGGAAGCAACCCTGTCCTGCCGCTGGATACCGAGCCCGGTGCTGGCATTGCCCTGCGGATCCAGATCGATGATCAGCACACGCTCGCCGATTGCCGCGAGTGCCGTCGCCAGATTGATGGTCGTCGTCGTCTTGCCGACGCCGCCCTTCTGGTTGGCAACAGTAATAATTCTATTTCGACTACCCAACATCTGTCAGTGCCCCGTATGATCGCTATTCAGGTGCAAATCCACCAACAATTCCGTGTTACCGTCATTTATGCCCGACATTGTCGATCTGTAATATGACAGACTCCGCATCGACCACGCTTCTATGTTCTACCAGATCAAACGACCAGCTGCTACGGGCTTTCGCGATCTCCCGCAGATAATCCCGGCCTTTGTGAAAATATCCTGTTGCCCCATCCGACAACCACGGCATTGTATAGGCCAAAAGCCCTTCAAGATCGGCCAGTGCCCGTGCCGATACCGCATCATATCCGCGAAGCGTCTTGCCTGCATCTTCGATGCGCATGACATGAACAGCACCGCGCGCGCCGGTCTCAAGAAGCGCCTGGCGAAGAAACGCCGCTTTCTTCTGATTGCTCTCGACCAGATCGACATGACCGCCAACGGTATCTGCCAGCAGGATTGCCGTCACCACCCCTGGAAAACCGCCTCCGCTTCCAAGATCCAGCCATGCCCTGGGGCCCGGGTTAAGGGCATAGAGCTGAACGCTGTCGAGCACATGACGATCCCAGACCTGCGGTAATGTCGAGGGCGCCGCCAGGTTGATGGCTTTCGACCACTTTTCAAACAGGGAAACAAAAAGCTCCAGCCGACTCATTGTTTCACGTGAAACAGCCACGACATCCTGAATTTTCTTGACATGTTGGGCGGTCACAACACACTCCATAATTAAGCCGGCGCACTGTAGACACCGCAGTCGATCTGCTGGAACCGGGCACGGACAGGCGCCAACGCAACTTCACCCCTTGCTGCATATCGGATTGCTCCGGCGTCAGGAGACCTGTGCGATATCACCCGCCGCTTCGTCGTCCATGCGGCGCAGCTGGGCCAGGATCAGGGTGATCGCGGCCGGTGTCATGCCTTCGATGTTCCCGGCATGGGCGATCGTTCGCGGCCGAGCGGTTTCCAGCTTTTGTTGAAGTTCACCGGAAAGACCTGGTAGATCGCTATACACGAATGTTTCGGGTATGAATCGTTGCTCTTCGCGCTTCTGCGCTTCGATATCGCGCCTCTGCCGATCAAGATACACCGCATAGGCCGCCTCGGTTGCGACCGGTCCGGCAATGGTCGTGTCGACGTCGGCCAGCTCGGGCCATATCTGCGACAACCGCTCAAGGTTGTTTTCCGTATAGGACAGCAGCTCGTACGCGGTCCTGCGCTGACCGTCCTGATTGACTTTAAGCCCGGAGCGCTGCGCTTCCGCAGGCGTAATATCGAGCACGTTCAGGCGGGTTCTCAGATCATCTACCTGGGACTTCCAGATTTCAAAACGCATCCTGCGGGCTGATTTGACGAGGCCCCGGTCAATCCCGTCCGGTGTCAGTCGCAGATCCGCATTGTCGGCGCGCAGCGTCAGCCTGTATTCCGCCCTCGACGTAAACATCCGGTAGGGTTCCGACACGCCTTTGCTGGTTAGATCATCGATCATGACGCCGATATAGGAATCTGTGCGGCTGAAGATCCACGGATCATCGCCGTTGCAGGCCAGTGCGGCGTTTACACCCGCGACAAGCCCTTGCGCACCGGCCTCTTCATATCCGGTGGTCCCATTGATCTGTCCGGCGAGATACAGCCCGCGCACAGCCCTGGTTTCGAGACTTGCATGCAGATCACGCGGATCGATGTGATCATATTCGATGGCGTAACCCGGCTGCAGGATTTTGGCCGTTTCCAGACCCGGGATAGTCCGAATGAATGCGTCCTGGATATCTTCCGGCAAGGATGTGGATATTCCGTTGGGATAGACCGTGATGTCATCCAGCCCCTCGGGCTCGAGAAAGATCTGGTGGTGCTCGCGATCGGCAAAGCGTACGATTTTGTCTTCGATAGATGGGCAGTAGCGTGGCCCGGTGCCCTCTATACGGCCGGAATACAAGGCCGACTGATCGATATTGTCTTCAATGATGCGGTGCGTCTGCGCGGTTGTGCGCGTCACACCGCAATCGATCTGTTTAATGTCGATGCGGTCCGTCATGAATGAAAACGGCACAGGTTCCGGATCCGCCGACTGCCGCCCGACGGACTGCCAGTCGATGGTCCTTGTATCCAGCCGCGCCGGTGTACCGGTTTTCAGGCGGCCGAGCCGAAATCCGGCATTCATCAGCGTTTTGGACAGACCCGTCGCTGGTTTTTCACCCATGCGTCCCGCGGGGATCTGCTTTTTGCCGATATGGATTAGTCCGCGAAGAAATGTTCCCGTCGTCAGCACCACGGCCCGGCATTTGATTTTGCGACCGTCGGCGAGTTTGATTCCCGCAAGGGATCCATTGGAGAAAATGAAATCGTCGGCTTCGCCTTCAATGATCGCCAAATCAACGGTCTCTTCGACAGCCCTGAGCATGGCCTGCCGGTAAAGTTTGCGGTCAGCCTGGGTACGCGGACCCCGCACCGCCGGCCCCTTGCTTCTGTTCAACAGGCGAAACTGAATACCGGACTGATCTGCGACACGGCCCATCAGCCCGTCGAGCGCATCGATCTCACGCACCAGATGACCCTTGCCCAGCCCCCCGATAGCCGGATTGCAGGACATCACGCCGATTGTGTCGCGCCGGTGCGTGACAAGGGCGGTCATTGCGCCCATGCGCGCCGACGCAGCAGCGGCCTCGCAGCCGGCATGGCCGCCGCCGATCACCACGACATCAAATGCGATAGTGTCCGCTGAAAACATCCAGCACTCCTGTTATGGAGCCCAGATCGGATGCCAGCGTTGCTTTGTCAAGCACAATTGTTTCACGTGAAACGTGCGATACCGGTTCCTGTGTTGGCGAAGCAGCGAATATCCGTCTCACGTGAGTCGCTGCTGCACCTCTGTTTGTTACCAGCTGCTCAGACACTATTTTCCGATGCAGAATTCTCCGAAAATGAGGTCGAGTAAATCTTCGACATCGATCTTGCCGGTCAGCCGGCCGAGGGCATCCCCCGCCCGCCGGAGGTTTTCAGACCTGAGTTCTAACGGTTCCGAATCGTTTTCAACGGCTTCGACTATGTGGTGAACGCAGTCCTCGAGATATTCCCGGTGCCGCTGCCGGTTGGGCAAAGTACGCACTCTGGTTACTGCCGCACGCATTACCTGCTGCCGCAGCATATCCAGCAAATCATTGAGACCGTCGGGCCGTTTAACGGATATGAGACAATCATATTCATTGCCCGGCTCAGGATGCGCCAGATCCGCCTTTGTGCCTATGCGCATCGCCATAGCCGTCCCGTCAGGAATTCCCGCAACATCCTCTGGCGAGGCCAGATCTTCCAGCAGCAGCACCAGATCCGCCTTTCCAGCAGCCTCCAGAGCTCTGCGAATTCCTTCCGTTTCAATTGTACCGGCATTTTCCCTGAGGCCGGCCGTGTCAAACACAATCACCGGAAATCCGTCAATATCGAGCCGAACCTCCAGGATATCGCGTGTTGTACCCTGTTCTTCAGATACGATCGCCACGTCCCTTTTGGCCAGGGCGTTCAGCAGGCTCGACTTGCCCGCGTTGGGCGCGCCGACAATGACAACCCGATACCCGTCCCTGACGATTTCACCGGCATGCGCCGCATCAAGATGTATCCTGATTTCATTGGACAGGTCCACAACCGACGGCCATATCGTGTCCGCCACCGACCCCGGAACATCTTCCTCGTCGGCAAAATCAAAATCCGCCTCGATCATGGCACGGACCCGAATCAATTGTTGGCGCCATGAATCATAAAGCCTGGAAAGGGACCCGGAGGACTGCTCCAGCGCCATGCGGCGCTGCATTTCCGTTTCCGCCGCAATCAGGTCCGCCAGCCCCTCGACTTCGGTCAGATCCATCTTGCCATTGTCAAACGCGCGGCGCGTGAACTCTCCCGGCTCGGCGCTGCGAAAACCATTGAGGTCTGCCAGGCTCCGGAGTGTCGCTTCTATGACGGCCTGTCCGCCGTGGATGTGAAGCTCCGCGACATCTTCTCCCGTGAATGAACCAGGGCCGTCAAAAAACAACACCAGGCCGCGATCAAGAACCCGGCCTTGTTTATCGCGGATCGATGTCAGAACCGCCCGTCGTGGTTCCGGCACCCGGCCCGCCATGATTTCGAGGCCTGACCGGACACCGGGCCCGGATATGCGTATCACTGCGACACCGGCCAGACCCGCACCACTCGACAATGCGAAAACTGTATCCCTATAGTGGCGGCGCCGTTCCAACTAAATCTCCTGCACTGGTGTCCCTATGCCCCATGGTAAGCTGAGCAACGTACTGAGCCAATCCGCAAGTCCCTATCTGCAGCAGCACAAGGACAACCCGGTCCACTGGCAGATATGGGGTGAGGCTGCCTTAAATGAGGCCAGACGTTCCGGCAAGCCCATTTTGCTTTCGATCGGCTATGCAGCCTGCCACTGGTGTCACGTCATGGCGCACGAAAGTTTCGAGGATCCCGACACCGCGGCGGTCATGAACGAGCTCTATGTTAATATCAAGGTCGACCGCGAGGAAAGGAGCGACATAGACCAGATCTACATGGCCGCGCTGCATGCCATGGGCGAGCAGGGGGGTTGGCCGTTAACCATATTTCTTAATCCGCAAGGCGAGCCATTTTGGGGCGGCACCTATTTTCCGAAGCGCCCCAGTCACGGCCGTCCGGATTTTGTTACCGTGCTGCAAAGCCTCTCCAAAATCTATCGCGAAGAGCCGGACAAGATCAGCCGCAACACTGAGTCCATCCGCGCCCACTTGGTGCAGACCCTTTCAGCAGCCGGCAGTGCGATCGATCCGGACGAGACAACACTCCAAAACCAGGCGCGCGGCATCCTTTCCATCATCGACCGCAAGAACGGCGGCATCGGTCAGGCACCCAAATTTCCAAATGCGTCGATGCTCGAGACACTGTGGCGCCACTGGCGCGCCACCGGTGCGGCGGATTCGCGCGACGCCGCTCTTGCCTGGATCCGGGTGCTGGCTTATGGCGGCATCTATGATCACCTCGGTGGCGGGCTTTCACGCTACTGCATCGATGCCATCTGGCTTGTCCCGCATTTCGAAAAGATGCTCTACGACAACGCGCAGCTGATCCGTGCCTTGCTCTGGGCCCATCAGGAGACGGCCGATCCATTGTTTCGATCCCGAATCGAGGAAACCATCGAATGGATCCGGCGCGAGATGACGATGCCAGGTGGCGGCATCGCATCGAGCCTTGATGCAGACAGCGAAGGCGAAGAGGGGAAGTTTTACATATGGCAAAAGACCGAGATCGATCAGCTGCTGGGCAAGGATTCCGAATTCTTCTGTACGCATTATAACGTCAGCGACGGTGGCAATTGGGAGGGCAGCAATATATTGAACCGTCTGCGCGTCCCCGCTGTTGAAAACGATGCGGACGCCAAACGTCTGGCCGGTTGCCGTACGCGGCTGCTCGAAGCCAGAAACAGCCGCATACGTCCGGGTCTCGACGACAAGATCCTTGCCGACTGGAACGGCCTCGCCATCCGGGCCCTGGCAGAAGCCGGTACTCGTCTTGAACGCCACGACTGGGTGGATATGGCGCAAACGGCATATGATTTCGTTGCCGAATCGATGATGACAGATGATCGGCTCGCTCACGCCTGGTGCAACGGCATCACCACCTATCCCGCGCTTGCTTCCGACTACGGCGCCATGATCAATGCTGCAATTGCGCTCTATGAGGCAACACTCGACATGGCGTTTGTCGATCAGGCCAACAGATGGGTGGCTGTTCTCAACGCCCACTACGCCGACGGGCAGGGCGGCTATTACTATACCGCAGACGACAGCAATGACGTCCTCATGCGGACCCGCCACGAACACGACGATGCAGCACCCTCCGCATCGGCGCAGATCCTGGAAGCGCTTGGCAGGCTTTCGGTGGTTTCCGGCAATCTCGATCTTCCGTCAAAAGCGTCCGCCTTTGCGGCATCGACCTGGGGTCGCGTTAGTCAGGTCCCGATGGCCGCAAGCGGCACCATCAACGCAATCGACACAATCAGAAACCCGAAAAAGCTTGTGCTGCAGAATCCGGCTAAAGAAATGTTGTCGGCTGCAAGGACGAACCCGGATCCCGCACGCATCGATCTGGTGTCTGGAGCCTCAGGCGATGCCAGTGTGCTCCTGCCCGCCAGTATTCAGAACGACTCCGGCAAACAAAATGACGCCGCGGCATATTTGTGCCACGGCCCCACATGTCTTCCACCTGTCTTTGATGCGGAGGCACTGAAAGTGCTGCTGCAGCCCGCCAAAAACTAGGCATTCATCGAATCAAAGAAGTCCGAATTGTTTTTTGTCTGCTTGAGTTTGTCGATCAGGAACTCTATTGCATCGGTTGTTCCCATCGGTGCAAGAATCCGGCGAAGTACAAAGATTTTCTGCAGATCCTGCTTGGGAATAAGCAGGTCTTCCTTGCGGGTGCCTGATTTGAGGATATCCATGGATGGGTAGATGCGCTTGTCGGCGACCTTGCGGTCGAGCACGATTTCCGAGTTGCCCGTGCCCTTGAATTCTTCGAAGATCACCTCATCCATGCGGCTGCCCGTATCGATCAGAGCGGTCGCGATGATGGTCAGCGAACCGCCTTCCTCGATATTGCGCGCCGCGCCGAAAAACCGCTTTGGCCGCTGCAGCGCATTGGCGTCGACACCACCGGTCAGCACCTTTCCCGATGAAGGCACAACGGTGTTGTAGGCCCGGCCGAGGCGGGTGATCGAATCGAGAAGGATGACCACATCACGGCCGTGTTCGACCAGCCGTTTGGCCTTTTCGATGACCATTTCAGCGACCTGCACGTGCCGCCCGGCCGGCTCGTCAAAGGTCGAGGAGACAACCTCGCCACTCACCGAGCGCTGCATGTCCGTGACTTCCTCGGGGCGCTCGTCGATGAGCAGCACGATAAGATAACACTCCGGATGGTTGGCTGTGACGGAATGGGCAATATTCTGTAACAGAACCGTTTTACCGGTCCGCGGCGGTGCCACGATAAGCCCGCGTTGCCCCTTGCCGAGCGGCGCGACGAGATCGATAACCCGCGCCGACAGATCTTTCGAGGTCGGATCGTCGAATTCCATATTGAAGCGCTCGTCGGGATAGAGCGGCGTCAGATTGTCGAAATGTGTCTTGTGACGGATCTTTTCAGGATCGTCGAAATTGATCGTATTAACCTTCAGCAGCGCAAAATAGCGCTCTCCTTCCTTCGGTCCGCGAATGGGACCTTCCACGGTGTCACCGGTCTTCAGGGAGAAGCGGCGGATCTGTGACGGAGAGATATAAATATCATCAGGGCCCGGCAGGTAATTCGCATTTGCCGACCGCAGAAACCCGAACCCGTCCTGCAGGATCTCAACGACACCTTCACCGATAATCTCGATTTCCTGAGCCGCCAGTTTCTTCAGAATGGCGAACATCAGCTCCTGCTTGCGCATCGTGCTGGCATTTTCCACTTCCAGCGTATCGGCAAATTCGAGAAGCTCTGTCGGTGTTTTGTTCTTCAGCTCTTGAAGCTTCATTTCCTGCATGAGATTTCCAGATTTATATTCGGGGACTGTATTTTTAGTCGGTCTTGGGGAGAGTCTTTGACGGCCGGTGGGCTGTCTACCGTATGTAAGGGAGGGAATTTTAGATCGAACGATTCACGTGAAACGTTCTGAAAAGCATTCGGTGCATCGCCTGTCGCATATTTTGCGGCAAACGGCAAGCCTCAAAACGGTTTGACGATCACCATGATGACGATGAAGATCATCAGCACAGTGGGAATTTCATTGACCAGGCGCCAGTGCCGGGCCGGCTTGTCGCGGTGATCGGCGGCAAAGCGGCGCAGGGATTTCCCGAAATACCCATGCACCGCGGAAAGGGCAAACACCGCTGCAATCTTCAGCCACAGCCATATGGCGCCGAACCCGAACCCCTCATATGCAAGCCACAACCCCAAAATCCAGGCGATCACCATGGCCGGTGTCATGATGATCCGGTAGAGCCGCGCTTCCATCACCTTGAAGGTTTCGGACTGTTGCGATCCCACCTCGCTGTCGCTGTGATAGACAAACAAACGCGGTAGATAGACCATCGCCGCCATCCAGGAAATCACCGCAATGACGTGGACCGCCTTAATCCACAGATAGAGCTGCGGCGGGTTCCAGACCATCAGTGCCGCAACGCCGGCGCAAACGACGACGAGCGCAATGCGCGAGCGCACGGCCGCGGTGCGCCCGGCGATTTCATCGATGCTTTCATTTTGCGACGTCATGTTTCCCCCTCAAGCTCGGCTGCCTATCTAAGCAGAACGCACCCGCTCGACTAGCCTCGTGACGTGTTCCGGATCCGCTTGCGGCGTTATGCCATGGCCGAGATTGAAGATCAGCGGCCCCTCGCCAAGCCCGGCAAGGATTGCATCAATGCCCTCATCCAGCGCCTTCCCGCCGGCAACGACGCGCATCGGATCGAGATTGCCCTGTACCGGCCCGCCCTTTTGCAGCTGCCGGGCAAAAGAAAGCGGTACGGACCAGTCGAGGCCGATCGCATCCGCACCGGTCGCCTGCCGGTAGGTAGCCAGCAGATTTCCAGCGCCCTTGGCAAATGCAATGATTTTCGCTTTGGGGTGACGCTGCCTGATCTTGTCGATGATCTTGCGCACGGGATTTACGCAGTACCTCTCGAACTCGGTTTCGCCAAGCACACCCGCCCAGGAGTCGAATATCTGAACGGCGTCCGCGCCCGCCTCGATCTGCGCGCAAAGATAGTCCGCCGAAAGATCGCTGAGCATATCAAGCAATTTGTCGAAGGCTTCAGGCTCGCGATAGGCAAACAGGCGTGCCGGCGCCTGATCGGGTGTTCCATGTCCGGCGATCATATAGGTCGCTACAGTCCAGGGAGCTCCACAGAAGCCGAGCAGCGTTGTTTCCGGTGGTAGCGCATACCGAAGCCGTGAAACCGTCTCCATGACCGGCGACAGGTGATTGAGCATTCCCGAGCCGTCCAGATCCGCAATCCCCCCGGCATCGATGGGTGTCATCAGCGGGCCTCGGCCTTCTTCAAAGCGCACATTTCTGTCGAGTGCATCGGGAATGACCAGTATGTCTGAAAACAAGATAGCCGCATCGAAACTGTAGCGCCGTATCGGCTGAAGGGTGACTTCCACTGCAAGTTTGGGTGTGTAGCAAAGTTCCAGAAAGCTGCCTGCCTCTTTCCTCGTCTTGCGGTATTCAGGCAAATAGCGACCCGCCTGACGCATAAGCCACACCGGTGGAGGGAATACCGTTTCGCCACTCAACACCCTCATGACCTTACGGTCTTCAACCATGCCTGGATCCTTCGTACATAAAAAAAGAAAAGATATTTAAAGAGTCTTCTTATTCTTAGAGTCGGTGGGTTCCAAGGATTAAAGACTGTTCAGCCAATCTCCACAGCCTGGCAAACCCGCACTCAGATAGCACAAGATCGGCCAATGTCAGTGGATTATCGTATCTACAAAAAAAATAAATGAGAATCAATAACTTGAACTGGTTGCTCGTACACTTATTTTGTGGAAAAGCTGTGTTGTGAGCGGAACAAGCTGTATATGATTGCCCGTCCACAGGCCTATGGTTGAATACTCCCGGACAACCGTCGATGTGGACAAATAGACCGGATATCCCTTACCTCTGAGACATGCACAGACTGTGAGCCGGATCGTTCACAGTTATCAACAGAACCGGATGTATCTTGTGGATCAGCCGAAAAACTATTTTCACCTGCACCTCATTTCCGATTCGACCGGCGAGACACTGATCACCGTCGGCAGGGCCGCTGCTGCGCAATTCACCGGCACACGGGCGCTTGAGCATATCTACCCGCTGATTCGCACCGTCAAGCAGCTTGAGCCGGTTCTCGAAACCATCGACGGGGCGCCGGGCATCGTCCTTTATACGGTCGTCGATGGTGAACTTTCGCAACTGATCAGCAACCGTTGCCGGGAAATGAACATCCCTTGCGTGTCCGTGCTCGATCCCGTCATTGCTCTCTTTCAGTCCTATCTCGGGCCGCCATCGAAACACCGCGTCGGCGCGCAGCACTCCCTCAACGCTGAATATTTTCGCCGCATGGAGGCTCTGAACTTCACCATGGACCACGACGATGGACAGCTCCCTGCTGACATCGAGGAAGCCGACATTGTTCTCGTCGGCATCAGCAGAACGTCGAAAACACCAACCAGCATCTATCTCGCCAACCGTGGTTACAAGACCGTCAACATACCCATCGCCTACAATGTGCCCCTGCCGGATGTTCTGGAAACCGCCGATCATCCGCTCATCGTCGGCCTTGTCGCAACGGCTGACCGAATATCGCAAGTGCGCAGGAACCGGGTGCTCGGAGCGACCCAGGGTTATACCGGCGATGAATATACCGACCGGGTGGCCATCGCCGAAGAACTGAAATATGCCCGCAATCTGTGCTCGAGGCACAATTGGCCGACCATCGATGTCAGCCGTCGTTCCATCGAGGAAACGGCAGCCGCTATTCTTGCGCTCGGCGTGAAGGCACGTTAGGCGGAAAGACAAAGTCGCCGCAGTGGCGCCAGAGGAAAGTCCCAATGCCGCAACAACTGGTTCTGGCGTCAGCCAGCCCCTTTCGCAAAATGCTGCTGGAAAATGCCGGCATCGAATTTACCGCCCAGCCGGCAGAGATCGTCGAGCGGGCCGTCGAGGCGCCGCTGCGCGCCGCCAATATCGGGCCGGAGGACACGGCCCTGATCCTCGCCGAGGCCAAGGCGACCAATGTCAGTGAGCGAATTTCCGGAGCACTTGTTATCGGCTCGGACCAGACCCTGTCGATGGGCGATGAGACCTTCCACAAGCCCGCCGATATGGATGCCGCCCGCCGTCATCTGCTGAAACTGTCCGGCAGAACCCATCAGCTCAACAGCGCCGTCGTTCTTGCCCGTGATGGTGAAACCCTGTGGCGGCACGTGGAAACGGCAAACCTGACCATGCGGCAGCTCGACCCGGGCTTTATCGGCCGTTATCTGTCGCGGGTCGGCGATCTTGCACTGTCAAGCGTCGGCGCCTACCAGCTTGAGAGTATCGGCGTTCAGCTCTTCGAGCGCATCGACGGCGACTATTTCACTATCATCGGCCTGCCGATGCTGCCCTTGCTTGAGGCGCTTCGGAATATGGAGGCGATAGATGGCTGAACGGACAAGGGCATTTGTAACAGGTTATCCGGCTAAGCATTCCCGCTCCCCGATGATCCACAATCACTGGCTCAAAAAGGCCGGAATTGACGGTTCCTATGAAATCGCCGAGGTCGCACCTGAAGGCGTTGCCGCCTTCTTTTCCAATCTGCGTGATGGTTCGAGTGGCTATGCCGGTGGAAATGTGACGATCCCGCATAAACAGGCGGCATTCGAGCTGGCCGATCATGCGGACGATATCGCCAGCGAACTCGGTGCGGCCAATACGCTTTGGGTAGAAGGCAAAAGGTTGATGGCGACAAACACGGACGGCTACGGCTTTGCCGTCAACCTGGATGATCGGGCCGCCGGATGGGACCGGACCGATACCGCCGTCATTCTCGGCGCCGGCGGTGCCAGTCGCGCCGTCATTCAGACCGTCCGGAATCGCGGTGTCAAACACATTCACATCGTCAACCGCACCGTTTCCCGGGCCATGGAACTGGCGAAACGCTTCGGATCGAACATCAGCGCCCATCCCCTCGAAGCGCTCGGCGAGGTGATGGCCGGTGCTGGTTTGTTCGTCAATACAAGTTCCCTCGGGATGGGCGGAACGGATGTGCCGGATATTGATTTTAGCCCCATGACGGAAGGTGCAATTGTGACCGACATTGTCTACACCCCGCTCGTCACGCCGATCATGGCGTTGGCCGAAAAGCAGGATATTAGAACCGTGGACGGCCTCGGCATGCTGTTGCACCAGGCAGTGCCGGGTTTCGAAAAATGGTTCGGAGTGCGGCCTGCCGTCACCGATGAACTGCGCCAGATGCTCGTCCTGGATCTGGAGAAAGGTGCATGATTGTGCTCGGTCTCACCGGATCGATCGGCATGGGAAAGTCGACGGCGGGTCAAATGTTTTCCGATCGCGATATTCCGATCATCAGCGCCGATGAAATCGTTCATCAATTGTACAGCGGCGAAGCCGCCCCGCTGATCGAAGCGGCATTTCCGGGCACTGTTGAGGACGGTGTGGTCAACCGCGTTGAACTGTCGCACGCCGTGTTGAACAACGAAGAAGCGTTCAAAATGCTGGAGGCCATCGTTCACCCGCTTGTCGAAACGAAGCGAATGCAGTTCGTGGAGAGCCAGCGCCAGAGTGGCAGGGCGCTTGTGGTTCTCGACATACCGCTGCTCTATGAGGGCGGCGGCGAAAACGCAGTGGACAAGGTGGTTGTTGTGTCCTGCGATGCCGAACAGCAAAGGGAGCGGGTGCTGCGAAGACCCGGAATGACGGAAGAAAAATTCGATGCCATTTTGGCGCGTCAGGTTCCCGACGCGCAAAAGCGCGCCAGAGCCGATTTTGTGATAGACACATCGGGTACGTTCGAGGAAACCCGCCATCAGGTGGACGCGCTCATAGATAATCTAATGGAGGGGCATGGCGGCCATGCGTGAGATCATTTTCGACACGGAAACCACGGGCCTCGACAATCAGCAGGACCGGGTTATTGAAATTGGCGGTATAGAGCTCGCCAACAAATTTCCGACCGGTCGCACCTTTCACGTCTTCATCAATGCGCAGGGCCGCAAGGTCCATCCGGACGCATTGGCCGTTCATGGAATTACCGATGAATATTTGGCAGACAAGCCCGGCTTTGCCGAAATCATCGAACCGATGGCCCAGCTGTTCGATGGCGCAAAGCTGGTGGCTCACAATGCCAATTTCGATATCGGTTTCCTCAACGCCGAATATTCCCGTCTTGGCCTGCCGCCGATCGATCCGGGACGGGTGGTCGACACACTCGCCCTTGCACGGCGCCGGCATCCCATGGGTCCGAATTCCCTCGACGCGCTTTGCAAGCGCTACGGGATCGACAATTCACACCGCACCAACCACGGCGCCTTGCTCGATGCCGAATTGCTGGCCGAAGTCTATATCGAGATGAATGGCGGCCGTCAGGCGGCCCTTGGTCTGGGCAACAGTGGCGCTGGCGCCTCGGCACAGGGACGGCAGAATGTCTCTTCAAGCGCCGGACCGCGCCCGCAACCATTGCCGCAGCGGATCAGCGATGAAGAACGTGCCGCCCATGCCGAACTGTTGGAGGGCCTTGGTGAAAAGGCCCTCTGGAACGACTATCCGGATTGAATGTGACGCGCTCCAGAGCGTGTCTTGTTTATACGGGATCATTTGATGACGGAAAATCGGCCCACTCGGCTAGGCGCGTCGCGCAGCGCGATGCGGTGCATCGGGCTGCGCAACGACGCCGATGGGCCGATTTTCCGTCACCCCTGATAGGACTATGCTGTTGATATTCTACGGCAATCGGGCCGGACGATTTTGCCCGCTGACTGCGTTGGCTCGCCCTTGTGGTGGATGGCACCACGGCGTGCAAGCCGCCTTGTCAGCAGTCAAAATCGCCTCGGTCAAATGCTTCCGTATAAACCAGATACGCTCTAGTTGGTAACCGGCGGAGCTTCGACTTTGGCCTTGGCCTGTTCTTCGGCCATGCGCTGCTGGAACATCTGGGCAAAATCGATCGGATCGATCATCAGCGGCGGGAAGCCGCCATTGCGTGTTGCATCGGCAACAATCTGCCGCGCGAACGGGAAGATAAGCCGCGGGCATTCGATAAACAGGAGCGGCAGCATATGCTCTTGCGGGAAGCCCTGGATACGGAAAACGCCGCCATATTCCAGCTCGACACTGAACACGACCTTGTCGCCGTCCTCGGCCTTGGCACTGAGCGACAGGAGAACATCATAGTTCGCATCGGACAGCGGATTGGCGTTGACATTGACATTAATATTGATGGCCGGCCCCTTTTCCCGCTGCGTCAGAGAATGGGGAGCGTTCGGGTTCTCGAAGGAAAGGTCCTTGATATACTGGGCGAGAACGTTGAGGGACGGTGATTTGCCGTTTGAAGCTTCGGCACCTTCCGGAGCAGCGCCTGCTGGATTGATCGGATCTGGCTGTTTGGCCATTAAACTGTCCTTGCTTTTATCGTCATGGCCGCATCCGGCCTGCATTCGGCCACTGGCTACCACTTCATTCTGGTGCTTACAACCCAAAACCGTCAGCTCTGCGGCAACAGGGCAAAACCTTCGTTACAGATTTGTAGCAAATGAGCCTTTCCAGGTTATCTGCGGGCATTTGTGACGGCCAATCGGCTGGCTCAACGTCAGGTCTGATCCTTGTTCCAGGGTGAATCCGGATCGGGATCGCGTTTGAAATCCTGCTCGCCCAGTTCTATCGTCGGCGAGCCGTCGGTAGCAGGGCCCGTTTCGGACTTGCCCTGTGCGAACCCGGCAGCGGAGACGACTGAGATCTTGTTTTTGATCAGCCGCCATCCGGCATCGCGTATTGCCGGTACGAACAACAGGAAACCGATCGTGTCGGTGATAAAGCCGGGCGTCAGGAGCAGAACGCCGGCGACCAGGATCATCACGCCGTGGACGAGCTCGCGCCCGGGAACCCTGCCAGCCTCCGTTTCGCGCTGGATTTTATTGATCAAGCCAAAGCCCTGCACACGCAGAAGGATTGATCCAAGCACCGCGGTGACAAAAATCATGGCCAGCGTCCACAAAACGCCAATTTCGCGGCCGATAACCACAAAGGCTGCGATTTCCGCAATCGGCACGATCAAGAGCAGCAGCGGTACGATGGAAAACGGCATTGGGATTGGTCCCTGGTCAGACTTTGGTTGTATTCGATTTTCGCCGTCGGCAACAATATTCGCACAACTGTTAACCGTGCCGACCGGTAGTATATAGCGTCGCATTGTGGTGTTTGCCTGAAAATGCGAAGCATTAACGCAAAATTGCTTGGAATTTCACTGCTCTGTTTGGTTGAATCCCACGCAAACATGATTTGAATAGATGGCACCAACAGACTATATGAAGGGATGTAGGGGTACATGCCCTAAGTTCAGTTTCATACCGGTATCAGGCAAAATGGGCTCCTTTGATTTTGTAACAGTCTTTTTCTTCGTGGCTGCAGTGATCATCTTCCTGCAGTTGCGCAACGTATTGGGCCGTCGAACCGGGAGCGAAAGGCCACCTTTTGATCCATACAGCGCCCGCGAAGGCGAGCCGCCGGCCGGCGACAGCGATGAGGGCAAGGTCGTCACCCTGCCGCGCCGCGACGGCGAGCGCTTGCCCGATGAGAGATTTGCCGCAGCCGACGCATATTGCGAGGCCGGTTCCGACCTCAACAAGGCGATCCGATCCGTGATTTCAGCCGATGCCGATTTTGATCCTACGGAATTTGTGGTCGGCGCCAAGACCGCTTATGAAATGATCGTCAATGCCTATGCGGACGGTGACAAGAAAACCCTGAAATCGCTGTTGTCCAAGGAAGTGTACGAAGGGTTCGTATCCGCCATCAAGGAACGTGACGTCCGATCCGAAACCATCAAGTCGTCCTTTGTCGGGATCGGCAAGGCGGACATCGTTCAGGCCGAGATGAAGGGCTCCGAAGCCAACATCACCATGCGCATCGCCAGCCAGCTGATCACCGCAACCTATGACAAGGACGGCAAGGTTGTTGACGGCGACCCCGACAGCGTCGGTGAAGTCAACGATGTGTGGACTTTTGCGCGCGACACCCGTTCGCGCGATCCCAACTGGAAGCTGATTGCGACCGAATCGGAAGACTGATCGGATATCGGCATGGTTGCAAGCCTTACCCCGGTTTCTTTTCAGGACATGCCGGGCTGGAATTCCGATAATCCGCTGAAAGTCATTGAGGGCCTTGTTGACTGTGCCCACCATGCGCGCACGGTCAAACCTTACAAGACCGGTGCCATAGGCATTGAATGGTCCGACTTCCTGCCGGCGATCGCCGCACTCGAAAATAGTCGGCCGGCAACTGCCGGAGAGGCCCGGGCATATTTTGAAACACATTTCGTACCGTTCGGTATTTCGCCCGATGATGGCGCCGACGGATTTGTCACCGGCTACTATGAGCCGGAAATCGCCGTGTCCGCGGATAAAACCGGAGACTTTCAATATCCTTTCTATGCAAGACCCGGCGACCTCGTTGCGCTGAACGAGGCGAACCACCCGGCTGATATGGATCCCTATTTCGCCTTTGGTCGTCACGTTGAGGGCGGCATCGTCGAATATGCCGACCGCCGGACAATCGATGGGGGGCTGTTGGAGGGGCGCGGCCTGGAGATTGCCTGGGCCAGGAGCAAGGTCGATGTCTTCTTTGTCCACATTCAGGGGGCGGCAAGGCTGTGTTATGCGGACGGCAGGGTGCGCCGCATCACCTATGCGGCCAAAACCGGCCACCATTTTACCGCCATTGGCCGGGTTCTCGTCCAGCTCGGTGAACTTTCAGCCGAAGCGGTGACCATGCAGAGCCTGCGTGACTGGCTTGCGGAAAACCCGCACCGCGTCGATGAAATCCTGTGGCACAACCGGTCCTATATCTTCTTCCGTCAGGCCGATGTAGCCGATCTTCAGAGCGGGCCGATCGCTGCTGCCAAGGTGCCGCTGATGGCGGGCCGGTCCCTCGCCGTTGACCGCCTGCTGCACACATTCGGCACCCCCGTTTACGTCCAGGCTGACAGTCTGGAACATCTGGACGATGGACCATTCCGTCGCCTGATGCTGGCACAGGATACCGGTTCGGCCATCGTCGGGCCCGCCCGCGGAGACATTTTCACCGGATCCGGAGCCGTGGCGGGCGACCTTGCCGGGTCGGTCAAACATCCCGCCGTGTTTTACATGCTTGTGCCGACTACCGCCGCGGAGAGGTTCATGCCATGAGCCGCAAGGCAAAGGCGCTGACGGTTGAAGACCGGATCCTGTGGGGGCAGGTTGCGAGGACCGTCGACGCCTATCCAGGTCGCATGGATGAACTCCTGGATCAAGAACCGCAAGCCGATGCAAAGCGGGAGATCAAGCCGGCGCGTTCCAAAGGCCTGTCCGGACCTGCCCGGACACCGGATACTCCGCCGAAGAAACCTGGTGCCGCCAAGCCAGCCCTCAATCCCATCGACAAACCCGTCTACCGCAAAATTGCCAGCGGCCGCGTGCCGCTTGAGGCGCGGATCGATCTGCACGGCCTGACCCAGAGCGAGGCGCACGATCTGTTGCTGGGTTTTCTCATCAGGGCGCATGGCCACGGCCTTCGCCACGTTCTGGTCATCACCGGCAAGGGAAGATCGGGTGGCGGCAACGGTGTCCTGCGGCGTTCCGTGCCGCAATGGCTGGCTGCTGCCGAATTCCGGGGACTGGCGTCGGGTTGCGAACCGGCGGCGCGCGGACATGGCGGAGAAGGCGCGCTCTATGTCAGGCTGAAAAAAGGGGTGCGCGGTTAATGACGCCATTCGGTCGGGAAATCCGCAGACTGCGCGCCGAGCGCGCCATTTCGCAAAAGGACATGGCGAAAGCCATCGGCTTGTCTCCGGCCTATCTGTCGGCGCTCGAGCACGGCCATCGCGGCCAGCCGAGCTGGGAACTTCTGCAGCGCATCATCGGCTTTTTCAATATCATTTGGGACGATGCGGAAGAACTGCAGCGTCTGGCCGCGCTCTCCCACCCTCGCGTCACCATCGACACCGCCGGACTTTCGGCGGAGGCAACGGCACTGGCCAACCGGCTGTCCGGATGCATCGGCAAGCTAAGCGACGAGGATATCCGACGGCTGCAGGAAACTCTCGACGGAGCGCAAAAGAAGAAATCGCCTAAAACAGCTTCTTGAGATCTTCCAGCTTGTCGTTGACCAGCCAGCCGTAATAATTTTCTTCCGGATATTTCGGCTTCAGCCCCTGTGCCTTTCGCCGCATGTTTTTTGAGGCGAGTGTTCGGGCGCGCAGGTCCGGATTGCCGACATTGTAGAGCGTGGCGGTTATACCCGGGTTTTCCGATATGTCGAAACCGGCAATGTTTTCATAGGTATCGATGGAGTGGCGCAGCGCCGCAGCCACATAGGCCAGAGTGATGTCGGGGTTCATGATCGCCTCGTAGACATCTTCGCCGTTCTGGTGCGACAGTTTCTTGTAGCCCGATACCTCGTTCACCATGTCTGTCAGTTTCAGTGCCGTGAGAGGGTTGAGCTGGCCGAGCCCGAAGGTCTGGCCGGCATAAAAAGGCTGAAAGAACACGGCGCTGAAGCGATCATTCGGATATTTCTCGCCGGCCACCTGCTTGTTGCGGAATTTTTTTTCCCAGACGGCTTCGCGGCACGACCAAAGCGCAAAGGAAGCTGTCAGCTCCTTGCATTTGTCGAATTCGCTGAGCTGCACAAAAGCGTCGATATCCTGTCCGCCATAGGTGAAGCTGATGCCGCCGGTCGCGTAGGACAGCGCCTTGACATAATAGGACTGCAGGCGGTCATAGGCATCGACATTGTAGGTGTGCTCGCCAACCAGCGCGCCGACAATATGCAGCGGATCGATCCCGTATATGTTGGCGACCTTCGCAATCTTGTTGCGCAGCTTTTCGTCCCTCTGCAGCAGCACCAGGATTTTATCGTATTTGCGATCGAAGGTTGATTTGGTCTGCTTGGTCCGTTTGACAGACGCGCCGGGTATACGCGGCTGCTTGGCATTGCGATTGCCTTCCGGCACGGTCAGCAGCTTGCTGTTCGCGGCAGGAGCGATCAGCAGAATGAATCCGAGCGAAATGCTTGCAAATAGTAACAGATGGCGACGCACCATCCACGAACTCCCCAGGCATTTGAGTTGCCCGGACTCTATGAAAATTACATGGAATGTCGAGTATTACTTCCACGTGCCCGTGGGGCACGCGGCCATTTACTGCCTTCTTTTCAAAACCGATGCGCAAAAGTCACAGAATGTAACGGGACAGATCGGCATCCTTCGCCAGATCGCCGACATGCTTGCGCACATATTCCGCATCGATCACGAATTCGCTGCCGGATTTGTCGGGTGCCTCAAAGGAAATATCGTCAAGCACCTTTTCCATCACTGTCTGAAGACGGCGCGCCCCGATATTCTCCACACTGCTGTTGAGATCGACCGCCACATCGGCAAGTGCGTCTATGGCATCCTCGGTATAGGATAGCGTCACCTCCTCGGTGGCCATCAGCGCAACATACTGTTTGATGAGACTGGCTTCCGTTTCAGTCAGGATGCGCCGGAAATCCTCTTTGTTAAGGGCCCTCAGTTCCACCCTGATCGGCAGCCGGCCCTGCAATTCGGGCAGCAGATCCGATGGTTTTGAAACGTGGAATGCGCCGGAGGCTATGAACAGGATGTGGTCGGTCTTCACCGGTCCGTATTTCGTTGCAACCGTCGTGCCTTCGACCAGCGGCAGCAGGTCACGCTGAACGCCCTCGCGTGAAACCCCGGCGCCCATGCCGCCGTCGCGGGCCGCGATCTTGTCAATCTCGTCGAGGAAAACGATGCCGTCGTTTTGCGCAATCGTCATCGCTTCCTGGTTAATCTGATCCTGATCGAGCAGCTTTTCCGATTCGTCATTGATCAGCTGTTTGTATGATTCTTTCACCGTGGTGCGGATTTTCTTCTGCGGCTGACCCATGGCCTTGCCCAGCATATCCGAAATATTCAGCACGCCGATATTGGCGCCCGGCATGCCCGGAATCTCGAAATTCGGCATGCCCGACCCCGCGTCGGCCACCTCGATTTCGATTTCCTTGTCGTCGAGCTGCCCGTCGCGCAGCTTGGTGCGGAAGGATTCGCGCGTTGCCGGCGATGAAGTTGAGCCGACCAGAGCATCCAGAACGCGCTCTTCGGCATTGATGTGCGCCTTGGCCTTGACCTCTTCGCGCTTTTTGTCCTTGACGAGCGCAATACCCACCTCGACGAGGTCGCGGACGATCTGCTCGACATCCCTTCCGACATAACCGACTTCGGTGAACTTGGTTGCCTCGACCTTGACGAACGGTGCGCCGGCGAGTTTTGCCAGCCGGCGCGAGATTTCCGTCTTGCCGACACCGGTCGGTCCGATCATCAAAATGTTCTTCGGCATGACCTCGTCGCGCAAATCGTCTTCGAGCTGCTGTCGGCGCCAGCGATTGCGCAAGGCAATGGCGACGGCCCGTTTGGCGTCCTTCTGGCCGATTATATAACGGTCGAGTTCGGAAACGATCTCGCGGGGGGAGTAGTTTGTCATCGAATTTAAGCCTGTTTTGAAAGCACAGTGCTTTCGACACTGCGCAGTACTGGAATACGAAATAGCGTGCGGCGGATGCTATGCCAGCCGACACCCAGGCCGATCACCAGGATTGCGATCAGCAGGATTGAAAACAGTTCGGCATTGTTGGCCGCATGCTCTGACCTGGAGGCCAGATACCACAACGCGCCGCCAAGGTAAGTAAGAGCAGCAACGAGGATTGCGCGGCGGTCAATCACAAGCGCGACGATCGACAGCGCCACAAAGATCCCCAGCACCGCAAGCGCCGATTGCAGCGAGATAACGGTGGCGAAGCCTCCGAGTTCTCTGCCAGTTGCCAGATACATGAGTGCATGAACGATTAGCGGCGCGGCGAGCAGATGCAGCCAGAACGCATAATCGGCCTTCAGCGTTGTCCGGTCCGGGTCTTTGCGGTCAAGCGCCATAGCGACGATAAAAACAGTAAGACCGCTTGCAAGCGCATAGACAGCCGTCAGTTTTTCAGCACTGAAGAACGCTTCAAAATTTTCGGGCCCGCCGAGCACTGCATGAATGACAATGACAAAACCAAGACCAACAAACGCGCTGCCGATCATGAACAGTGAAAAGGGCAGGCGGAACCGAATATAATAGAGGCTGGCCCAGAAGCAGCCCGAGCCCGCCAACACATAGGCGTAAAAGACCTGGCCTACCGTCATCAAATCCGGAAACATATAATTCGAAAACAGATCGATCGTTGCTGCCACGGCAAAAGCAACGAAAGCAACTGCGGCCAGCATACTCGGAATGGCCCGGCGCAATCGCACAGCAAGGATTTCTGATATCAGCCACATGGCGAGGGCGGCGGCAGTCGTGCTCAACAGGCTGAAGCTGAATAGATCCGTCGTCATCACCGCTGCTGCGATGAACAGCACAACACCGATCGCCAGGAAAATATCGTTGAAACCGGTGATGAACCGGAACTGCTCTTCCTCGCGCAGTGACCTCTGCTCCGAACTGTTCGGCGCTTCCGCTGCCAGATCGAGCAGCGCTTTGCGTTGATCCGTCGTGATGATGTCACGCGCGACCGCGGCGTCGAGATGCGTCTGTGTCAGGGTCACTTCGCTTTGCTTTCCATGGACTCAACAAAGATGTTGCCGTTGGTGTACACGCAGATATCGCTGGCTATCTCCATGGCCCGCCGGGCGATTTCCTCTGCGCTTTTGTCCGTATCCATCAGCGCACGCGCTGCCGCATAGGCGAAATTGCCACCCGATCCGATGGCCATCGTCCCATGCTCGGGTTCGAGCACGTCGCCTGTACCGGTGAGCGCCAGCGTACTCTCCTCGTCGGCGACGAGCATCATGGCTTCGAGCCGTCGCAAATAGCGGTCGGTTCGCCAGTCTTTTGCAAGTTCAACGCAGGCCCGCATCAGCTGCCCCGGATACTGTTCGAGCTTGGCTTCCAGCCGCTCCAGAAGGGTAAAGGCATCTGCCGTCGCGCCGGCAAATCCCGCAATTACATCGCTGCCGCCGGTTTTGCTCGAACCAATGCGCCGGACCTTGCGGGCATTGCCCTTCATCACCGTCTGGCCAAGGCTCACCTGGCCGTCGCCCGCCATGACTACCTGATCGCCCTTGCGCACGGTGATAATGGTCGTCGCATGCATGGTGCCATAGGGATCGTGTTCACTCATATTTACGTCCTTTTAGTCTACCGGGCCAACTCGGGCTGGTCAGGGTACCCTATGTAAGACCGATGCACCGCTTTGCAAATCCTTCACTTAAAATTATGCTTTTCTGGAAATTTTGTCGTGGCCCTGTTATGCAGCCCTCAAATTGTTGTTTGGAGTATGACGAATGGCCGAAAACCGGCAAAATCGCACTGGCGAAACAGCGCGCATGACAAATGAGACCGATATTTCGGTCAAAGTCGATATCGACGGCAACGGAACATCGAAAATAGCCACCGGTGTAGGATTTTTCGACCACATGCTGGAACAGTTGTCGCGTCATTCGCTCATCGACATGGAGATCGAGGCAAAGGGCGATTTGCACATCGACGACCACCACACGGTCGAGGACACGGGCATCGCGATCGGTATTGCCATTGCAAAGGCGCTTGGCGATCGCCGTGGCATCGTGCGCTACGCGTCGCTTGATCTCGCCATGGACGAAACGCTGACGCGCGCAGCGATCGACGTTTCCGGCCGCCCGTTTCTGGTTTGGCAGGCCGAATTCTCGTCACCGAAGATCGGCACTTTCGATACCGAGTTGTGCCGGGAGTTTTTCCAGGCGCTGGCGCAAAATGCCGGCATTACACTGCATGTGACCAATCACTATGGTGCCAACAATCACCACATTGCCGAGACATGTTTCAAGGCGGTTGCACGGGTTTTGCGCATGGCAACGCAAATCGACCCGCTCCAGGCCGATCGCATCCCGTCGACAAAAGGGACATTGGCGTGAGATGGCCAGCTACGTGGTTCTGACACCGCCGGACGGCGGCGAACTGGATGATAGGGCCGTGTTTATTCGCGACGGCTTTTCCTTGCCGGCGCTGATCATTCCGGTGCTCTGGCTGCTTTGGAACCGTCTTTGGTTCGCGGCGGTCATGTTGCTGCTTTTGTCGGTGGCGATTGCCGCTGCGATCACCCTGCTTCCGGCATGGTCTGTGGTATTGACCGTGGCCTCGGTACTTTTGTCGCTTTTTGTGGCCCTGGAGGGCAATTCCTGGTGTATCAACAAGAAAGAACGGCAGGGCTGGACATTCCGCAGCGTTCTGGAGGCCCCGAACTATGCCACGGCCGAAGAAATCTGGTTTGCTCAAACCGTCGAAAGACAGGCGTCAAGCAACGCAACCGGATCCGCGCCACCGGTATTCGGCAAACAAACGGCGATGCGACCGGCGTCGGCAACCGCCGGTCCGGCCCTTGGTCTGCTCGACTATGAGGATAAGGGCTGAAGCCGATGAGAGTTGCGATTATCGATTACGGATCGGGCAATCTGCGCTCGGCCACAAAGGCATTTGAACGTGCCGCGGCCGAAAGCGGCACGGACGCCGAGATCGTCCTGACCGGTGCTGCCGACGTCGTGGCGGGCGCCGACCGCGTCGTTTTGCCGGGTGTCGGCGCATTTGCGGATTGCCGCGGCGGACTTGCCGCCGTCGACGGCATGGATCAGGCCCTGCGCCACGCTGTGGAGGAAAAGACGCGGCCGTTCCTCGGCATCTGTGTCGGCATGCAGCTCATGGCAACGCGAGGGCTTGAAAAGACCGTCACGCCGGGCTTCGACTGGGTCAGCGGTGATGTCAAACTGATCGAACCCTCCGATCCGGATCTCAAGATCCCGCAGATCGGCTGGAATACGCTGACATTGAAGCGTCCGCATCCGCTCTTTGACGGCATCAAGACCGGCCCGGACGGATTGCACGCCTATTTTGTGCACTCCTATTATCTCGACGCGGCAAATGACGCGGATGTCCTGGCGGAAACCGATTACGGCGGTCCCGTGACCGCAGTGGTGGTTCGCGAAAACCGCGCTGGAACGCAGTTCCATCCGGAAAAAAGCCAGGCGCTGGGTCTGGCCCTGATTGCCAATTTTTTGAAGTGGGCGCCATGATACTTTTTCCCGCCATTGATCTCAAAGACGGTGAATGCGTGCGCCTCAAACTCGGCGACATGCAGGAAGCGACGGTCTACAACACCGATCCTGCGGCCCAGGCCCGTGCCTTTGAGGAACAGGGCTTCAATTGGCTCCATGTGGTTGATCTCAATGGCGCTTTTGCCGGAGAGAGCGTCAACGGCAGGGCGGTCGAGGCGATCCTGGAGGCGACCTCAAACCCGGTACAGCTCGGTGGCGGGATCCGCACCCTTGAGCACATAGAGACGTGGCTTTCCGGCGGACTGGCGCGCGTCATTTTGGGAACGGTCGCGGTGCGGGATCCGGAACTGGTCAGGGACGCCTGCCGACGCTTTCCCGGCAAAATAGCTGTCGGCATCGATGCACGCGGCGGCAAGGTCGCGGTCGAAGGCTGGGCCGAGGCTTCCGAGCTTGAAGCCATTGATCTTGCAAGACGATTCGAGGGCGCTGGCGTGGCGGCGATCATCTACACCGACATAGATCGGGACGGTGTTTTGACCGGCATCAACTGGGAATCGACCCTTGCGCTGGCCGATGCGGTCGATATCCCGGTGATTGCGTCAGGGGGCCTCGCCTCCATGGTCGACATCGTGCGCATGACCATGCCCGACGCGGCCCGGCTTGAAGGGGCGATATCGGGGCGCGCACTCTATGATGGCCGCGTCGATCCGCAGGAGGCACTGGAGCTTTTGAACCAGGCTGGGGAAACAGATCAATGACCCTCAAAGCGCGCATTATCCCCTGCCTCGACGTCAAGGACGGCCGCGTCGTCAAGGGTGTGAACTTTGTTGATCTTGTCGACGCCGGTGATCCGGTGGAATCGGCCCGTATCTATGACGCCGCCGGCGCCGACGAGCTGTGTTTTCTCGACATCACAGCGTCTTCGGACAACCGCGACACCATATTTGATGTCGTCGCGCGCACCGCCGAGCAGTGTTTTATGCCTTTGACGGTCGGTGGCGGCGTTCGTACGGTCTCCGATATCCGCAAATTGCTTCTTGCCGGCGCCGACAAGGTGTCGATCAACACGACGGCCGTCAAAAACCCCGAATTTGTCGCCGAAGCCGCTGACAAGTTCGGCAACCAGTGCATTGTCGTCTCCATCGATGCCAAAACCGTATCGGCTGACGGTGAAAAAGCCCGCTGGGAGATTTTCACCCATGGCGGCCGCACGCCGACCGGTATTGATGCGGTCGAATTTGCCCGCAGGGTCGTCGACCTCGGCGCCGGCGAGATCATGCTGACCTCCATGGATCGCGATGGCACCCAGAAGGGCTACAATATCCCGCTCACCCGTGCCGTCGCCGATGCGGTAACAGTACCCGTCATAGCCTCGGGCGGTGTCGGCAATCTCGATCACCTCGTCGAAGGTGTCCGCGACGGCCATGCCACGGCTGTTCTCGCGGCCTCGATTTTTCATTTTGGCACCTATACGATCAGTGAGGCCAAGAGACATATGGCTGACGCCGGTATTGCCATGCGGCTCGACGGAGCTATTTGAAGGAACGGAGCTGCCGATGACCGAATTTGCGCTTGCCGATCTGGAAAAAATTATTGCTGTGCGGTCCGCCGCGCCGGTTGAGGCATCCTGGACGGCGAAGCTTGTTTCGAAAGGCCAGCACAAAGCCGCGCAGAAGCTTGGTGAAGAAGCAGTGGAGGCCGCCCTTGCGGCAGTTGTCGGCGACCGGGCCGGCCTGACCGAGGAGGCGGCCGATCTGCTTTATCATTTGCTTGTGGTGCTCAAAATTGCCGATATTCCGCTCAACGATGTCATGGCTGAACTGGAATCCCGCACCGCCCGGTCGGGACTGGAGGAAAAGGCGAGCCGCGCAAAATCATGAATGACGACGTCAAAAGCAGGTCCGCGGATGAGCCCGATCACTTCGAGCCGGACGATTATTCACCGTACCGGAACTTTTCTGCCCAACGCTGGGCGGAGTTTCGCGCCGACACGCCGCTGACGCTGACTGAGGACGAGGTTTCGCGCCTGCGTTCCCTCAACGACCCGGTGGACCTCGATGAAGTGCGGCGCATTTATCTGTCGCTGTCACGCCTGCTTTATGCTCATGTCGAAGCCACCAAAATGCTGTTTGACCAGCGCCGCCATTTTCTGTCCCTGCCGCACGTCATCAAAACGCCCTTTGTTATCGGCATTGCCGGATCGGTTGCCGTCGGCAAATCAACGACGGCGCGTATTTTGAAGGAACTTTTGACCCGCTGGTCCGGCAACCCCAAGGTGGATCTGGTCACGACAGACGGCTTTTTGCTGCCCAATGACGTGCTTCGCCGTGAAAATCTGATGGATCGGAAAGGTTTTCCGGAGAGTTACGATGTCGGCGCGGTTCTCAAATTTCTTTCCGACATCAAGGCAGGACTGCCGGATGTGAAGGCACCCTGCTATTCACACCTGACTTACGATGTCATGCCCGGTGAATATGTCCATATCGACCGCCCTGATATTCTTATTTTTGAAGGCATCAATGTGCTGCAGGTGCGCGATCTGCCGGAAGACGGCAAGATTGTTCCGTTCGTGTCGGATTTTTTTGATTTTTCGATCTATATCGACGCCCACGAGGAACGCATCCACAAATGGTATGTGGAACGGTTCATGCGGCTGCGGGAAACGGCGTTCAGAAACCCCGAATCCTTCTTTCACCGCTACTCGTCGATTTCCGAGGATGCGGCACTGGCGATTGCCCATGGTCTTTGGGAAAACATCAACCTGAGGAACCTGCGCCAGAACATTTTGCCCACCCGTCCGCGCGCCGATCTCATATTACACAAGGGCGAAGACCACCTGGTCGAACGGGTGGCGATGCGCAAATTGTAGCAAAGCACATCGAAACCGGATGCCTGCAAATGCGGACGACCGTTTCGATTGACCGCTCATGAGCCGGAATTTCCGTTCAAATTTACCGATATTAAAGAAACATCCGCTAGGTAGTTGTGGCGGCCGCAAGACCGCATTTGTAACTGAGTAAGCTCCGGCGTTGGGGGACGACGCATGAGCAGCGTGTGTTTCGGAGGATGGCATGAACTCTCTGTCCATCAAGGATGCCCCAACTGATCAATCGGATGAAGACAA
The DNA here is from genome assembly GCA_024244645.1 of Hyphomicrobiales bacterium. Classification (GTDB taxonomy): domain Bacteria; phylum Pseudomonadota; class Alphaproteobacteria; order Rhizobiales; family Rhizobiaceae; genus Hoeflea_A. The sequence continues at coordinate 40,250 of JAAEOH010000408.1, forward strand.
AAGCCCGCATAATCTTGTGACGGGAAATCCGGAGATTTCCGTGATCGTGCCTGTCTTCAACGAGGAAGACAGCCTATTCCCGCTGTGTGAAAAACTTCAAGCCGTCATGGATGAAATCTCCTTCGAGTTTGAAGTCATATTCATTGATGATGGTTCGACGGACGCGTCGCCGAAAAGGCTTGACGAGTTGGCCGATGAGCACAGCTGGGTGCGGTGCATCAACTTCAGGCGCAATTTCGGCAAGGCAGCGGCTCTCGATGCTGGATTCCTGGCCGCCCGTGGCGAAATCATCATAACCATGGATGCGGACCTCCAGGATGACCCGAGTGAAATACCCAATTTCCTCGCCGCGTTGCGCGAAGGCAATGATGTTGTTTCCGGATGGAAATTTGTCCGCAATGATCCGGTCAACAAGACACTGCCCTCAAAAGTCTTCAATGGTGTTGTAAGCCGGCTTAGCGGTGTGCGGTTAAACGACTTCAATTGCGGCTTCAAAGCCTATCGGGCCGAAGCGCTGAAAGACCTGTCTCTTTATGGCGAACTGCATCGCTTTATTCCAGTGCTGCTGCATTGGCGCGGCTATCGCATCGGCGAAATTCCGGTCAAGCACCATGCCCGCCAGTTCGGCGAGTCAAAATATGGTTTCAGCCGGCTATTGAAGGGCGGTCTGGATTTCATGGGCGTCATGCTCAATACGCGTTTTGCAACGCGGCCGCTGCATGTCTTTGGTGGCGCCGGACTGATATTCGGGCTGCTCGGCTTCGGCATCCTCACCTATCTGAGCCTGCTTTGGTTTGCCGGCCTTGGCCCGATCGGCAATCGGCCGCTGCTGGTTCTTGGCATGCTGCTGGTGATGTCGTCATTCCAATTTGTCACGATTGGCCTGCTGGGTGAATTCATACAACGCCAGGGTGCCGGGCGAGAGCGCCGCTACACGATCGGCACGACACGAAATCTGGAAGATGTCGGGTTTGATCCTGAAACATCTGCCGCCAGGAGACTGGCCGGCGCAGCGCGGCGCATGAAAGAGGAAGATCAGGATGAAAGCCACAACGATAAGGCACGACACGACCAAGCGTCACGTCGCAAAATACACAAACCAAAACCTGCTGCACCGTCTAAGCCTCGGAAAGTTTCACGACGCGCTGGCTAAGGAGCTTGGTGCGCTGGCACCAAAAAGCGTTCTCGACTTTGGTTGTGGCGAGGGCTTCGTTCTCGACGAACTGGCGTCCCGCGGCGTTGACCTGGAAGGTTACAAAGGCCTGGATCTGCGTGCAGACGCACTGGCTGAAGCGCGCTCACGCTGGCCATCGAAGCAATTTGTCTGCGCCGATGTGTTCGATAGCGAATTCGATACCGAACGGTTTGACGTGACGATCGCATTTGAGGTGTTCGAACATCTCTTTGACCCGGATGCTGCGATGCGGCGCCTTGTAACGCTGACCGATCGCGCGCTTGTGGTGACGGTGCCACACGAACCGTGGTTCCAGCTGGTCAATCTTGCGCGCGGCCGGGACTTCATTCGGCTCGGCAATCATCCCGAGCATGTCCAGCATTGGAATCCGTCAACGTTTGCTGATTTCATCAATCAGCACGCGGAGCTCGTCAGCATTCGGCGCAGCTTCCCCTTCATTGTCGCGACCGCCAGACCCCGGAAATGACTGCAAGAGACCACAGGGCGGCGGTGCGCTGGCGCGGCTGGTTGATTGCCTGCCTTGTTACGGCCCTTTGTGTCGTTGTCGGCATGTATCTGCTCGATCTGGGTCAGAGCGCCAGAGGATTGGCCGATATCGCGCCGAAAGCCTGGATTGCGGTCATTGGACTCTCGCTGCTCATGGCGATCCTGCGCGCCGCGCGTGTTGCTGTCGTGGCGCGTGCCGCTCAATTCGGTCCTGTGGTTAAGGCAAGTTTCCTGCATGGCGCGGCAAACGCGGTGCTGCCGGCGCGCGCGGGTGAAGCCGTCCTGCCCGTCGCACTTGCGCGTTACGGCGGCATGGATCCGGCGCGTGCCGTCGGGTTGTTGCTGATTGTTCGTCTTGGCGATCTGATCGTTCTCTTCGGACTGGGATTGTTCTTTGTCGCGGTACTGGACGTCTGGGGCCAGACCGACGGGATCCGGATTTCACTCGCCATGGGCGGACTGGCCCTCATCGTCGGCGTAAGCGCCGTACCGGCTCTGGTCGGCGGGTTGGGCCGCTGGACGCCAGGTGCACTAAAGTCCCTTGCGAACCGCATTGCCGCTGCCGGATCGATGCTCGCCGGCAACTCCAGGATCAGCCTGGTCCTGTTGACGCTTGCGATTTGGCTGACGCTGGGGCTCGCGGCGCATGTTTCGATCTCTGCGGCAGGTCTTCAGATCGACATGACCTATGCATTTCTGGCCGCAATTGCCGCCAGCCTTGCCTTTGCCTTGCCAACCAACGGTATAGCCAGTGTCGGACCGTTTGAGGCGGCCTTTGTCGGCATTCTTGCCCTGTCCGGGTCTTCGGCCGAATTGGCGCTGACCGCGGCAATCCATCTGCACCTGTGTGCACTGATCGCGGCAGGATTAACCGCGCTGTCGACCTTTCTGTTTCCTGTGTCCTGGGGAGACAAGCATCTATGTCACTGATTTCCGGCGCTGCCGATCGTAAGTCCGGCGTATCGGATCTCCTCGGCATTCTGACACCAGGGCATGTCGCGGCCTGTCTAGCTGCGCTTACGGCCCTGATCGTCGCCATTTGGCCGTTTGGCCTGACAAGCGACTACCTCAATCACCTCGCCCGCAATTACATCGAGGCGCATATATGGTTCGACAACGATCTTCAGAAATATTACGGGCTGTCGTTTGCGGTCATTCCCGATTTGACCATGGACATGATTGTACCGTGGCTGGCCCATGTCACCGGAATCTATGCCGCCGGCGGTGTCACGGTGTGGATCGCTCTGATTATGCCTCCGCTTGCCGGCCTGCTGATCGCCAGGAACCTTTACGGTCGGGTGACCTGGTGCTCGCTAGCCGGCTTTCTGGTGATTTTCAACGCCAACATGCAATGGGGATTTGTAAATTTTGTCGCCTCGACCGGCATTGCGCTGCTTGGTTTTGCCCTGTGGATGAATCTGGCGCCGCGCTGGAGCCGCGTGATCCTGTTTGCGTCGTTTGGCGCCTTTCTGGCACTCAATCACGCCTTGGGCTTTTTGCTGTTCGGTTATCTCGTCCTGCTTTGGGAGGTTGCCTGTTTTGCGCAGGGGCAAAGAGGATCGCGCTGGTCGTTTGGTCTCCAGCTTGTGACCAGGGACGCCCTGACCATGGTGCCCGGGCTTGTTGTCATTGCCTTTGCAACCGGCAACGCGCAGCAATTGACGCATGTCGGTGTCGCAGACTTCGATATTCTGCAGAAGATTGGCGCATTGTGGTCGGGAACGGAGTTTTTCAACCCGATGTTCGGCCGATTGGTGACGATTGCCTTCATCGCAGCGGTGTTCATGGGCTTGCGGCGCCGCCTGTTGCGGATCGAGCCGCGCATGGCATGGGTATGCGCCGGCATGCTTTTCCTCGTACTTGTGATGCCGACAAGCATATTCGGCATCTGGGGACTGCATTTCCGTTATCCCGCCGTGCTCATTATCCTAGTGGCCGCGAGTTTGCGGCTGGATGACGCGGCAGGTGAAAGCGTTATCAGGCCCGCCGCCATCGGAACGGCCGCCCTTCTGATCGCCATATTTGCCAATGGCACGCTTCAAATGGCCTCAATCGACCGCCAGGCAAGAGAGCTGCGCTCCGTTGTCGCTCAACTGCCGAAAGGCGCGCGCCTGTTGCCGGCACGCGATGCGCAGGCCGATTTGTCTTTCGCGCTTCATTCTGCGGCAATGGCCGTCATCGAGCGCTCGGCCTATGTGCCAAATCTGTTTACCAACACCTCGCCGGTCGATGTGCATCCGCAAATGCGTGCGCAGCATATGCCGCAAGCCTGGCCGTTGCTGAAAGAAAAGCTTGTGCGTTCACGCGAATTGGCACTTCCGCAAGCCGAGAATGGGCATTGGTCGCCGCACTATTATTATGGATGGCCGCAATATTGGGACTATGTGCTTTTTTTTCGCACCAAGGCGGATCAGGCGCTGGATATTGCTTCGCTCTGCCCGGTCGCCGAGCGGCCCAAAATTGTCCTTTACAGGATAGGTGACAGGCAGTGCGACAATCGCAAGGCGTTGATAAATGCCGCGCTGCGCCCGTCATTGCGGCAATAGGACAGGAACAGCCGAAACGCATTGTTCTTATGAGGTGGTCACCCGCCTCAGCGTCAGATTGATCCTTCCGCCGTCCTTGAGCAGTGTCGACGTTGCAGGATAGATCCGGTCCACCCCATGATAGCGCAGGCGCGACGGCCCCCCGAGCAGGATCACATCGCCGCTGCGCAAACGGATTGATTGCGTCGGACCGCCGCGACTTGTGCCGCCGATCCTGAATAGGCAATCATCGCCCAGCGACACCGAAACCACCGGGGCGGCGAACTCTTCTTCATCGCGGTCCTGATGTAGGCCCATTTTGGCTGAATCGCCGTAGTAATTGATCAGGCATGCCTCCGGCATCCCGTCGAACGCGGCTTTGGCTTCCCACAGCGTCAGAAGCGTTTCCGGGATCGGCGGCCAAGGTTTTCCGGTCTTCGGATGCAGCGACTGATACCGGTATCCGCCCTTCTTGTCGGTAACCCAGCCGAGGTTGCCGCAATTGCTCATGCGCACCTGCATCGGTTTGCCCGTGCGCGGCATTTCCGGCACGTAGAAAGGTGCCGCGCGCACGATGTCGCGAATGGTTTCGACCAGCGTTTCCTGCGCTTTTCTGTCGAAATAGTCGGGAAAATAAGATATCCCGTCCGGCAGCCCGGTCATGGCACTCCCCTAATCCGGCGTGACCGAGCCGCGTAGTTTCTTGATCCCTGATCTGCTGGATTTTGCCTTCAGACGCCGCTCGATTGAACCCTTGGTCGGCCTGGTCTTGCGCCGCTTCGGCGGAGGCGGCGCGGCTGCCTTTAAGATCAATACCTTCAGCCGTTCGCGGGCGTCTTCGCGATTGCGTTCCTGGGTGCGGAACCGGTCTGCCTCAATGACGATCACGCCGTCCTTTGTCATGCGCCGCCCGGCAAGCGATGCAAGGTTGGTCTTTATCCGTTGGTCAAGCGATGGCGACGAGCGGGCATCGAAACGCAACTGCACCGATGTGGCGACCTTGTTGACATTCTGCCCGCCCGGTCCCGAGGCGCGAATAAACTGCTCGACCAGCTCCCAGCCGGCAATAGTGATGGAATTGTTTATATAAAGTGGATCGCTGGCCATGGCTGAAAATCTGGCGATTTTACCTTCTGTTTACCGTGTTGCGAATTGGCCTGCACGAACCCGCATTCTCTTCTAACAATAGCGCCGGTTGATTGTCAGCTGCAAGCCGGTCGGCGCGGCGCAATGAGCTGATGTGCGAAACGACAAACAAAAACCCGCGGGCTGCGCCGCGGGTTTCAAATTGTCACCTGCCAAGAGACTATTCGGCCGCTTCAGCCATGCCGGGTGCCGCGCCCAGCACATCCATACCCACATGGTCTTCAAACTTCGCGAAATTGTCGACGAACATGTTCACGAGGCGTCGCGCCTGCGCATCATAGGCTTGCCTGTCTGACCAGGTCGAACGCGGATCCAGAATAGCGCTGTCTACGCCGGCGACGGCAACGGGAACGGCAACGCCGAAATTGGGATCGGTACGGAACTCTGCATTGGCGAGCGATCCGTCGAGCGCCGCCGCAAGCAGGGCGCGTGTTGCCTTGATCGGCATGCGGCTGCCGGTACCGTACGCACCGCCCGTCCAGCCGGTATTGACCAGCCAGCAGTCGACATCGTACCGGGCGATCAGGTCACGTAAGAGATTGCCGTATTCGGATGGATGCCGTGGCATGAACGGTGCGCCGAAGCAGGTGGAAAACGTTGCCTGGGGTTCTGTTACGCCTTTTTCGGTTCCGGCCACTTTAGCCGTGTATCCGGACAGGAAGTGATACATGGCCTGTGCCGGTGTCATCTTTGCAATTGGCGGCAAAACGCCGAACGCATCGGCGGTCAACATGATGATGTTCTTTGGCTGGCCGGCTCTGCCGGTGGCGCTGGCATTGGGTATGAAATGCAGCGGATAGGCGCAGCGGGTGTTTTCAGTCAGCGATCCGTCATCGAAGTCCGGCTGGCGGGCCTCATCGAGCACCACATTTTCCAGAACCGTGCCGAAACGCTGGGTTGTTGCGTAGATTTCCGGCTCGGCCTCTTCCGACAGGCGGATGGTCTTGGCATAACAGCCGCCTTCGAAGTTGAACACGCCGTCATCGCTCCAGCCGTGTTCGTCATCGCCGATGAGCGTGCGCGACGGATCGGCCGAAAGCGTTGTTTTGCCGGTGCCTGAAAGACCGAAGAAGACGGCTGTGTCGCTATCCGGGCTCTGATTGGCCGAACAATGCATCGGCATCACACCCTTTTGCGGCAGCAGATAATTGAGCGCGGTGAAAACGGACTTCTTCATCTCGCCTGCATAGGAGGTGCCGGCGATCAGAACGATGCGGCGCTCAAGATCGACGGCAATGATCGTTTCGCTGATGCTGCCGTGGCGGGCGGGATCGGCCTTGAACCCGGGGAAATCAATGATCGTCAGCTCCGCCGCGAAATCGGCAAGCGCTTCGGTTTCCGGCCTGATCAGAAGATTGCGGATGAAAAGCGAGTGCCAGGCATATTCCGTGACAATGCGAGAAGGCAGCGAATGATTTGCGTCTGCGCCACCGATCAGATCCTGGACGAACAGCTCTTTGCCCTTGGCATAGTCCTGGAAATCGGCCAGCAGCGTATCGAAGTTCTCCGGCGACAGTGCCTTGTTGTTATCCCACCAGATCTGCTTTTCGGTTGCCTCGTCGCAGACAACGAACTTGTCCTGTGCAGACCGTCCGGTGTGTTGCCCGGTCAGGGCGCGCAATGCACCCTGCGCGGTGAGCACGGCCTCGCCGCGGCACAGCGCGTGTTCATAAAGCTCCGCTTCATTCAGATTGTAATAGACATGCAGCAGGTCATTAAGCCCGACTGTATCGACACCGTTGGAAATATTGCGTTTTCCGGTTTCATGTCCTGTTACCCGCATGGCCTGAAACACCTTTTGTCTGGGATTGACCGATTAAAATTCGCCGGACCATAGTGGCGAATTTTAAATTCCGCAACAGTCAATTGTTAAAAAGATTAATGATATCAAGATATTAATCGATTTAAAAATGTCACCCAATTTTTAAATCGGTTTAAATATTTATTCTGCAATTGTGCTGCAAGGCGCTTTTGCAAATTGCCGGGACCGCTGATATGACAATCGCCGCGATCTGTGCCACATTTTGTTCCACCTTTGGCCTCATGACACGCCGGTCGCAATGGCGACAGCGGATCGGCCGTTAAAGACGGCTTGCCCGCAGTTTAAATGACGGAGAGTACATCCATGCAGACAATCGCGCTCGTCGACGACGACCGCAATATCCTGACATCGGTTTCCATTGCGCTGGAATCGGAAGGATATCGGGTTGAGACCTACACCGATGGCGCGTCTGCGCTTGAGGGACTGGTGGCGCGCCCGCCACAGCTGGCCATCCTGGATATCAAGATGCCGCGCATGGACGGCATGGAGTTGCTGAGGCGCATGCGTCAAACGCTTGATATCCCGGTTATTTTCCTGACCTCGAAGGACGAGGAGATCGATGAGCTGTTCGGTCTCAAAATGGGCGCCGACGATTTCATCACCAAACCCTTTTCGCAACGTTTGCTGGTCGAAAGGGTCAAGGCCATATTGCGGCGTTCCGCCGGCCGCGACGCCGGCGCGCCGGTAAAACCGGGTGCCATCGAGAGCGCCAGCCTGGAGCGGGGACAGCTGGTGATGGATCAGGAGCGGCACACCTGCACCTGGAAAGGGCAGCCGGTCACGCTGACCGTGACAGAATTCCTGATCCTGCACTCGCTCGCCCAGCGCCCGGGTGTTGTGAAGAGCCGCGATTCGCTGATGGATGCGGCCTATGACGAGCAAGTCTATGTGGACGACCGCACGATTGACAGCCACATCAAGCGGTTGCGCAAGAAATTCAAGATGGTGGACAATGAATTTGATATGATCGAAACGCTCTACGGGGTCGGTTACCGGTTCCGGGAAGACTGACTCCGGTCTGGGTCCCCGAATGACGGCAGGTTTTGATCGTAGCCGCGCAAAAAAGAAGCACACCGTCGAAGAGACGGATGCCGTAGACGATATATCTGACTCCCGCTCCTGGGCCTATCCATTCGCCCTGCTAAGGCGCGGGTTGAGCCGCATCATATTTTCCAGCCTGACACGCCGGATCCTGTTTCTCAATCTGGCGGCGCTGCTGGTCCTTTTGTCGGGCATTTTGTATCTCAATCAGTTCCGCGAAGGGCTGATCGATGCTCGGGTCGAAAGCCTTCTAACCCAAGGTGAGATCATAGCAGCTGCCATTGCTGGCTCTGCCAGCGTTGAAACCGATTCCATCACCATCGATCCGGAAAAGCTGCTCGAATTGCAGGCCGGCGAAAGTATTTTCCCGGGCGGAGACATTGACGATCTTGAATTTCCGATCAATCCGGAGCGGGTGGCCCCGGTTCTGCGCCGGTTGATCTCGCCGACCAGGACAAGGGCTCGTATTTATGACCGCGATGCAAGCCTGCTGCTTGATTCCCAGCACTTGTATTCGGCCGGGCAGATACTGCGCTATGACCTCCCGCCGCTTGACGAGGAAGTACTGCCGTTCTCCGAGCAGCTCATGGAAACACTGAACCAGCTCATTCAAAGGGCCGATCTGCCTGTCTATCAGGAACAGCCGGGCGGCGACGGTACGCTTTACGAAGAGGTGCTGACGGCGTTGACCGGCGGCCGCAGCGCCGTCGTGCGGGCCACGAACAAGGGCGAGTTGATTGTGTCTGTTGCCGTGCCGGTGCAACGATTTCGCGCCGTTCTTGGCGTGTTGCTTTTGTCCACCCAGGCCGGTGATATCGACAAAATCGTGCGCGCCGAACGGTTGGCCATCGTGCGCGTGTTTGTCGTTGCCGCCGCCGTGACCATCTTATTGTCTTTGCTTCTTGCCGGCACCATCGCAAATCCTCTGCATCGGCTGGCAGATGCGGCCCAGCGGGTGCGCCGCGGTGTCAGCATCCGCGAGGAAATCCCGGACTTTTCCGCCCGCCAGGACGAGATCGGCAATCTGTCGGCGGCATTGCGCGATATGACCAACGCGCTTTACGACCGCATCGATGCGATCGAGAGCTTTGCCGCCGATGTCAGTCATGAACTAAAGAACCCGCTGACCTCGCTGCGCAGCGCGGTCGAAACGTTGCCGCTCGCCAAAACCGACAATGCCCGCACCCGTCTTCTGGACGTGATCCAGCATGATGTGCGCCGGCTGGACCGGCTTATCAGCGATATATCCGATGCGTCCCGGCTTGATGCCGAACTGGCGCGGCAGGACGCGGCGCCTGTTGACCTCAAGCATCTGCTTGCCGATCTGGTTATCATTTCCGGTCAGATCCGCAAGGGCGCGAAATCCGTCAGCATCAATTTCGAAGTCGATCCTGAAAGCGCCGCCAAGAGCAGCTTCGTTGTCGTCGGCCATGATTTGCGCATCGGCCAGGTGGTCACCAACCTGATTGAAAACGCCCGATCCTTTGTCCCGCAGGACAACGGGCAGATCACCATAAGGCTGAAAAGAGGCCGTAACAGCTGCCTGATCTATGTCGACGACAATGGCCCTGGCATCAGCGCCGAGAACATCGACAATATATTCAGCCGTTTTTACACCGATCGCCCCGAAGGAGAGGCGTTCGGACAAAATTCCGGTCTTGGCCTTTCCATTAGCCGGCAGATCATCGAAGCCCATGGCGGAACGCTGACGGCAGAAAATATCGTCGACGAGCAAACCGGCAGACGCATGGGCGCGCGTTTCATTGTGCGCCTGCCGCTGAAAAAGAAATCGTGATGCCGACCGGTAGTTGGCTGGATCAGTCAGGCTGGTGAAACGTGAACGGGTCCTCCAAATCAACGCATCGAAATATGCATGCCACCGCTCTGGTTGTGGGTGAAACCGGCCTGTTGATCACCGGCACGTCCGGAAGCGGCAAAAGCCGGCTGGCGCTGCAATTCATTCAGTCCGCTGCCGCCACGGGCCGCTTTGCCGCACTCGTTGCAGACGACCAGGTATTTCTTGAAATGGCCGCCGGGCGGCTCGTCGCCGTGGCACCCGATGCGACCGCAGGTCTGATCGAAATCAGGGGATCCGGCATTGTGTCGGTTCCGCACCTGAGCCGGGCGGTTATGCACATCGCCTTAAGCCCCGACCGGGATGGCCCGGCCAATCGGCTGCCCGCTCCGGATGAACGGCTCGAAATCGCCAAAGGGGTGTCATTGCCCCGGCTCCGCCTGCAACCCGGCCTGTTGAACAATCCACTGGCATTGCTGGACGCATTTGCAGAAAACAGATTGCTGCTGTGAAAACCCCTGAATTCAGTTGAAAGTCGACCTTTTCGCAATTAAGCGTTAGTCATCGGCCAGTTTTTGCCGGTGGCATTCTTACTGGTAATTGCGTCCCGCCGGGTGCAGTATGACGAAGGTTCTGAACGGGCAGGTATATCCGGCAAAGCCGGACCGCAGGAGCAGTTGAACATGATAGGATTAGTGCTTGTCACCCATGGCAAGCTCGCCGAAGAGTTCCGAAACGCGCTCGAGCACGTTGTGGGTCCGCAAAAAATGCTGGAAACGGTCTCTATCGGCCCTGAAGACGATATGGACCAGCGCCGCATGGACATTATAGAGGCGGTGTCCAAGGCCGATGACGGCGAGGGCGTCATCATTTTGACCGACATGTTTGGCGGCACACCGTCCAACCTTTCCATCTCGGTGATGGATGGCGGACGCACCGAGGTGGTCGCCGGCGTCAATCTTCCCATGTTGATCAAGCTCGCCAGCGTGCGCACCGAGAATGATATGGAAAAGGCACTTGAGGAGGCACAGGACGCCGGACGCAAATACATCAACGTCGCAAGCCGCGTATTGAGTGGAAAGTAGTGTATGGGTGAGACGGCGGCCGGCGCATTGGTGCGCGAATTCGATATTGTCAACAAGCGCGGCCTTCACGCGCGGGCCTCTGCAAAATTCGTACAGCTTGCCGAAAGCTTCGACGCCGAAATCAGCGTTATCAAGGACGGTATGAGCGTCGGCGGCACATCCATTATGGGTCTCATGATGCTGGCGGCGAGCCCCGGATGTTGCATCTCGGTGTCGGCGTCGGGCCCCGACGCGGAAAAAGCGCTCGATGCGCTTAATGGTCTGATCGCCAACCGTTTCGGCGAAGAAAGCTGACAGGCCGACAGGCTTTGGCGACCATGCGGCGCCTGCCGTGGCAAACAAACATATAAAGACTTCTTTATATCTTGTTGCCCTTTTGTGTCGGGCCTGCTAAAGGCGGCTGTCAAACAATCTATCGACCCATTTTTTACTGGCGGACAGGGCAACCGGCCTCATGCCGCATTCGGAGAACGAGATGAGCACAGGTGAAGATTTTGTAGTTGCGGATATCGCCCTTGCCGATTTTGGCCGCACGGAAATGGATATTGCCGAGACCGAAATGCCCGGTCTGATGGCCTGCCGCGAGGAATATGGCGCAAAAAAGCCGCTCAAGGGCGCACGCATTTCCGGTTCGCTGCACATGACCATCCAGACGGCAGTGCTCATCGAAACGCTCAAGGAGCTTGGTGCCGACGTTCGCTGGGCGTCCTGCAACATCTTTTCCACCCAGGATCACGCCGCCGCCGCCATTGCCAAAACCGGCACGCCGGTCTTTGCCGTCAAGGGTGAGACCCTGGAGGAATACTGGACCTACACGGACCGGATTTTTCAGTGGTCGGACGGTGAGCCGAGCAACATGATCCTCGATGATGGTGGTGACGCCACCATGTACATACTGCTGGGTGCCCGTGCCGAAGCGGGAGAGGATGTGCTCTCCAGTCCTGATTCGGAAGAAGAAGAGGTGCTGTTTGCGCAGATCCGCAAGCGGCTCGAAAAGTCTCCCGGTTTTTTCACCAGACAGCGTGATGCCATCAAAGGCGTAACCGAGGAAACCACCACCGGCGTCAATCGACTGTACCAGTTGCAGCAGAAGGGTCTGCTTCCCTTCCCCGCAATCAACGTCAACGATTCGGTCACCAAGTCCAAATTCGACAATAAATATGGCTGCCGTGAATCCGTCGTCGATGGTATTCGCCGCGCCACCGATGTGATGATGGCCGGCAAAGTTGCCACGGTCTGCGGCTATGGTGATGTCGGCAAGGGTTCGGCCGCGTCCCTGCGTGGTGCCGGCGCCCGGGTGCAGGTTACCGAAATCGATCCGATCTGCGCCTTGCAAGCCGCCATGGACGGCTATGAAGTCGTTGAGCTCGAGGATGTCGTCGCCACCAGTGATATTTTCATCACCTCGACCGGCAACAAGGATGTGATCCGTCTGGAACATATGCGTGAAATGAAGGACATGGCCATCGTCGGCAATATCGGTCACTTCGACAACGAGATTCAGGTCCAGGCGCTGCGCAACTACAAATGGAACAACGTCAAGCCGCAGGTCGACATGATCGAATTCCCGGATGGCAGGCGCATGATCCTACTTTCCGAAGGCCGCCTCCTCAATCTTGGAAACGCCACCGGTCATCCGTCATTTGTCATGTCGGCGTCGTTCACCAACCAGGTGCTCGCCCAGATGGAACTCTATGCCAAGGGCGAGAACTACGGCAACGAGGTTTATGTTCTTCCAAAGCAGCTCGACGAGAAAGTCGCGAAACTGCATCTGGACAAACTTGGCGCAAATCTGAGCAAACTTTCTGAAGAGCAGGCCGATTACATCGGTGTGACGGCAAAGGGTCCGTTCAAGCCGGAACACTACAGGTACTGATTTTCTACGGCATACCCACAATATATAGTGGTCGCGCCCTTGACTTTGGGCGTGATTTCTTTTTTTGCGCCCACATCTTCACCATGATTCGGTAACAAGTTACTATAAAGACACAATGATTCGTGCGCTTTTCGGCAATCGGCGGGTGCGGAAACAGGGCAGTCTTGGCGACGATGCGGCAAAGAGGAACCAGACATGCCGGAGACTGAATTGTCTCTTTCGGCTGGCGCCAGTTCAATGGCGTACGGGGAACAAAAAAACTATTGGCATCGCCGGATCGGCTCGAAGCTGTCCGGATTTACCCTAATTGCGTCGACAGCCCTGTCGAGCAGCGCCTGGGCGCAGACGCCAACCGGCGAACCATCACCGCTTTCCGAACCGGCCAGCGGCCTGTTCGTGAATTCCTTTGAGGTCATGAATTTCGCGCTTGTGATTGGCGCTGTCTCGGCCGCCATGATTTCAGCGATCTGGCTTATCCGTGAGCGTGGCAAGATATCGCTCGACAACACACAGCTCCGCACATCCCTGAGCGATGCCAATACGGAAATCGCGCGTTACAAGGCGCTGATCGTCGAAAAAGACAGAAGTTACGTTATCTGGGACGGACAGTCGGCAGCCCAGTTCCTGGGCAGCCTGCCCCTGCACACCGGCGTACCGCGCGCCAATAGGGATCTTCTTGCATTTGGCCGCTGGCTTGAACCGGCGAGCGCCGCGCGCATCGAACATGCCATCGATTCCCTGAGGGCACACGCTAACAGTTTCGACATAGAAATCGAGACGCAGCGCGGCCACCTGCTCGAAGCTCAGGGGCGCACATCAGGCGGTCGGGCCTTTGTGCGCTTTGCCGCCCTTGCCAATGTCCGCGCTGAACTTGCCGGTCTCAAGGCGGAGCGCGATCGCCTGACCGGCGCCGTCGAAACGCTGCGATCGCTGCTCGACTCGGTTGATATGCCGGCCTGGCTTCGCGACGCGAACGGCAAGCTGAGCTGGGTCAATCAGGCTTATGTTTATGCGGTAGAGGCAAAAGACAGTGCGGATGCGGTCGACCGCGGCCTTGAGGTCCTCGATACCCAGACCCGTGAACGCGTCCGGGCAGAGCGGCTGCCCGACCGGCCCTTTGTTGACCGGATTTCAACGGTGGTGCGTGGAAACAGGACATTTTTTGAAGTCACCGATGCAACCAGCGTTACCGGGTCCGCTGGACTGGGACAGGATGTAACGGAAGCCGAAGCCATTCGCGAGGAGCTCAAGCGCACCATCGCCAGCCACTCCGAAACCCTCGATCATCTTGCAACACCCGTTGCCATTTTCGACCGCGAACAGCGCCTGCAGTTCTACAATCAGTCTTTCCAGAGCCTGTGGGAACTCGACACGCCATTTCTGGCAGCCAAGCCCACAAATAGTGAATTGCTCGAAAGATTGCGTGCAGAAGGCCGCCTGCCGGAACCCGGGGCCTGGCGCGACTGGAAGGAGGAAATCCTTTCCGTCTATCAGTCGGTCGATCCGCAGCCGGATCTGTGGCACCTGCCGGACGGTCAGACGCTCAATGTTTTCGCCAATGTGCATCCGCGCGGCGGTGTGACCTGGGTGTTCGAAAACCTCACCGAAAAATACGATCTTGAAACTCGTTACAACACGCTGGTCAAGGTTCAGGGCGAAACCATCGATTATCTGGCCGAGGGCGTGTGCGTGTTCGGCGCCGACGGCAAGTTGCGCCTGTCGAACCCGGCTTTCAGGGCGCTCTGGGCGATCCCCGAAAAGGCCGCCCAAGCCGGCGCCCATATCAATGAGATCGCCGATATCTGCAAGCCATCCTATGACGAAGCGGACGGATGGGCTCACTTTTCCTCGGTAATCACCGGATATGACGAGGAGAGGCAGACCCATGAGGGCCGTCTGGAACTGCACAGCGGGCTGGTACTCGACTATGCCATCGTGCCGCTGCCCGATGCTCAGATGATGCTGACATTCGTCAACGTGACGGACAGCGCCAAGGTCGAAAAGGCGCTGACCGACAAAAACGACGCACTGCGCAAGGCCGATGTGCTTAAAAACGATTTTGTTCAGCACGTTTCCTACGAACTGCGCTCGCCGCTGACCAATATTATCGGGTTCACCGACCTTCTCAAAACGCCGCAGATCGGTGAGCTCAACGACCAGCAGGCCGAATATGTCGATCATATCTCGACCTCTTCCGCTCTGCTTTTGACTATCGTCAACGATATTCTGGATCTTGCAACTGTCGATGCCGGCATCATGCAGCTTGATATGAACCGTCTGGATCTGCACGAGCTGATCGACGAGGTCGTCGGCCTTATTGACGCGCGGCTCAGGGAAAATAACATCGCGCTTGAGATCGACATTGACGAAAAAGCCGGCGTGATAACCGCCGATGCGCAGCGCCTCAAGCAAATCCTGTTCAAGCTTCTCAGCAACGCCGCCAATTATGCACCCGAAGGCAGTGCGGTGAACCTATCTTGCCGGCGCGAGGGCGGCGAGATCGTCTTTTCGGTCAGCGACAGCGGCCCCGGAATACCGGGTGATGTTCTCAAAACGGTCTTCAACAGGTTCGAAGCGCACAATGGCACCGGTCGACGCAGTGGCGCGGGTCTCGGCCTTTCCATTGTTGACAGCTTCGTCAGCCTGCACAACGGTAGCGTAACCGTCAGCAGCGACGAAGGAAGCGGTACACGCGTCGTCTGCCGATTGCCCGACACCCCGCCGCTTCCATCACAGGCGGCAGAATAGGCGCATCTGACTTGGCCCGCCCGCCGACCGACATTTTTCTGAAAGACGAACGTGCGACCGACCGTTTCGGTCAGGATCTGGCGCTTGCCCTCCTGCCCGGCGATTGCCTGGCGCTTTACGGTGATCTTGGAGCCGGCAAGTCGACACTGGCGCGCGCGCTGATCCGCTGTATTGCCGAGGATCCCGGTTTCGACGTCCCGAGCCCGACATTTACCCTGGTGCAGACCTACGAATTGCGCATTCGGGTGGCCCATTTCGATCTCTACCGCATCGGCGATCCGGATGAACTCGTCGAACTTGGCCTCGACGAGGCCCTCGAAGACGGCGTGGCTCTGATCGAATGGCCTGAACGAGCGGCCGGCCATCTGCCGGACAACGCTGTGTCGATCCGCCTCAAAGAAGAAGGTGACGGACGGCGGGTGGACATATCCGGCCCGCAGGAGGTGATGGAAAGGATCCGGCGCTCGCTGGAGATCCGCAGCTTCATGGAGCAATCCGGTTGTACCGATGCCGATCGGCGGCACTATCAGGGCGATGCTTCCACCCGTGCCTATGAAATCATCCATACAGGCGACGCGGCCGCCCGGATATTGATGAACGCGCCGGAACGGCTGATCGGTCCCGTATTAAAGAACGGCAAGCGATACGCCCAGATTGCCCATGTGGCCGAAGATGTCCGTCCGTTTGTCGCGCTCGCCGGCTTTCTGCGGCAAAACGGTTTCCACACGCCGCAGATCTTTGCGCAGGATCTCGATGCCGGTTTCCTGCTGCTTGAAGATCTCGGCAGGCAGGGCATTGCCGACCGCGACGGCAGGCCTGTCATTGCGCGCTGGGAAGCGGCAATCGACTGCCTCGTCGCCCTGCATCGCACTGAAATACCTCATAAAATGGCATTGCCTGACGGCTCGACGCATGAAGTTCCGCCCTTTGACCGGGATGCGATGATGATCGAGGTCGACCTTTTGCCTGTCTGGTACCTGCGGCATCTGCAGGGCCGGGAGCCGCATCGCGATGTCAAGGAACAATTTCGCCATTGCTGGACTGGATTGATCGATCGTCTGTCTGGAGCTGAAAACAGCCTGGTTCTGCGTGATTTTCATTCACCCAACCTGCTGTGGCAGGCTGGCAGAAAGGGCATTGAAAGGCTTGGGCTGATTGATTTTCAGGACGCCATGATCGGACCGGCGGCCTATGATCTGGCATCGCTCGTGCACGATGCCAGGATAACGGTTGATCCGGAGCTGCAGGAACTCCTGGTCGCACGCTATGAAAAAGCCCGCAAGGACGATCCTGGTTTTGACCCGTCCGCCTTTCGTGAAGCCCTCGCCATCATGCAGGCCCAGCGGGCGACGAAGATCCTGGGGCTATTTGTGCGCCTCAGGCAGCGCGACGGCAAACCCGGTTACATCCGCCATTTGCCGCGCATTGAGGCCTATTTGCGCCACGCGCTTGTCCATCCTGTTCTCCAACCCTTGCATGACTGCTACACAAAGGCTGGAATCGCACTGAGCGAATCATAGGGAAAGCCGACGAGCCATATGCCCGACACAGCCATGATCCTTGCAGCCGGCCTCGGCATACGAATGCGACCGATCACCGACACGTTGCCCAAATCGCTTGTGTCGGTCGGCGGCAAACCGATGGTTGACTACGCGCTCGACAGCCTCGAACGAGAAGGCATCGCGAACGTCGTTGTCAATGTGCATCATCTCGCCGGCCAGGTCATTGAGCATCTGGAAAACCGACCGGGCTGCCATGCGCGCATCTCAGACGAGACGGAGCAGTTGCTCGATTCGGGTGGTGGCATTGTCAACGCGCTGCCGCTGTTGGGTCAAAATGACTTATTCATCCTCAATGCCGACACGTTCTGGCTCGAACCGGATCTTGCGCCGCACACCAACCTTGCTTTGCTGTCTGCTGCCTGGAATCCGGCGGAAATGGATATATTGCTTCTGACCGTATCGCCCGATCAGGCCGTCGGCTATGATGCTGCAGGCGATTTTCTCATGGACGGCAACGGCAGGCTGACGCGCTATGACCGCAAATCCCGCCACCCGGTTATCTATGCGGGCGCTGCCATTCTCAGCCCGTGGATTTTTGACGCTGCACCCATCGGCCCTTTTTCGCTCAACCGATGTTTTGACGAGGCGATTGCTGCAGGAAGGCTTTTTGGGGCACCGATGCGGGGCCTGTGGCTGACGGTTGGAACGCCCGGAGCGATAGACCAGGCCGAAACTGCAATGCGCGCATTTGAAGGCCGAAAGCAGTCGGATATGTCGCCATGACAACGCCCCGGCTGTTCACCATCGACCCCGGCGTGCCGTTCCTGCACCAGCTGGCCCGGTCTCTATGCGATGGTGAACTGATCGAGGGTTTTCGGCACCAGGCGGACAATCCGCTTTTACTGTCGACCGCCACGATCTACGTGCCGACGAGGCGCGCGAGCCGCGCATTGCGGTCCGAATTTGTCGATTTCATCGGTCGCAAGGCGGCGATCCTGCCGACCATCCGCACACTTGGCGAAAACGACGACGATGCCGGTTTTCTGGAAGAGGATCAGCCGGCGCTGCTTGATCTGGTTCCGCCCGTCGCAAAAACAGAAAGACTTTTGGAGCTGGCACAGCTCATCATGCTGTGGAAACAGAATTTGCCAAAGAGCGTATCGGATTTTCACGGCGACAACCGGTTGATTGCGCCCGCCAATCCGGCGGATGCCGTGTGGCTGGCCTGCAGCCTGGCCGAGCTTCTGGAGGCGATGGAGACGGGAAACCGGCCCTGGTCTGCGCTCAGTGACCTGGTCGGAGACGATTACGCCCATTGGTGGCAGTTGACGCTTGAATTTTTGAAAATCGCATCCTCCTTCTGGCCGGCAAGGCTGACAGAACTGGACCGCGCGGATCCGGCGGCCCACCGCAACGCCATACTTCTGTCGGAAGCCGCGCGCCTGTCTGAAAATCCACCCTCGGGACCGGTAATTGTCGCCGGCTCCACCGGATCGATCCCCGCCACCGCCGAAATGATGAAAGTGGTTGCTGCATTGGATCAGGGCGCGGTTGTCTTGCCGGGCCTCGATACGGCACTGGATGATACAATCTGGGAGCTCGTAGGCGGCAAGGACCCGGAGCTGATCGATCCGGCTATCTGTTCACATCCACAATACGGTTTGCATGTCCTGCTGCGCGGCCTGCATGCGCAAAGGGCCGATATTGTAAAACTCGGCCGGGCTGGCGGGCAGACCGAAATGCGCAATATGCTGGTATCGACGGCCCTGATGCCGGCGGAAGCCACCGCACAGTGGGCTTCTCAGGCAATCCCACCCGGAGACGCCGCCCGCGCATTCGCAACGGTCGAGCTCATTGAAGCCGCCAACGAGCGTGAGGAGGCGCATGCCATTGCCGCTGCGATGCGCCTTGCCGCCGACCGGCCGCCGCAAGGAGACAGCACGACGGCTGATCAACCGCCGCAGCATGTTGCGCTGGTGACGCCGGACAGGAACCTGGCAAGACGGGTCACGGTCGAATTGCGCCGTTTCGGCATAGAGGCCAACGATTCGGGTGGCGCCTTTCTGGCGCTCAGCTTGCAGGGCACATTACTGCAGCTGCTGTTGCAGAGCGCGTTCGGTGGAGAAAAGACCGTTGCGCTTGTCGGTCTGATGAAACATCCGCTGATGCGCCTCGATAGGACGGCCGGTGCGGCCAGGAAGGCTGCGCGCATTGTCGAGCGGGTTGCGCTGCGTGGTGGTGCGGGCGATACCGATATCGCGGCACTGGCGGATCTTCTTGAAACGAAGCTGGCCGCACGCGGGGATAATGCGAACCACGCGCCCCATTGGCAAAAGCGGCTGACCGATGACGATGTGACGCTGGCGAGAGACTTGGCTGCGCGCCTGCAAACCGCTTTTAGTCCACTGTTGGAAACCCGGGAGGCTGCAGTTTCCGACTGGGCACGGCTGACCGCGCAGCTCCTCGAAATCCTGGCCCGCGACGAAAACGGCAGCCTGGCGGCGCTCTGGGGTGATGAAGCCGGCGAAAAGCTTGCCTCTCTATTTGCTTCGATCATGGAAAATCGCTCGGGATTCTCCTGCAATGGGGCCGACTGGGCGGCCATGATTCCGGCATTAATAGCCGGCGAACTGGTCAAGCCGCGCGCCGGCGGGCATCCGCATATTTTCATCTGGGGCGTACTCGAAGCGCGGCTCCAGCATGTCGATACGCTGATCCTTGCCGGTCTCAATGAGGGCACCTGGCCAAGCAATGTGGCAGGCGATCCGTTTTTGTCGCGGGCGATGAAGACAGCAATCGGTCTTGACACGCCGGAGCGCAGGATTGGTCTCGCCGCCCATGATTTCCAGATGGGTCTTGGTGCCGACCACGTCATTTTGAGCAGGGCGGCGCGATCGGCCAATGCGCCAACGGTCGCGTCCCGGTGGCTGCAACGGCTTTCCGCGGTGATTGGAAACGACGAAACCGAACGGCTTCGCGCACGCGGCAACAGATATATTCACTGGGCGTCCATGCTCGATGAGCGGCCCGATACGCAGCTTGCCACCAGGCCAGCGCCAAAACCGCCTGCTGAGCTGCAGCCCAAACGCTATTCCTTCAGCGAAATACGCACGCTTCGACGCGACCCCTATGCGGTATACGCCAAGCGCGTGCTGAAACTCGATCCGCCGGAAGCCCTGATCCGCGATCCCGGTCCGGCCGAACGGGGCACGCTTTATCACCGGATCCTGGAGCGTTTCATTGCAAAGAACCCGGATCTTTCAATGCCCGATGCAGCCGGCCGCCTGCACGAAATCGCCAAAACTGAGTTTGACTGCGAAAATCTGCCTGACTACGTCGGCCTTGTCTGGCGCATGCAGTTCGACAGAATCGCCGTGGCGTTCGTCGACTGGGAACAAAGCCGGGAAAGCGCCGTGACGGCGCGGTTTACAGAATGCCGCGCAAAAATGCAGTTGCAAAGCACCGGAATAACGCTGTCGGGAATTGCCGACCGGATCGATGTCCTTGCCGGCGGCGAGGCAGAGCTACTCGACTACAAGACAGGCTCGTCACCGAGCCGCAAGCAGGCCTGGACCCTGCTCGACCCGCAATTACCGCTCGAAGCGGCAGCCCTGCGCGCCGGTGCATTTGCCGATGTCGGGCGGCTTGAACCCGCCAGCCTCGCTTATGTGCGCCTTAAACCGGAAGAGGTGCTTAAGGTTGACCGGATCGAAGGTGGTGTCCGCGGTTATGATGATACCAAATCCGCCGCTGAACTCGGCGATGAATCCATCGAACGCTTGAACGATCTGATTGCCGCATTTGCAAATGGCAACATCGGTTTCGCATCGCAGGTGATTCCCGAAAGCGCCGCGCATTACGGCCATGATTACGATCATCTTGCCCGGGTTCGCGAATGGTCTTCAGCCGATGCCGGCGATGCTGATGGGGGCGATGCTTGATGTCCGATGTCCCGCCGCCCGATACCGGGGATTTTGTCGAACGCGATATCGATTGGACGACACGCCAGCAGGCACTTGCATCCGATCCCCAGCGGTCCGCCTGGGTTTCCGCTAACGCCGGATCGGGCAAGACCCACGTGCTGTCGCAGCGGGTTATCAGGCTGTTGCTTGCGGGTTGTCGCCCGGCGGCCATTTTGTGCCTGACCTACACCAGGGCCGCCGCTTCGGAAATGGCCAACCGCGTTTTTGACAGGTTGGCGGAATGGACCGCGCTGGACGACGAATCTCTTGCCGAAATGATCGCTGAACTGGAAGGCGCGCGGCCGGAGGCCAAGCGTCTGGGTTTTGCCCGACAGCTATTTGCCCGCGCGCTTGAGACCCCGGGCGGGCTGAAAATCCAGACCATTCACGCCTTCTGCGAGGCTGTGCTCCATCAGTTCCCGCTGGAAGCCAATGTCGCCGGCCATTTCGAAGTGATGGACGACGCCACTGCCGCACGCATGCTGGCAGAGTCGCGTCAGTCACTGTTGTCCAGTGTTGCTGACGGTTCCGACCGGCAACTTGCCGAAGCCTTCGAAATAGTGCTCGAGGCGGGCGGCGAATGGGGCATGGATGAGCTCTTTGGCGATCTGGTGCGCAAGCGACAGCCAATCCGCCGGTTTCTTGCCGCTGTTGAGCGGCTTGGTGGTGTCGAGCCGGTGCTGCGCAAGGCATTGCAACTGTCGCCAGATGAGAGCGAGCGGGGTTGTTTTGAGCAGGCGTGGCCCCTGCCCTCGCTTTCTGCCGAAGATCTTGCAGCCTACCGGTCGGCGGCGCTTGGCCAATCCGCCGCAACGCCGAAATCGACATCTGAAAACATCATTGCCGCCGGTGCTGAACACGATCCGCAAAAACGCTTCACACTTCTCGTCGATGTCTTTTTGAAGCAGGACGGTCAGCCGCGCAATTTCAACAGGGCCGCGTCGGCCAAGGTGGTCAAGGTTTTTCCGGAAATCGGCGAAAAACTGGACGATGCCGCGCTGCATATCCATGCGGTAGCGGACCGGCTGCGCACGCTGCGCATGCTCAAGGCCACAGATGCCGCCCTGGTTCTGGCCAAGCGGCTTGATCATGACTACGAGGCGTTGAAACGCCTCAGCGGTACGCTGGATTTCGAAGACCTCGTCACCCGCACCGCCAGCCTGCTGCGGCGCGACGGGGCGGGACCCTGGGTGCATTACAAGCTCGATCAGGGCATCGATCATATTCTGGTCGACGAAGCGCAGGACACCAGCCCCGACCAGTGGGCGGTCATTATCAAGCTCACGGAAGAATTCTTTGCCGGCAAAACATCGCGCAATGATACCCGTACTCTCTTCGCTGTGGGTGACGAAAAGCAGTCGATCTATTCTTTTCAGGGCGCCCGCCCGGAGCTCTTCATGCAAACCGGGCGGGACATGGGCAAACGGGCATTTGCGGCGGAAAAACGTTTCGATCCGCTCAATCTTTATCTTTCGTTCCGCTCGACAATGGATGTGCTTTCAGCGGTTGATGCGGTCTTTTCATCCGAAAGCAATCGCAAGGGGCTGTCGTCGAACGATGATGCCATCACCCATGCATCCTACCGTGCACGTGAACCCGGTTGTGTTGATGTCTGGGAGATGATCGGCAAACAATCGGCCGATGATCATGAGGACTGGAAAGCGCCGTTTGACGCAACGCCGGAATCCGCCCCACCCGCGATACTTGCCCGCCGGGTGGCGACAACGGTCCGCCGCTGGCTGGACGAGGGTGAAACCATCGTCGAAAAGGGCCGTCAACGGCCGCTGACGGCGGGCGATATTCTTGTCCTTGTCAGAAAACGCGACGGGTTTGTCGCGGCCCTGATGCGTGAGCTCAAGCGCAACCATATTGCCGTCGCCGGTGCGGACCGGCTCCGTCTGGTCGAGCATATTGCCGTCGAGGATCTGATGGCGCTTGGCCGCGTCATGCTTTTACCAGGCGACGATCTTTCGCTTTGCGCGCTTCTGAAAAGCCCGCTGTTCGGTTTCGACGAAGATGACCTATTTCACCTTGCCGGCCGGCGGCCTGAGAGTGAAAGCGTGTTTGGCCGGCTCGCCGGTCTGGCCAATTCGGAGGGCGGTCGCTGGGCCGACGCACACAAATACATTGCGCAGCTTTTGGCGCGCGCTGACCGCATGCCGGTTTTCGACTTTTATGCCCGCATTCTTGGTCGTGACGGTGGAAGGGCAAAATTCCTCGCCCGCCTCGGCAGCGAGGCAAGCGACATACTCGATGAATTCCTCAGCTTTGCCCTGGAGCAGGAAACAACGGCACTTCCCGGCCTGCAGGCGTTTTTGACGACGCTCGAAGCGCGCTCGCCGGAAATCAAGCGCGAACTCGAACAGGGCCGCGACGAGGTCCGCATCATGACAGTTCATGCATCGAAGGGTCTGGAAGCGCCGCTGGTTTTCCTGGTCGATTCGGGTGGCAAGCCGGCGGAAACCCTGCATATGCCGAAATTGCGGGAGCTGCCGCTCGAAAAAACCGTTGGACCCCTGCCGCCTGCGGTTCTGTGGGTGCCGGGAAAATCCATCTCCAACGCGACAACAGAGGGTCTGAAGGATGATATTCTGGCGGCATCCGAAGATGAATACCGGCGCCTGCTTTATGTCGGCATGACCCGTGCAGCCGACCGGCTGATCATCTGCGGCTACCATGGTCTGCGGACCCCGGCCTATCGCCACTGGCACGCCATGATAACCGAATCACTTGGCGCGCATGCTTCCTGTGTGGTGAGGGAGTACGAGGTTTCCGGCCAGAATTGGCAAGGATTTCGTTTTTCGGTGTCCGAGCGGGAACAGGATTTCGGTGCGCAAACCGAAGGTCCGGGCGCTGTGGAGCAGCCGGCTGTTCCGATTGCGCTCAAGCAGCCTTTGCGTTCGCCGGAGCGCCTGCCGAGACCATTGGCGCCGTCCGCCGCGGGCGTCATTATTGATCCCGATACCGGTGCCGCCTCCACACGTTCGCCGCTTTTTGACGAGCCCCAATCCGATGGCCGGCCCTTGGAGCGTGGTCGCATCGTTCACCGCCTGTTGCAGCTTTTGCCCGGTGTCGGACCACAGGAGCGAGAGGCGGCGGCGAGCCGGTATCTGGAGCGCACGATCGGTGAATGGCCGCAACACGAACGCGACGCGATATTGTCCTCTGTTCTTGAAATCCTTTGTGATTCAGCCTTTTACGCCTGTTTCGAACCTGGCAGCCAGGCGGAAGTCTCCGTTATGGGAACCCTTGTCGTCGCCGGCAGTGAGCGGGCGATATCGGCACGTCTCGACCGTATCGCGGTCACCGATGATCGCGTCCTGATCGTCGACTACAAGACCAACCGGCCGCCGGTCGTGTCCGCAACGGACGTCCCGTTGATCTACCGCATTCAGCTGGCGCTCTATCGCGCCCTTCTGCAGCCGCTCTATCCGGGCAAGAGCGTCGAGGCGGCGCTGCTTTATACGGAAGCACCGGCCCTGGTTCCGCTTCCGGAGACGATGCTGGAGGACGCTCTGGCGATCCTGGAACAGGAATCGCGTCAATGAGGGCTTGCGGAAAGATCATTGCGCCGTTTGACAACAAAGTGACATAACGATCCTTGAAATCACGTACCGGGTACCAGATATTAGCAACAACTAAAATGTTTGCGACGCCCGCAGTCTTCCTGCCGGCAAACCGAATACGAAGGAGCTTCAACGATGGCCACCGTTAAGGTTGACACATCCAATTTTCAGTCGGAAGTACTTGAGGCCGCCGAACCGGTGGTGGTTGATTTCTGGGCGGAGTGGTGTGGCCCCTGCAAGATGATTGCGCCGAGCCTGGAAGAGATCTCTTCCGAAATGGAAGGCAAGATCAAGGTCGCCAAGGTCAATATTGACGAAAACCCGGATATCGCCGCCCAGTACGGCGTGCGTTCCATTCCGACCCTTGCCATGTTCAAGGGCGGCGAAGTGGCCGATATCAAGGTGGGTGCCTCGCCGAAATCGGCATTGTCGAGCTGGATCAGCGGTTCCGTCTGAACCGGTTCCCGACGACCATTTAGAGAATTCTGCAAACCGCGTCGTTGAATACGGCGCGGTTTTCTTGTTCCAACTAGAGTCTGTCACCTTTAGACGGAAGCATATCCGGCATTTTTGAGGTAGTTTGCGCACTCGGTTGGTTTGATTGATCCGACGAGTTCGCCGACATATCGCCATGCTTCTTCGATTGTTCTTTTTTGTGCTATTCGCA
>JAAEOH010000409.1 GCA_024244645.1 Hyphomicrobiales bacterium
CACCACAAAACAGGCCCAGGTTGTCATTAATCAGTGGCTCAGGCAGTACAACCACATACGCCCGCATCACGCCCTAGACATGCGTGCACCAGTACCAGAAACCGTTTCAGAAACTGGCACATGAAAATGGGGCTGGACACGTGCTGGAACGGATTGTACCGAGTAAATCGGAAGAACGAATTCAATGTTCCGATTGGTACCAAGACCAATGTGGTCCTCGCAAATGATGACTTTCATGGCACCAGTCGCGCCCTATTAGGAGCCGATATTCTCTGCCAGGACTTCGAAGCAACGCTTGATGGTACTGGACCGAATGATTTTGTGTTCGTCGATCCCCCTTACACAGTCAAACATAACTTCAACGGTTTTCTGAAATACAACGACAAAATATTCTCTTGGTCAGATCAATTGAGACTTCGAGATGTCGTTTTGCGGGCGGTTCGACGAGGGGCATTCGTACTCGTAACCAACGCAACCACGCATCCATTCGCGAAATTTACGACGGAATCGGTAAACAGGATGTAGTCGGTCGAGCAAGTCTACTAGCCGCAAGCACTACCCATCGCATTCAAACCGAAGAACTGGTTATCCGAACCTGGCTGACCGAAGATGGCATCGACAATTGCAAGAACACAGCTCATGCTAGTGCACTGGACAGGACTAAGAGCATCAAAACTCAAGATTGTCTCTACTATGCGACAGCTCTTTTTTGATTTACGGAAGCCTGTTGTTCGATATCCACACCCCCCTCAAACAAACAACCCCACCTCCTCAAACCGCGTCACGTCGATAATCCCCACATCGGAAATGCGGATTTCCGGGATCACCACCAGTGCCAGCAGCGAGTGCTGCATATAGGCGTTGTTCAATGTGCAGCCGCAGGCGGCCATGGCCTCGACCATCTTTTGCGCCTTGCCGGCGACCACCTCGGCGCGTTCGTCGGCCATCAGGCCGGCGATCGGCAGTTCCACCAGCGCCAGCTCCTTGCCCTTTGAAAAGACCACGATGCCGCCGCCGACGGCGCCCAGCCGGTTGGCCGCCAGCGCCATGTCGTCGCGGTTGG
Source organism: Hyphomicrobiales bacterium (assembly GCA_024244645.1). Classification (GTDB taxonomy): domain Bacteria; phylum Pseudomonadota; class Alphaproteobacteria; order Rhizobiales; family Rhizobiaceae; genus Hoeflea_A. The sequence goes on from JAAEOH010000409.1 coordinate 1,064, forward strand.
TGCCGACGACGATCATGTGGTGGCTGTCATGGGCAACGGTGGAGGCGACGGCGCAGTCGGTGTCGTAACCGAAGCCCGAGACGAAGCCGCCCACCACCGCGCCGGTGCCCCGGTGCCGCTCGACGAGGGCAATCTGGCAGACGTCCTTCGCACGGTCCATCTGCACCAGCCCGCCGGCAACGCTCAACTCCGCCTCCAGCGCCTTGGTCGGCGCCTGGTTCTCGATCACCCCGATGACGCGCGCCCGCACCTGCGCCGCGCCCTCCGGCGCGGCGATGGCGAAATCCTCCGCCGTCAGTTGCTTGCCGAGCTTCACCGTATCCTTGGCGAAATCCGGATAGCCGCGATAAGCGATCTCGGCGGTCAGCGCGCCGTCTTCGGCCAGAACCTTGCCGCGTGCAATCACCATTTCCACCGGCAGGCTGGCGAGATCCGATGACAGGATCAGGTCGGCTCTACGGCCGGGCGTGATCGAGCCGAGCTCGCGCTCCATGCCGAAATGCTCGGCCGTGTTCAGCGTCGCCATCTGGATGGCGGTGACGGGTTTGAGCCCCTGCGCGATGGCGTGGCGCACCACCCGGTTCATGTGGCCGTCATGGACAAGCGTGCCGGAATGGCTGTCATCGGTGCACAGGATGAAGTTGCGCGGGTCGATGCCGTCCTCGATGACGGCTTTCACCTGCGGCGCGACATCGTACCAGGCCGAGCCCAGCCGCAGCATGGCGCGCATGCCCTGGCGCACGCGGGCGATGGCGTCCTCCTTGCGGGTGCCCTCATGGTCGTCCGCCGGCCCGCCGGCGACATAGCCGTGGAAGGGCAGGCCGAGATCCGGCGAGGCATAATGCCCGCCAACGGTCTTGTGGGCGGCTTGCGTCGCGGCGATTTCGCCGAGCATTTTCGCATCATTATGCGCAACGCCCGGAAAGTTCATCATCTCGCCAAGGCCGATGATGTTTTCCCAGCCCATCGCCTCGCTCACCTCGTCGACTCCGAGCTCGGCGCCGGCGTGTTCCAGCCCCGGAGCCGAAGGCACGCACGAAGGCATCTGCACCAGCACGTTGATCGGCAGGTCGACCGCCTCGTCATGCATCAGTTTGACGCCCGGCAGGCCGAGCACATTGGCGATCTCGTGCGGGTCGATGAACATCGAGGTGGTGCCGTGCGGAATGACGGCGCGGGCAAATTCGGTGACCGTCACCATGCCGCTTTCCACATGCATATGCGCATCGCACAGGCCCGGCACCAGGTAGCGGCCGCTCGCGTCGATGACCTTTGTGGGATCGCCGATCGCATGGGTGGCGTCCGGCCCGACATAGGCGAAGCGGCCTTCGGTTATGGCGATGTCTGTGTCCGGAATAATCTCGCCGGAATGCACATTGACCCATTTGCCGCCGCGAATGACGGTATCGGCGGGCGTGCGCCCCATGGCGACGTCGATCAGCCGCGCCGCCACCTCGTTCCAGGCCTTGATTGTTGTCATTGATGCCTCCCGGGTTTTGAAGCGGCAAGCCTAGCCGTTGCATGGCCCTGCTTGTCAAGGGGAAGGCGTTGCCGGGGCAGGGGAGAGTGGCCTGAATTCAGCCCCTTATTCCTGGCGATACGCGTGCAATGTTGCCCGCTTTCCAACAGAGATAAACCGGACCAACCATGACCGACGGCCGCAACCGCAAACCTTCCGTTCAAACCAGCACGGCGCAGGCGCTGCATTATGTCGAGGCTGAAACCGGCGCCGTCATCCCCGCCATCCAGCCGACAGCGACCTATGCGCGGGACGAGAATTACGAGGTGCGCAAACCCTACTGGTACCGCCGCGACGGCAGCCAGACGACGACGCAGGCCGAGGCGGTTATTGCCGAGCTGGAAGGCGCAAACGAGTCGCTGCTGTTTTCCTCCGGCATGTCGGCCTGCACGGCGGTCATCGAGCAGCTAGCCCGGATTTCTCAAAGTAATGGGTGCATCGGCCCCAAGAATCTGAGAAAATTCTTTTGCAACAAAGATTTACCAGGTTCATGGACGGGGTCCGATGCAAACACACTGTATCCGCGAACAGTTAGAATTTGAAGGCTTC
>JAAEOH010000410.1 GCA_024244645.1 Hyphomicrobiales bacterium
GCCCAGTTTGTCACCCGATATCGCTTCTTCGCAAACTTGTGCCGCCGGGCGGCGTTGAACTTATGCGGCATCAGGGAAATCCGGACTGCTGACAAAATGCTCTGTTATCAGACCAACCCAAACCCGTGCAACAACGCCCACATGATGGTACTTGTTCATTTTTTTAAAGTGATTAATTAGTTCTTCTATTTCTCCAAAAGTTAACTTTTCAATCAAGGAATCTAACGGTTTGAGGAAGTCCGAGCCGCCGTCCGAGTCGCCATCTATACAATACTGTATTAGATTATCAATTTCCCGAATCCTGTGTTCTTCAATATCCATTTGTCTAACCTGTATCCACCAGCCATTGGTGGACATGCAACTCGCTTTACCATTCAACCGGCGTTGTTGCACGGGTTTGGGTTGGTCTGATAACAGAGCATTTTGTCAGCAGTCCGGATTTCCCTGATGCCGCATAAGTTCAACGCCGCCCGGCGGCACAAGTTTGCGAAGAAGCGATATCGGGTGACAAACTGGGCCGAGTATAATGAAAGCCTTCGGCGGCGAGGTGATCTGACCGTTTGGATCGACGCTGACGCGCTCGAACTTTGGACTGCGCCCCGCCGGGTGTCACGCGGTGGTCAGCAACGATATTCGGATATGGCGATCACCATTTGCCTGACGTTGGGCTTGGTTTACAAGCAGCCGTTGCGCCAGACACAAGGGCTGATGCGGGGCATAGTGGGGTTGATGGGTTTGGATATTTCCGTGCCGGATTTCACAACCCTGTCACGCCGTGGTCGAGGATTGAGCCTTCCCGTAAAGCCTCGAACCCGAAGAAGTGAGCCGGTCCATCTGGTGGTCGATAGTACCGGGCTGAAGATATTCGGCGAAGGCGAGTGGTTGCGGGAAAAGCATAAAACAAAAGCCAAGCGCAGGTCCTGGCGCAAGCTGCACCTTGGTCTCGACCTTTTGACCGGTGAGATCGTCTGCGCGGATCTGACACTGGATAACGTTGGCGATTCGACAGCTTTGCCCGGGCTGCTGGATCAGGTCGACGCGCCTGTTTCTCGGTTTCTCGCGGACGGCGCTTACGACGGAGCGCCAACCAGAAATCTACTCAAAGCGCGCTTCGGGGGCGTCGTAGAGGTCATCATCCCGCCTCCGAAGAACGCCATCCCAAGCTCGCAATTGGTGCATGATCCATCGCTTCGAGACCGCCATATTGTTGCGATACAAACCCACGGCCGCCTAGCCTGGCAATCCAGCAGCGGTTACAATCAGCGCAGTCGGGCGGAAGCGCAGATGGGTCGCTGGAAAGGTGTCATCGGGCCAAAACTGAAAGCACGGAGTTTTGAAAACCAGAAGACGGAAGTCAGGATTGCCGTCAACGTTCTCAACAAAATGACCGAGCTTGGCCGTCCCGAATTCGAGGCAGTCACCTGATCCTATTCATGGGTAAGGGCGCGTTCCGGCTAATTCTCGACCTATGCAACACGGTCC
>JAAEOH010000411.1 GCA_024244645.1 Hyphomicrobiales bacterium
CATCGGACCGAGATGGTATTTGCGACGAAGATACAGCACCTTTTCTTCGCGCTCGGGCGGTGTTCTATTGGCGTGCCATTTTGGGATGGGTAGTGCATTGATCAAGCCTGCTTCGCCTCGCTCAGCGTAGGCTTTACGCCAACGATAGAAACTGGCGCGACCTATCCCAAAATACCGACAAGTCTTGGCCACGTGGCCGATCTCTTCAGCGTGCCGAAGTATTCGTAACTTGCGCTGAATCTCGCGTTGATCCTTGCTCATGAACATCTCCTTCTTTCCCAAAATGGGAGATTAAAGAAGATGTCCCGCGAGTAACGGCATATCTACAGCGACCGTATCGATCATTCCAAACTGAGGGACTACAATTGGGTGATCTTTGCGGTTGATCCCGAGACAGAGCGGACGATCCGGAAATACTGCGTGCCGAAAGCCGCGATTGCACCAACGATTGATGTGCGAACAACGTCATTCGCCCCTGGTCTTCAGTTGGTCCGACGGGGAAATTTTGTCATGTCGGCGCCGCTCCAGTTGGCGCAGAGGATTGAAAAAGAGGGTTTGGTCGTCCGGCCGACCCTGCAGGGCCTGCCCGGAAGACAGGCCGGTATCCATTTCAGAAAAAGTGCAATTGGATACGGAGCGATCCAAAAGATATTGGAGTAATTTGATGGTATGAAAATAGAGCAGTGAATCCGGCGGACTGCAATTCGGTACATTCCTGTTGACGGTGCGGTGTCCCCAGCGCAATTCGGGCTAAAACAGTGCTGATGTGCGATTTTCCAACAGATCTTCAGACAATCCCCATATTTCCCTCACGCGCTTTGCAAGCTTGGACCGGTGACCGGGGATAGTTTTCTCTCACGCCAATTTGAGCGGAAACAGAGGGAATTGAGATCATGAATACCGCATTGAAAACCCTGCCGGAGCCAATTGAAGACACTGACTTTGTGCAGTTCTGGAACACGGTTCTTGCGCCCAAATTCATAAAGTTCAAACACATTCTGGTCGGCGGGCTGAACCAGCACAGCGCTGCCGTCTTTCCATCCTTGCCGGTTCACCGTGGAGACCGGGTGCTGGATGTCGGCTGCGGGTTTGGCGACACCGCCATACAGCTCTCGCAATTTGTCGGACCCGAAGGCGAGGTGGTCGGTCTGGATTGCTGCGATGCGTTTCTCGCCCACGCTAGACAGGACGCCTGGGAAAGAGGCGTGAAGAACATCAGTTTTATGCGCGGTGACGCCGAGATCGCGCTGCCGTCGACTGCCTTCGATTTCGTGTTTGCCCGCTTTGGCACCATGTTCTTTGCCAATCCGGTTGCCGGTCTGCGCAATATGCGCACGGCGCTCAGACCCGGTGGACGTATGGTCCATATCGTCTGGCGCAACCGCGCCGACAATCCGTGGCTTTCCATGGCCAAGGACATTGTCCTTGAATTCCTGCCGCAGCCGAGCGAAGACGCGCAGACATGCGGTCCGGGCCCGTTTTCGATGTCGAATCCCGAAACGGTCACGGCGATGATGAAATCGGCCGGCTACGAGAATATCGAACTGACGCGGGTAGACGCACCTGTTTTGGTAGGTAACAATGTTGCCGACGCCATCGCTTTTCAGCTGGCAATCGGACCGGCGGGAGAGGTGTTTCGAGAAGCGGGAGAAAAAGCCGAGGAGATGCGCGAGCAAATAGAACGGGCACTGGCGCATGCCATCAACCAGCAGAAACTGTCGTCCGACGGTATCGTCATGGACAGTTCTTCCTGGGTGATTAGCGCCACCAATCCCAAGAATTGAGGAGATCAGACATGAGTGTTCAAGACACAACGCGCCTTTCATTCGACAAACCCGGCCGCGGCAGGGTTTACAAAAGCATATTGGAAACCATCGGCAATACGCCGTTGGTGCGGATCGGAAAACTTGCCGCGGAAAACGGATGTCAGGCCGAGGTGCTCGCCAAGCTGGAGTTTTTCAATCCCATTGCGAGTGTCAAGGACCGGATTGCCGTGGCGATGCTGGAAGCCATGGAAGCTGACGGCACGATCGGTCCCGGCAGTGTGATTGTCGAGCCCACATCCGGCAACACCGGCATCGGGCTTGCCTTTGCCTGCGCCGCCAAGGGGTACAGGTGCATTCTGACAATGCCGGACAGCTTTTCGATCGAGCGGCGCAAACTCATGAAGTTTCTCGGCGCCGAACTCGTTCTCACGCCCAAGGAGAAGGGTATTGGCGGCTCCATCGACAAGGCCAAGGAAATTATCGCCGCCACCGACAAGGCGGTGATGCCCTGGCAGTTCGGCAATCCCGCCAACCCGGACATCCATCGCCGTACGACCGCGGAGGAAATCTGGCGAGATACGGATGGCGTCATCGACGCAATTGTCCTTGGCGTTGGAACCGGCGGCACTTTGACCGGTGTCGGGGAAGTGCTGAAAGAACGCAAGCCAGACGTCAAGGTGATCGCGGTGGAGCCGGAAAACAGCCCGGTTCTGTCAGGTGGCACACATTCACCGCACATGATCCAGGGCATCGGCGCGGGTTTTGTTCCGGATGTTCTCGACACCGATCTCATCGACGAAGTGCTGCTGGTCGGCAATGAAGAAGCGATAGAGACATCCCGCCGTCTTGCCGTCGTTGAAGGCATTCCTGGCGGCATATCCTCAGGTGCAGCGCTTGCCTGTGCAATGCGTATCGCCGCGCGTGACGAGATGAAGGGTAAAACCGTGGTGACGGTGCTGCCGAGCTTTGCCGAACGTTATGTGTCGACGGCGCTGTTTGACGGATATGGCGAGGACTGAATCTTGCCGGGCGGCGTTGTTTTCATCCGGCAACGCCGCCTGTTCCTATGTGACACCCGCCAACTTCAGACCTTTCAGATACATGTCGATCTGATCTTCGCGCTTGAGATAGAAGAGATGCTCTTTCGCAAAATCGATCGAAAACTCCGGCTTGACCTTTTTCAACTCCTCAAGGGATTCCCTGGCCTGTGCTTCATCCCCCAGGTGACCGAGTGCTGAAACAAGATGTGCTCTCGCCCAGTATTGCGCATTGGGGATCTGCACCGATTTGCGTGCCCAGGATGCGGCATCGTTGAACTCGCCCCGAAATATATGGGCGAGTGAGCGATAGGAATAGAATGCCCACCGGAACGGATCATGGGGGCTCAGGCGTATGGCGACTTCAAAGTGCTCAATCGCCTCGTCGAGCCGCCCTTCATAGGCAAGCGAGTCACCCAGCCCGCAATAGGTCACGGCGAGGCATGGGTTCAGTTCAAGCGCATGTTCCAATGCGTCGATTGCGAGATCGTATTCACGACGCGCCAGATAAACCCGCCCTATGGTGAAAAAGCTGTTGGCGTCCTGATCATCCAGCTCGATCGCCCGTTTTCCGGCGGCGAGCGCCTCATCCATGCGGGCGTCATCAGGCGGTGCATCGAAATATACCATGCCCAAAACGATGGCGTAGGCCAGCCTTGAATGGGCGCTTGCGAAATCCGGATCGATTTCCAGCGCCTGGCGCAGGAGCTCCTGGCATTTGATGTTCGCTTCCGGCGTGAATTTGTAGAATTCGGCGGCGCCTAGTTGATACAGATCCCAGGAACCCCGGTTTTTGCGCGTGCGTCTTTCCGCCTTGCGCTGCTCATTCAATCCAAGCTCCGCCTCGATGCGGGCTGACAGGGTTTCGGCGATCTCGTCCTGAAGTTCGAAAATGTCCACCATATCGCGGTCGAAACGCTCGACCCAAACGCTGAATTCTGTTTCAGCATCAACGACCTGAACCGATATTCTGACACGATTGCCGGCCTTGCGCACACTGCCGGTGACAACGTAGTCCACCTCGAGTTTCTGACCTATTGTTTTGATGCCGTCGCTGCTGTCGCGAAATGCAAAGGCGGAATTGCGCGCGACCACCGTCAGCCACCGGTTTTTGGCAAGCGCCGTCGTGATGTCCTCGGTGATGCCGTCGGAGAAGTAATCCTCATTGGCGTCGCCGCTGAGATTTGAGAACGGCAACACCGCCACCGATGGCTTGGTCGTGACCGCCTGGAGCGACCTTATTTCCAAAGCGCTGGCGTGACTCAACAGGGTGTCTGTCGGTTGGTCCTCGATTTGCGCGACAAACCGAAATCCTCTGCCGTGAATGGTGCGGATCGTGTGTTGCGAGGTTCCATCGTCACCCAACACTTTGCGGGCGGCCTTGATCTGACTGCTCAAGGCGGCATCCGAGACAATCCGGTTGTTCCAGATCTCAGCAAATATCTCGTCCTTGCCAACGGTCCGGTCGCAGTTCTTCGCGAGGTAGAGCACCAGATCAAAGACCATCGGCTCGACGGCGACGCGGTTACCGTCCTGCAGCAATTCAAACCGTGCGGCGTCCAGTTCAAAATTGTTGAACCTGATCCTGGTCTCGTCGGATCCGCTGCGGCTCAAATCAACCTTGTAGGCTTCGATCGGGCGCGCGATGTTCTTGACGGTCTGCTCGCCCAGCGACTGGAAACGAACCGGAATCCTGCCGCCAATGTGATCGTGAACCTGTTTCGACAGCACGATGCCGCCTGGCTCGGCGATGCCTTCCAGCCGGGCCGCAACGTTGACGCCGTCACCGTAAATATCGTCATCCTCGACGATAACATCACCGACATGCAGCCCAATTCGAAGCTGGATCGCCGGATCGTCTTCGTCCTGGGACGAAATCCCGTTCTGGATGTCAATCGCAAATTGAAGGGCATTAACGGCGCTGGGAAATTCGGCAAGTGTTCCATCTCCGATCAGTTTGATTGTACGCCCGGAATGGCGGTCGACTGCTGGATCAACTATCGACTTGCGAAGTTGCTTGAGGCTCTGGAGCGTCGATTCCTCATTGGCCTCCATAAGTCCGCTGTACCCAACGACATCCATGGCGACGATCGTCGTCAACTTCCTTTTCATATGCGCAGGCCCACTCTTTAGTCCCTCAAATCTCTTATATCAGATGTTATGGAGATTTATTCATTTAGGTTTTTTCGGCACACAGTATTACCAGACTTATTGGACCAGAATTTCAGATTCTGTCCAAATAAGCAGTCAATAACATCAAAGGAATAGCAGATTTATCTGTTCAAGTGGAATGGGAGTGGCGTCTTCAGCCAGCATCTTTCAAGTTCTGCCCGTTGATCCGTTTCATGATCTCCGAAAGACGTGACCATCCCTGTAATGTAATGGGGAGCATCAGTGCGGATTCCACAAACTCCCATGAATAGCTGATGATTGAAAAAATAGTGCCGGCGCTCGTTTCGATGTGTTTTGCGGCGAACCAAAGATTAAAGACGATGAATCCGAGCAACACCGCAAATATAGCCCCGTAGACGAATGCCTCTGTATCCGAGAGCTTGATCTCGACGCGGCGCAATACATTCAGGTGCGCAAGAATTCCATCGGCAGATTTCGCTTCGAGAATGCCAACCTGTTGCTCAGCCTGATGATTGTGCTCTGCATTCAATCGAAAAAATCGCGCGTGAACGATGCCGTAGAGGCCGATCATCAGAACCGCTGCCGCTCCGGCTGCAAAGGACAGCATGGAGTGAAACGAAAAAAGCACGATGATTGAGACAATCAGCTGTACTGCGGCGCTCAGCAGGGCAGGGACTTCCTCTTCGAGAAAATCGACCAGTTCGCGGCTCATACCTAGCCTCGCATTGACGGTCGAAACCGGAACGCCGTCCGCCCGTCCGACCAGAGCCTTGCCGAGTTCCACGCGCATGGTTCCATAGGCGCGGGTATCATAAAGCCTGCGTACGACACCCACCGCCGTCAAACCCGCCAATATGGCTGCAAGCTGCAGAAGCGCAACGGCATTGTCGGCCAGCAGCCCGTCGATCGCAAAGCCGATGAACAGCGGAATCAGCGCCATCAGCGCCGTCTCGCAAAATGTCAGCAACCAGGTCAGGGTGACCGAACCGGCAAACTTCCGCAACAGCGTCACGATGGTGAGGGGTTCATCCTTCAGCATTTGCATTCACCCCGAGAAATGCACTGCGGTATAGCGTCCTGATGTCGTCTGCAATGGCGATCAGCACAGGCACCAGCAACAGCATGAGCGCAGTGGAGAACAATTCGCCATAGGCCAGAGAAACAGCAGCCGGGATAAGATACTGAGCCTGTTCGGATGTTTCGGTCAGCAATGGCGTCAGACCGATGACCGTCGTGGCCGTGGTCAGGAAGATTGCCCGAAAGCGTCCCATCCCTGCGTCGTGCAGTGCGTCGGCAACCGCGAGCCCGCTTTCGCGTGCCTGATTGTAGCGCGTCATCATCACCAGGCTGTCATTGACGACAACGCCGGTCAGCGCCAGCATGCCGAAAAAGGACAGGATCGATAACGGGAGGTCCATGATCAGGTGCCCGAGGGCGGCCCCGACAAAACCGAACGGAACGATGGCGAGTATGATGACTGGCTGCCAGTAGGATTTCAGCGGCAAGGCCATCAGAACGTAAATCAGAACGGCAGCCAGCAACAATGCCCGCTTCATGCCATCCCGGATTTCGCCTATTTCCTCAAGTTCACCCGCCCGCGAGAGCTTCACACTGGGATATTTGGCGGTCAGTTCGGGCGCCAATTGTTCAAAAATTGCCTGGCTGAGCTCTTCCGGCGCCACGATCGACCGGTCGATTGATGCCGCTACGGTGTTGACCAGTTTGCCGTTTTGCCGGTGTATCGTTCCCGCCACATAGCCGCCGTCGATCTCGGCGACTGACTGGAACGGAATCCACTTTCCGGATTTGCTGCGCAGGTGCGATTGCAACAGATCATCGACCGTGTCGCGTGCCGTGCCGGCATTGAGCGCCACAACGCGTATCTCCGACCCGTTTCGCCTGACCTTCTGCACCTCTGCGCCGCCGAAGGAATAACCAATCTGGGCGGCAAGCGTCTCGGCATCAAAGCCGAGGTTGCGTGCTTCCGGCCTTACGCGGATCTGAAGCTCGGGCTGTCCCGGCGCGAGGCTGTCGCGAATGTTGTCCACACCTTCAAATCCGGAAAGAAATGCCTGCACCTCCTTGCTGGCCCAATCCAGAAGCTGGGGGTCTTTCGATTTCAAATTGAGCTGAAATCCCCCCGCCAGTTCCTCCGATCCCGTGAACTGGAGTTCAGTGGCGCCCTCGAGCGAACCTGTGCGTTCGCGCCATTGGCGTACGATCTCCAAAATGCCTGCATTCGGACGTTCGGATACCGGCGTAAGCTCTGCATAAATCTGCGCTGCTTCAGCGCTTGATATGATCAGAAAAAATGTCCGGATGGGTGCGTTGGGCATCGCATTGCCGTGGCGGAGGTCTTCGTTCAGTTCCATGCCGATCGCATGGATACGTTCGACATTGTCCTTTGTCAGTTGGAAAGGTGCGCGGGCATCCATCTCCAGGCTGACGGTAATGATCTGGCCGGGCACATCGGGAAAAAACACGGTTTTGATCTTGCCGAGCCCGATCATGCCCAGTCCGAATGCGCCCGCCGCAATGAACAGGACAAGCGCCGCGTAGCGATGGCGAATTGCGCTTGTGAGCATGGGTGCGTAAACGGTATCACGCAGCCAGGACAGGGCTCCCTGTGCGACGCCTTGAACATGTGCCCACAGGCGCGACGGCAAGGACCGTGGCTGGCTGTCCATGCGCATATACGCAAGATGTGCGGGCAGGATGAACTTGCTTTCTATAAGCGAGAACATAAGGGCAAGGATTACAATCCCGGAAAATCCTGCAAGAACCTTGCCGAGAGGATTGTCCAGAAGCAGCATCGGGAAAAAAGCCGCGATTGTGGTCAGCACGCCAAAGACGGTTGCGACCGCGACCTTCGACACACCGGCTTCGGTGCCGGCAATCGGGTCGGGATTGTGCCGGCGCTCTTCAAAAACGCTTTCACCGACAACCACCGCGTCGTCAACCAGAATACCCAGTGCGATGATCAGACCGAATGTCGTCACGTCGTTCAGCGAATAGCCGACCCATTTCGAACCCGCGACCGCGATCGCACCCATGACCGAAATCGGAATGCCCATTGCCACCCAGAAGGCCAGACGCACATTGAGGAACAGCGACAGGATCAACACCACCAGCAACAGCCCCTGGACGCCATTGGAGCGCAGGAGTTTGAGCCGGTCAGCGATATAGTTTGAAGAATCGCCCCAGATGGATACCTGAATGCCGGGCGGTAGCTGCGGTTCGAATGATTGGGCGACCTCATGCACAACTTTTGAAATGCGAAGCAGATTTTCCTTTTGTCCGACCAGCACTTCCATTCCGGCGGTCGGTGCGCCGTTGAAGCGGAACAAATAGTCGCCTTGCTGGAACGTATCGTTGACCGTTGCAATATCGCTCAACAAAACCGTTGTGCCATCGGCACGCTCGATGATCGGGATGGCGGCGAACTCAGTCGAATAGCGCGCTCTGTCATCGGCCCTGAGAAATATTTTGCCGCCGGCAGTCCGCAACGTCCCGGCCTGAAAATCAACGGAATTTGTGCGGATCAACCGCACCACATCGGCAACGGTCAGGCTGAAGCGCTGAAGCACTTCCGGCTCCACCTCGATGCGCATTTCGCGCTCATGCAAACCCCAGATCCTCAGGCGTGAAATTTCCGGTTGAGCGAGAAGTTCTTCTTTCAGCCGCTCCCCGAGCGCTTGCAAGGTCGCCGGGTCGGAATGACCGTGGATGTTGATGTAAAGCGCCGGAAAATCAAAGCCGCTGGTCTCGATGACCGGGCGTTTGACGGATGCCGGAAAATCGGCAACCGCGTCGATCCTGAGGCGCACCTTGTCCAGCAGCTTCTGGAGGTTGTGTCCACCCGACCGGCGGACAACAACAACCGACATATCATTGTCCGACCGCGAGGTAATACTGCGAACGCCTTCGAGGCCTTCCAGCGCCTTTTCGATTTTCTGCGTCACCAGTTCATCGACTTGTGCAGCCGGCGCGCCCCTGTATTCGGTGGTGATCACAACGCTGTCGGGTGGAACGCGAGGAAACCCCTCAATGCGGATGGAGAATATTGTCATCATTCCCAAAAACAGAATGAGCACCATCAACAGATTTGACGCCACGGGATTGCGGATGAACCAACCGGTCAGATAATGCACCGCCTAGTCCCCCTTTGCGTCTGTGCGCGCACGTTGACCCGGCAGGAAGGATTTCAGCGGTGTTGTTGCTATGCGCCACGTGCCGGCCTGACCGGGCGCTTCAATGATGATCCTGTCCTGACGGCGAAACAGTACGCGCGGCGTGATGCGTAGCAGCCGGTTGTCCGTATCCAGATACCAGATGTGGCCTTCCTGCGTGAGCGCAGGGGCCGGTATGCTCAGCGCCGCAGGAACCGTTACACCCGGGAGGAGGACCCGGACAAAATCGCCCGGCAATATCTGTTGCGATTCCGATTGGTTTATTTCCAGAAACACTTTGTACTGGCGCGTGGATTCATCAAGAAAACCGCCCGCCTGTCGCACCATTGCCTCTGCGATCATCTTTCCGTTCTGGTCGACAATGCGGGCGGTCGATCCGCGCAATGGCTGTTGAAGCAGGGCCCAGTCCTTCCTGCCCAGTTCAACCGTCAGTTCGAAAACCGTGTCATCAACCAGTTTGACCAGTGACTCGCCGGCATTCACGCTTTGGCCGGGGCTGATGAAACGCTCTGAGACAAATCCAGAAAACGGCGCAGTGATCCTGGTGTCATTCAACTGCTGTTGCGCGGCGGCGACCCGGGCTGTCGACGAGGTTACCGAACTGCGCGCTATTTCCAATTCCGGAAGGCGCAGCGCCAGATCATTTGGCGGCTTGGCTTTGTTGCGTTCAAATTCCTTCCGCGCCAGGATGGTGGCGTTCTCGGCCTTCCAAAGTGCCAGTTGTGCCTGCTTGAGCGAAAGCTCTGCCTCTGCCAATTCGGCCACGTAGCGGCTGTTTTCGATTGTGATGAGCGTTGTGCCTGCATTCACACGTTCACCGGCAAGGGCGCTGTCAAAGACCTTGTCGACACGTCCGGTCACGGCAGCGCGCAACTCAGCTGCCCAGCGCGGGCGTATTTCAGCGTAGGCAGAAACTTCCACGGTCTGTGCACTGACGGGCAGCGTTTCGATCGACACCAGTTGGACCGGTGGCTGCTGCCTGGCCGGCGTTACGTCCACCGTATCTTCGGCTGTTGCCAAGAACAGGATCACCGCGCCCAGCGCAACCAGCGCCAGAGCCAACACGATCCAGCGCCCGCGAGAACTCGCGCCGCCCGGTGATCTGGCGGTGTTTTTGCTGAAGTCCGGTTCCAGGGGCTTTGTCATCGGATCCTCCGAAACCGGACCGGACGAAATTCCGGACAGCTTGACGGCGAATAGCCGGATGACGCTCGACGATAATCCGTTGACGTGATCGTGGTTCGCCACAGACAGTTATTGACAAGGTAGCGAGGGAGCATGTTGAACATCCATGGCCGTTTATTACATAAAGTGAACGAACGATCGTTCACTGATAGTTAATTGCATGCGAAGAGGTTTCAAGCCATGAGCGGGGTTTCCGACAAAACAAAAGCGCTGAAAGAGCGCAGATCCCGCATTATTGAGGCGGCGCTCAGCTGTTTTCTGGAATACGGATACAATCAAACCGGCATTCGCCAGATTGCGAAGAGAGCGGGCATAAGTCTTGGCAATCTCTACAATCATTTTCGCAGCAAGGAGGACGTGCTGGCGGAAATCGCCGTGCTGGAGCAGCAGGAACTGCAGCCTTATCAGCAGATGCTGGCCGATCACGACGAGCCGATGACGACACTCATGCTGTTTACAACGGGCTACGCCACCTACACGGCAACATCGGAATATGTGGTCCTCAGCATCGAAATCGCGGGAGAGGCGGTGCACAATGCGGAAATCGCATCGCTATTCAGAGCAAACCGGCTGGTACTCGTGAACGCGCTGTGCGGCGTGTTGAAAAAGGGAACAGTAGGCAAATGCTTCCGGAGTTTTACGGATTTGGAGCAGACTGCCGAGCTGATTCTGGACACCATTGAAGGCTATGCACTGCGTGAGCACCTGACACCCGGCAAGCAAAAAATCGGGACAGCCGAGCTCAAAGAATTTATCCGCAATGCGACCAGCTTGTGAATTGGTGTCACTGTTTCTCAATCAAACGGATCGAGTTGCGATTGCATCTTTTTGGTCAGCCCCTTGCGGACAATCCGGTAGGCGTTTTCCAGCCGGTAGCGCAGTTCATCCTCGGCCGTTCCCCAAGGCAGATTGACCCATGAGCGGTGGAAATAGGGTGCTTTGACACCAACATCAGTATCGATCAGCATTTGCGCGGTTTCGATGCTGTCGGTCTTGACTGAAACCCCCGGCGTCACCGATCCGATGCAAGCGAACATCTTGCCGCCGACCTTCCATGCATCATGGCCGCCGCCCCAGGGGTCGGACAGTTCAGCGCCGGGAAAGTCCTGGCATATGGCATTGATCAGTTCGCGGCTCTTTGCATCAGATGTCACTTGATCAAGATCCTTTTGTCGCTGACCTGTGATCCGAATTGCGCGCCTTAGTGACCCGGTTTTCCGGTTTTACCGCGGGTCATCTGGCGGCGTCTCTGCTCGCCGGGCTCCTCGTAGGACCCGGCACCGGCCTTGCCGCGCTTGACCGGCCTGGCCTCCGAGCCGACGGGGCGAGCCATATCGGTTCCCGGTCCCATGTCGTCGAGCGTGGGTTTCTGGAAATAGCCGTCGCCGCGTTCGCTGCGCGGCAAGGGACCCCGGGGCATTCCCTTTTTCTCCCGGCGCGCGCGCGGGCTTGCGGCCATGTCGTTTTCGAGCCGGGCGAGGGGATCGTCCATGACTGCAAGTTCCGTCTCGCGCAGCCGCTTGATCTCGTCGCGCAAGCGCGCGGCTTCCTCAAAATCGAGATCGGCTGCGGCATCGCGCATCTTCTTTTCGAGCGCCTCGAGATGCGCAGCAAGATTGTTGCCGATCATCTCGCCGGTTTCCTTGAAGCCGGAAATATCGGCGCGGACGTGATCCTTTTCGTAGACACTGTCGAGGATGTCGGCGATATGCGCCTTGACGCTTTCCGGTGTGATGCCGTGCTCATCGTTCCAGGCCTGCTGTTTTTCGCGCCGGCGGCCGGTCTCGGTCATCGCGCGTTCCATCGAGCCGGTGACCCGGTCCGCGTAGAGGATGACCTTGCCGTCGACGTTTCGCGCCGCGCGGCCGATGGTCTGGACCAGCGATGTTTCGGAACGCAGGAAGCCCTCTTTGTCGGCGTCTAGGATGGCGACAAGTCCGCATTCGGGAATGTCCAGCCCCTCGCGCAAAAGGTTGATGCCGACCAGCACGTCGAAGGCGCCGAGGCGCAGATCGCGGATGATCTCGATGCGCTCCAGCGTGTCGATGTCGGAGTGCATGTATCGTACGCGCACGCCCTGTTCGTGCAGATACTCCGTCAGATCCTCGGCCATGCGCTTGGTCAGCACCGTGACCAGCGTGCGGTAGCCTTCCTTCGTCTTCAGGCCGATCTCGTCGAGCACGTCGTCGACCTGGCTCTTGGCCGGCCGCACCTCAACCGGAGGGTCGATCAGCCCGGTCGGGCGGATCACCTGTTCGGCAAAAACGCCGCCGGACTGTCCAAGCTCCCAGCCGCCCGGCGTTGCCGAAACCGCAACGGTCTGCGGGCGCATGGCGTCCCACTCCTCGAAACGCAGAGGGCGGTTGTCCATACAGGAGGGCAGGCGGAAACCGTATTCGGCGAGCGTCGCCTTGCGGCGGAAGTCGCCGCGATACATGGCGCCGATCTGTGGCACGGTCACGTGGCTTTCATCAAGGAAGATCAGCGCATTGTCGGGGATGTATTCAAAAAGCGTCGGCGGCGGCTCGCCGGGCGCGCGGCCGGTCAGATAGCGGGAATAATTCTCGATGCCCTGGCAGGAGCCGGTGGCCTCGAGCATTTCGAGATCGTAACGGGTGCGCTGTTCTAGACGTTGCGCTTCGAGCAGACGGCCGGCGCGCTCCAGTTCGGCCAGCCGGTGCACCAGTTCGTCACGGATCGACTTGATCGCCTGATTGAGGGTCGGACGCGGCGTCACATAGTGCGAGTTGGCGTAGATCTTGACCGATTTGAGCTGATCCGTCTTCTGCCCGGTCAGCGGGTCGAATTCAGTTATGGCGTCGATCTCGTCGCCGAACAGCGAGATACGCCAGGCGCGGTCCTCAAGGTGGGCAGGGAAAATTTCGATCGTATCGCCGCGGACGCGGAACGTGCCGCGCACGAAGTTCATGTCGGAGCGGCGGTACTGCTGTGCCACAAGGTCAGCCAGCAGCTGGCGCTGGTCGAGGCGGTCGCCGATCTCCATCTGAAAGGTCATGGCCGTATAGGTTTCGACCGAGCCGATACCGTAGATGCAGGAAACCGATGCGACGATGATCGCGTCGTCGCGCTCCATCAATGCACGGGTGGCGGAGTGACGCATGCGGTCGATCTGTTCGTTGATCGACGATTCCTTCTCGATATAGGTGTCGGACCGCGGCACATAGGCTTCCGGTTGGTAATAATCGTAGTAGGAAACGAAATATTCGACGGCGTTGTCCGGGAAGAAATTCTTGAATTCTCCGTAGAGCTGCGCTGCCAGCGTCTTGTTGGGTGCAAGGATGAGGGCAGGGCGCTGTGTCTGCTCGATCACCTTGGCCATGGTGAAGGTCTTGCCGGAGCCGGTCACGCCCAACAGGACCTGGGTTCGGTCATCGTCGCCCAGGCCGGAAATAAGATCGTTGATCGCTGTCGGCTGGTCGCCGCTCGGCTCGAAATCCGTTTTCATGTGGATTTCGATGCCGCCTTCCGACTTTTCGGGCCGTTCGGGACGATGCGGCACCCACATCTTGCCGTCCTTGAACAGCGGATTGCCCGATTCGATCAGCTTGGAGAGAGCATCAACCGTCGCCGTCACGCCGGATGTACCAGCGGATTCTGCATCCTCCAGAGAGATATCCAGACCGGCAACGGGATTCAGCCCGGCAGCGGCGCGCGTCTTCGGATCCTTGCTGCCACCGATAGAGGTGCCCCTGGCGGTTTTCCCGGCTGTCGTTTTGCGGTCGCGCTTCGGTTTTTTTCCGGCAGGCTGCTTTTTGGCTTCCTCGGCAATTTCCTTGGCCCACTCGGAAACGGAGCTGGAAAGCGGCGCGCCTTCAAGCGGTTCCTGCGGCTTTTCCGCAAATCCGGTTGGCCGTTTCTTTTTGGGATCTGAGCTCATGCAGGGAATATGGCGAGTGAATGCCGGAATGGAAAGGGTCACACGTGACGAAAATGGAGCCTCCTGACAATCCGTTGTCAGGAAGTCCGATGGAAAATCTGGTTAGCCGCACGCAATGGTACCGGGTTGTGCCGCCCGGCGGTTGTTTTTGCTCCAAGTGCCAATATTGTGGGATCATGTTGCGAAATCATTGCGCCGAGTCGATGAACACGAACAATAACTGCAGTTGGGGGAAACATGAGTGACGATTCCGGCTCAGGGGAAGTCAAAGCCACCCCGCAGGAAAAAAGCCCGAGCAAACTGAAAGAGGCGCTGATCGTCGTCGCAGCGCTGATTGTGGGTGGTGCAATTCTGTTCGGAATCTACCTTTACTGGAACTTCGAGCGGGACCATCCGGCCACACAAAACGCCTCTCTCCAGGCAAATTATATCTGGATTTCGCCTCAGGTGGATGGTCAGGTGGCGGATGTCTACGTCACCGACAATCAACTGGTGAAAAAAGGCGACAAGCTGTTTTCGATCGATGCGCGGCTGTACGATGCCCAACTCAGCGCGGCACAGGCAAATCTTGTCCTGGTCCGTCAGCAAATAGAAGCGGGCAAGGCCAAGGTTGATGCGGCAAAGGCGACTGTCGCGGAACAAAAGGCTGCAGTTAATACCGCACAACAAGTGGCAGACCGGACAAAGCCGCTTGTCAAGGACGATGTAGCGACCGTCATGCAGGGAATCCAGGCGGATAACAATCTTGCTGAAGCCAATGCGAAACTGGAAACCCTGCAGGCGGTGCTCATAGTCGCAGAAAAGCAATACGGAACATCCAAAACCATTAATGCGCAGCTTGAACAGGCGCAGGCTACCTTGGAAGAGGCAAAGCTGAACAGCGGCTGGACGACAATCGTTGCTCCCGCCGACGGTTACGTGACCAACTTCGCACTTCGAAAGGGCGATGTTGTCCAATCCGGCGACAATCTGTTTCCGTTCGTCGAATCCGAAACCTGGTGGGTCGAAGCGAATTTCAAGGAGACCAGCATCGACCGGATCAGGCCGGGTCAACCGGTCACGATCAATATCGATATGTACGGAGACAAGGAATTTTCAGGCACAGTCGACAGTATCGGCTCGAGCTCGTCCGCGTCCTTTTCACTGCTGCCGGCTCAAAACACGACAGGCAATTGGGTCAAGGTGACCCAACGTATCTCCGTGCGCATCGGGCTGGATCAGGTCGATCCTGAATATCCGTTTCGACTTGGCGCCAGCACATCGGTTGAAATCAACACCGACGATGCATTCCAGAAAGATAAAGAATAGCCGATGGCGGGATTTGGACCTTTTCCCGGTCAAATGATTTCATCTCGTCAGGAAAGGGTCTAGATGCCCGCCGAACCAGACCATGTGATCAAACCGTTACCGCCGGGTTTCCAGCGCAACATGGTCATTGTCACGACCCTGTTCATTTCGCTGATGGCGTCCATCGATCTGACGATCGTCACCGTGGCGCTGCCCTATATGGCGGGCAACCTCAATGCGACGACAGACGAAATCACCTGGGTTGTGACGATGTTTGCAGTGGGTCAGGCAATCGTCATCGGGATCACCGGCCACCTGTCCAGGCTGATGGGCCGTAAAGTGCTCATCCTGACGGCCGTTATCGGATTCGTGTTGTCCTCCGTTGCCTGCGGACTGTCCCAGGATCTCGATTCCATCGTTCTGTTCCGGTTCATCCAGGGGCTGTTTTCCGGGCCCCTTATTCCGCTGTCGCAGGCAATGTTGATCGATGCGGTGGAGGAAGAGGAACGGGCCAAGATCATGGCGTTCTGGGTGGTCGGCGTCATGGGGGGGCCGGCGCTGGGCCCGTTGCTGGGTGGCTACCTGGCGCAGGATCTGGACTGGCGCTGGAACTTCTGGGTGAATGTGCCGGTTGGCGCCATTGCGCTGATACTGATCCTGAGATTTGTGCGCAAAACTCCGCATATTCCGCTGCGGACCGACTGGCTCGGCCTGGCTGTGCTCGTGGCGATGTTGTCCAGTCTCCAGATCGCGCTCAATCAGGGCACCAATCTTGACTGGTTCAGTTCACACGCGATTGTTTATCTGTTTTTGATCTTCGCGGTTGCGGCGCTGATCTTCATCGGGCGCGGTATCTATCTCGGAAAACGCCACATAATCGACATTAGCCTGTTCCGGGACCTTAACTTTACACTGTGCTGTGTCATGACTGCGATTGCCGGTAGCACGTTTCTTGCGCTGATGATCATTGCGCCGCAGCTTTTTGTCGACGGGCTCGGCTGGGAGGCATCCACGGCCGGCATCGTGATCGGCTGCTACGGGGTCGGCGGGGTGACGGGCAGTTTCATCGCCGGTCGGCTGCAGGCCATACTGTCTTTCAGGCAAAGCTTCATTATCGCATGCACGGTCATGGGGTCGGGCTGGTGGTGGTTCAGCCGGCTGAACGAGGATATCGGCCTGTGGCAGGCAGTACCGCCGGGCGTCCTGATCGAAATGGGCATGATGTTGATCTTTCCGCTACTTGCAGCGCGTGCGTTTGCAAACCTGTCACCGGACAGGCGCGACGAAGGAGCGGGACTTTTCAATCTGACCAAGACGTTGGGGTTTTCGTTCGGAACAACCGCGGTCGGAACGCTGTATTACAACGGTCAGTTGGCCAATTGGACGCGTAATGTCGGTGAGATTTCGGCATCAAATCCGGCGCTGAATCAATATCTCGACGATCTGGGTTCAGCGGTGAGTTACGATACGCAGATGGCATATGTCGCCGAACTTCTGCAAAAGCAGACACAACTCGAAACCATATTCCAGATTGCCGAAGTTATGGCAATCTGCACATTCAGCCTGATCATCCTGGCGGTTTTTTTCAAGAGCGGTACGCATGGACGCGGGCGCGGACTGGCCGGCTGGCTGGATGTGCGGCCGTTCGGCCGGTTTACGAAAGCGGCCACATATGCAGGCTCCAAATGACAAAAACCGGCAAAGTCACCGCCGACAAGATGGTTGTCAGCAGGACGAGGCCAGACGCTTCCTGGACACTATCGCGGTATTCCGTCGCGACAATATAGTCTAGCACCGCTGTCGAAAGCGCTGCCAGAATGACTGCCGAAACCGCCCATTTCGGATCCACATTCGGAAACAGCTGAAGCATGCCGATGACGATCAGCGGCATGACAATCAGCTTGATTGCAGCCAGCATGCTGATTTCACCCAAATGCGCCAGCCTTGCAGCCACAAGGGCCTCACCCATGGCAAACAGCGCAACCGGCGGTGTAGCGGCGCCGACGATCTGTGTCGTCCGATGGATCCAGCCCGGCAGCGACAATCCGCTGAGTGAAAAGGCGACACCTGCCAACAGTCCGAAGATGATGGGGTTCTTGAAGGTGTGTACAAGCGCTGTTCGAACCGCCGACGCAAGGCCGCCGCTGTCGTTGCGCGCGACTTCAAGCAGCATGACTGTTGCCGCCATGGCATCAGCACAGCAAGATTGGAAACGCCCAGGGCCGGTAGGGCGAGTGTACCGACGATTGGCGTCAGGAGAGGAAGTCCAACAAATCCGACATTGGCAAATGAGGAGCCCAGCGAACGCACCGCCCGTTGCTGTATGTCGGCCTTGTCGCGCAGAAGCACCCAGGGCAGGATGAAGCAGATTAATGCCGCAGTCCCGAATGACGCTATGAACGGCAGATTTAAGTTTTCTTTGATCGGTTGGCTGGCCAGGGCGCCAAACAGCAACAGGGGAAGCGATATGTGCGTAACAAATTTGTTGAGGATCGCAGCGCTGTTGTCGCCCAGAATTCCGAGCCTTCCTGAAAGGTAAACCAGCCCCATGATGGTGAAGATCGGAAGAAGGATTGTGACGACTTTTTCGAACACGTGTCAGCCCCCGGCTTTCGTGCAGACGATCAATCCGAAAGGTTGGACGGTTTGTCTATGGCGGTCGGTTTGCCGTTGTCATCCAGGGCGACCATGACGAAACGTCCGACGATGACCTTTTCACGGTGTGGCTTGAGGTAGCGCTGGGCCCAGGCTTCGACCTGCAGCGTCATGGAGGTGCGGCCAAGCTTTTCAATTTCGATGTAGACACACAGCGTGTCGCCGACGTGCATCGGCTTCTCGAACACCATTTCATTGACGGCTGCGGTTACAACCCTGCCGCCGGCGTGTTCTGCCGCCCGGATGCCGCAGGCAAGATCCATCTGCGCCATGACCCAGCCGCCGAATATATCGCCCGCCGCGTTTGCATCGCCCGGCATGGCTAGCGTGCGCAGCGTCAATTCACCATTCGGTGCGGCAGAGTCATCAGCGGCCATGGGTCCCTCCAATGTAGATTATGGAAGGACTGATACCGGCTTTGCAGTACAATGCAACTGCCGCCGGCATTTTATTGCCGGCCGGCCGTTTCAGATCAAACGTATCGTTTCGCCTAGTCTAACGGCCGCCATATTTCTGGCACTTGCGCACCTTGCACTTTTTGGTGTCGCGGGTCGGAACGTAGACGATCATGGGGCGGCAGTAATTGCCTCCCGAGACAAAGCGGTCATACAGCGTGAGAGACACATTTCTGGGGGAGGTGTAGCGGAGCTGTGCCTGACCGTCCCGCTTCAATGTCGACTGGACCTGGCTGCAGGTCATGTTGTTGATGTTGTACTGGTTCATTGCAAATGCGGGCGTACTGACAAGAACGGCGCAAATCATCAGTAAGAGGGTTTTCATGTTGTATTCTCCGGCGGAAATCGACATGTGCGTATAGTCGCCCTGCGTATTTGGTGATCGCACCCTGCGCTGTGAGACCGCTTGCGAGGTGAATGGCTGATGCCATCGTTGACGATTCCACACAGGACCGGCGAGTTGCGCCGGTCCCGAATGACAACATCCGACTGATGACTGCTTCCCATGGGGTTATGACCCATTCAACGACCTGTGATTAGCGGACTAAGATCCCGTCATCGAAGTCGATATCCTCGCATTCGCGAACCCGGCAATTGGAATTGTCACGGGTTGGCACATATGCGGATTTGGCATATTCGCCGGCGTTGCAGTAGAAGCCATTCTTGACGTAGCGATTATAAAGGGGCAGTGACGGATTTCTTGTTGACTGCCAGCGGAGAATGGCCGCTCCCTCCCGATTGACCGTCTGCTGGACGGCGGCGCAGCTCATGGACTTCACGTCGTAGCGGTTGATCGCCAGGGCCGGAAAGGTCACCATGACAATGCAAAGCGTCAATATTGCTCTTTTCATGTCTAATATCTCCAAAGCCTGTCTTTCTCGCGCAGATTAACAACAGTATTCCCAACGCGATTAGGACAATTAACTATGGCAGAAATTGCAAACAGACAGTGCTGTTCACAGTTTTTCTATCAATCATTGGTGAGGCGTTACCTCACCATCGGGCCGGAAAGGGATGTGGTGGCATCCATTCGTCAAAAGGCAACGGACAAATTGATGAACAATGTCGGATATTTGCCGCCTCAAACGTCTTTAATGGGAACAACGTAGCGGGAGCAGTCATGCAATATGCGATTTTGATCTATTCCACTGAAGGTTATTTCGAGCGTCTGCCCGAAGACGAGCAAGAAGCGGCGATGGGGCGCCATCGGGCGCTTCAGCAGGAGTATGGTGAAAAGGGCACGCTCGGCGCCGTCGCAAAGCTGATGGACACATCCGCGGCGATGACGGTCAGAAAACGCGGTGAAAGCGTCATGGTTCTTGACGGTCCGTTTGCCGAGACCAAGGAACAGCTGCTGGGCCTGTATGTCCTCGAGTGCGAAACGATGGACGATGCCATCGAACAGGCCAAGAAACTGCCACAGGGGATGGCCGCCTACGAAGTTCGCCGGCTGGGCTGGGGCGGCGGCACCATCGCCGAAGAAAGCTGAGACATCGGACAGGGTGCTGATGCAAAGCGAAATTGCCGCACATTTTTCGATGGCCCGGCCACGGGTGCTGGCGGCATTGACAAGGCAGTTTGCAAGCCTGGAAACGGCGGAAGAGGCGTACCAGGAGGCTTGTGTCCGGGCGCTCGAACGCTGGCCAGCCGCCGGTTTGCCGCGTGACCCGACGGCCTGGCTTTTGATGACCGGGCAAAACGCAACGATAGACAAAGTGCGCCGCGACAAGCGGATGGTCTTCAAGGACGAATTGCCTGAAAGGCCTGATGATACTAATGACGTCGAAGCCGAACTCGCAGAGCAGATCGATATGTAGGAATTACGCGACGATGTGCTGCGTCTCATGTTCATGTGCTGCCATCCGGAGCTCAGTCTTCAGGACCAGCTGGCGCTGGCACTCAAGGTGATCGGCGGCTTTTCGGTCAACAAAATCGCCCGCGCATTCGTGGTCAAGCCGAAGGCGATGGAACAGCGCATCACGCGGGCCAAGAAGAAGGCGGGCACGGTGGTTGTCCGTTTGGAGACGCCGACACTCAAAGAGCGAACCGCGCGGGTCGATGCGGTGTGTGTCATGGCTTATCTGCTGTTCAACGAAGGCTATTCGGCAACGGGCGGTGATGCGCATATCAGAAGCGAATTGTGCGAGGAGGCCATACGGCTCGTCCGCCTGCTGTTGACGTTGTTTCCATCGCAGGCCGAAGTGATGGGCCTGCTTGCTCTGTGTCTGTTTCAGCATTCGCGCCGCGATGCCCGTCTTGGCGACGACAACAGCCTGATACCGCTTGATCTGCAGGATCGCTCTCTGTGGAACCGGCAGGAAATAGCGGAAGGACGGGTTCTGCTTGAAAAGGCCTTGCGTCACGGCCGCGCGGGCCCGTATCAGATCCAGGCGGCCATCGCAGCCGTGCACTGCGCGGCAGACAGGGCCGAAAACACCGACTGGGGTGAAATCGAAAAGCTATACGAGGTTCTGGAACAGATTCAGCCTTCGCCCGTTGTTTCGCTCAATCGTGCAGTTGCCCTGTCAAAGGTCAAAGATGCCCGGGCCGGGCTCGACCATCTGGAGACGTTGTCGCAGTCGCTCGCAAACTATCTCTATTTTCACACCACGCGGGCGTCCCTCTTGAACGAGGCCGGTTTTCCTGTGGAGGCCATCGCAGCCTACAAACAGGCGCTGCTGCTCAGCCCCACCGGTCAGGAGGCTGATCATATCCGCGAGCAGATAGACAGGTGCACCCGCGCATAAAAAATTCGCAATGTTGTCAGAATTGGCAATCCGCGTTCGTCCTTGGATCATTGAAGCGCAAATTTCAAAGGAGGATATGATGACCAGTCCCATGCAAACACACGGTGCAGCAAGCTGGATCCAGCACAGGGGCAGCGATCCCGCCGGCGCACGAAAATTCTATGAATCGGTGCTCGACTGGAATGTGAATGACATGCCCATGCAGGACGGTTCGTCCTATGCCGGCATCATGGTCGGTGAAAATCCGATTGGCGGCTTCATGCCGTTTCCGGCCGACAACGGCGAGTGGACGATTTACATTACCGTTGATGATGTCGATGCCCGTTTCAGGTCCGCCCTTGCCAATGGCGCCGAGGGCATAGACCAACCGGCTGATTTTCCGGGTGTCGGCCGCATGGCAAAATTCCGCGATCCCTACGGGGCGTCCATTTCGCTGATCACTTATGAGCGCGCGCAGGGCTAGATCCGATCCGGCGCGGTTGGCCGCGCCGGTTCCCTCCAAGACCACGCGGGAGAACAGTCATGTTGACGATTACGATCATTTTTACCGGCATGCTGCTGCTGATGCATTCGGCGCTTTCGATAACGGCAAGTGCAAACCGTGCAAAATACGAGGTTGATTTTGGCGATGGCGGCAATCAGAAAATGCACAAGGCCATGCGCGCCCAAGGCAATTTTATCGAATATGTGCCGATCATCCTGATCGCAATGGGGATCAGCGAGTATCTCGGCGCGCCGGGCTGGCTGATCTGGTCCTGTGGCTGGGTGCTCATTGTCTCGCGCATTTCGCATGCCGCATTCATGCTGGGATTTGCCGGAAAGCCGGGCAGGCTGGTCGGCGCCGGGCTGTCATTTTGCTCACATTCGAGCTGGGCATCTATCTGCTTGGTCGCGGCACAGGGCTGCTGGCCTAGTTCACCAAATGCGAAAAACGGGAGCGCGCCATGGCACATGATCCACATCTTGCGGAACTGATGCGCGAGGTTGTGTCCAAAATGGCCGGGGTGACGGAAAAAAAAATGTTTGGTGGCGTTTGCTTCCTGCTCAACGGCAACATGTTTGCCGGCGTTGCGAACCATGACAGTTTCATGTTCCGCGTTGGCAAGGAACTTGAAGCCGAGGCACTGGCCAAGCCCTGCGCACGGCCAATGGACTTTACCGGCCGGAAAAAGGGTGGTCTGATCTGGGTCGATGCCGATGCGGCGATCGATGCCGGGCTGGACAGCTGGCTCGATTTCACCGCCCGGTTTGTTGGCGGCCTTCCGCCCAAATAGGAGAGCATTCTGATGTTTGAAGGCTTTCCACGACAGTCGGTCGATTTTCTGAAAGACCTGAAGGCGAACAACAACCGCGAATGGTTCGAGGGGCATCGGACCGACTATGATGCACTGTTCGTCGAACCTGCCATGCAGCTTATCGAGGCATTGGCTCCGATTGCCGCTTCGCTCGATCCGCCCCACCAGGCGATACCGAAGGTCAACAAGTCGCTACGGCGTATTCACCGTGATACACGCTTTTCGAAAGACAAGACTCCGTATCATACCCATATGCATATTGTACTTTGGACCGGCGATCATCCAAACCGTTCAGCCGGAATACACCTGGTGCTTTCCGACAGTCATTTTGGCTTCGGCTCGGGGCATTGGGCCTTTGCCGGCGACGGGTTGGAGCGCTACCGGTCAGCGGTACAGGATACGGCGGTACGGGCCGAATTGGATGCCGCAATTGCAGCAGCAAAAAAGGTTGGCTGTACGCCCGGCGAGCCCGAATTGCAGCGCATTCCGCGTGGATATGACAGTAATAGCCCGGCGGGGGATTACCTGCGCCGCAAAGGTATCGTTTCACGAACACAGGACGCCGCCGGTTTTGACGATCGTCTGTTCGGCAAGGATGCGACCGGCTATCTGACTGAAATCCTGGCAGCGCTCTGTCCGCTTGACCGCTGGATCAACAAGCATGTCGAAACCGCCTAGAACGGGCGGATGCCCTATGGCGCACAGGTCCGGGTAAGGTTGGCATTCCCACGGCGGCAGGGTCATGGTATCGAAGTCTTATGATCCGGCCTCTGTCTGCGCGCTGCGCCCTGTTGTTCGTTCTGTTGCCGAGCGTCGCGCTGTTTTCTAGTGTGGGCCTGGCGTCGACCATCCCTATTCCCAAGCCACGTCCGGCATCTCCCGTTCTTCCGGCTGTCGCAGCAACGAGTACCCAGCCGGGTGATTTGCCGGTAAAGGAGGCGGCACCGATCGTGCCGGTGCCCAAACCGAGACCGTTGCCGACCAAGCTCGAAGACGTAGATCTGAAGGTGGCAAAGCTTGCGGGCCTGCCGGGCGAGGAAGTTGAATGCCGCAATAGGCTCACGGCCATGGGTGTCCACTTTTCGCCGGCCGGGCGCATCGACGGAGCAGACGGCTGCGGCATTGCCTATCCGATCAAGATCACTGGATTGCCGGGCGGCGTGAAACTGTCCGGGCGTACGGTTTTGGGGTGTGAGGCTTCGGAGGCCCTGGCCAGTTGGACAACAAAGGTGGTTGTTCCGCAGGCGAAGAAGCAATTCGGCAAGGTGCTGACCGGAATAGACCAGTATGCCAACTATGTTTGCCGGACACGCAATTCGCAAAACGGAACAAAACTGTCGGAACATGCGAAGGGCAATGCAATCGACCTCGGACGGTTCCATCTGTCTGACGGAACCGTCGTCGATGTTGGATCAGAACCGGATACCGGCACACCCGAGCAGCTGTTCCTGAAAGTTCTGAGGGATGAAGGGTGCGCCTATTTTACAACCGTGCTTGGCCCGGGCAGCGATGACTTTCACAGCGACCACTTTCATTTCGACATGGCCAAGCGGCGGCGTGGCTACCGCTATTGCAAGTAATACGCTCCTGCAACGCCGAAGATGGCCAGTCTAGTCCTTGTCGCTGACACCGGCCTGTTCGAAGGTGGCCATCCCGCTGTGGCACTGCGCGGCCGCCTTGACGATGCCGGCAGCGAGCGCCGCTCCGGTGCCTTCACCGAGGCGCATTCCGAGTGAAAGAAGCGGCACCTTGCCAAGCTTTTCGACTGCCTTGATATGACCAGGCTCCGCGGAAACGTGGCCGATCATGCAATGATCTAGCGCCGTTTCATTGGCCGCGTGCAGCACGGCGGCGGCAGCGGTTGCCACATATCCATCGATGATGACCGGGATTTTTTCCATTCTTGCAGCAAGAATTGCACCCGCCATGGCGGCGATTTCCCGGCCGCCGAGACGGCGCAGAACTTCCAGCGGATCACCGAGATGCGGTTTGTGCAGCGATACGGCCTTTTCGACGGCCGCGATCTTGCGCTGCAGACCTTCGCCCTGGGCACCGGTGCCCGGTCCGGTCCAGTCTTCAGAGCTTCCACCGAAAAGCGCATAGAAAATCGCCGCGGCTATCGTCGTGTTGCCGATGCCCATTTCTCCGATGCAAAGAAGATCGGTTCCACCGGCGATCGATTCCATGCCGAATGCCATCGTTGCTGCGCAGCCGCGCTCATCAAGCGCAGATTCCTCGGTAATATCACCGGTCGGCATTTCCAGTGCCAGATCAAAGACCTTGAGACCAAGATCGTTGGCAATGCAGATCTGGTTGATGGCGGCGCCGCCTGCGGCAAAATTCGCCACCATCTGAGCGGTCACTTCGGACGGGAACGGGGAGACACCCTGTCTTGTCACGCCATGATTGCCGGCAAAAACCGCAACCAGCGGACGCGTCACGGCGGGTTGCCGACCGGTCCATGCGGCCAGCCATTCGGCAATGTTTTCCAGCCGGCCAAGTGCACCGGGCGGTTTTGTCAGATGCTGGTCGCGCTGGCGAACAATGCGGACCGCCTCCTCATCGGGTCCGGGCAGATTGGCGAGCAATTCACGAAAATCGTCAAAGGGTAGGCCGGTGGTCGACATCAATATTGTCCTTGTGATTCAAATACGCTCCCGCAATAGGCCAATTGGTGATATTTGCAAATACGCCTTATTGCCATCGCCGCATCGGCGATTCGTGCCGCAAGGGGAATACAATGACGGACCTGGTTGCTGAGAGTGCGCGTGCCGTGGCTTTTTTGAGCCGTTTGCCGGTGCCCGACCGCTATTTTGAAAACACGGAAACCGAGATTGCTCAATCGGCACGGGCATACCCGCTCGCCGGTGTCGTCGTTGCAATTCCGGCAGCTATTGTCTTATTCCTGTTGCTGGCCGTCGGGTTGGCTCCGCTGTTTGCATCGGCACTTGCCGTGGCTTGCCTGATCTTTACGACCGGTGCGCTGCACGAAGACGGGCTTGCCGATTGCGCCGACGGCTTTTGGGGCGGCCGGGACCGGGACAGCATATTGGCGATCATGAAGGACAGCCGCATCGGCGTTTACGGGGCTCTGGCGCTCATCCTGATGGTCCTTTTGCGCATTTCGGGACTGGCGGCGATTGCAGCCGGTACCAGCGCGATCTCTGCCGCTTTGGCTCTGCTTGCTGTTGCAGTGCTGAGTCGTGCGGCGATGGTCTGGCACTGGCATGTGCTTCCTGCAGCAAAACCGGACGGCGTTGCCGCATCGGCCGGCAGGCCTGACGGTGATGCAATGGTGTTTGCCGCGCTGAGCGGCGGGGCTCTTGCAGGGGTCCTGGCATATGCTGCTTCCGGCTTTGCGGGGATTTTGTCGATGTTTTTACTGGCTGCCATAGTCTGTACAGGTTTCTCGCGTATAGCCCGCGAAAAGATAGGCGGCCACACAGGTGATTCGATCGGAGCAACCCAGCTGGTTTGCGAGATCGCGTCGCTTTTGGGACTTGCCCTTTGGATTTAGCACTCCAATATGCAGGCATAGGGAACAGTTCCTGTGATGGTGAACGATGACGAATGTGGAATCACCCAGCATCCTTGTGTGCTCTATCGATATGAACACCGGGTACTGTTTCGGCTGCGGACGTACCGGTGATGAAATCGCCGGGTGGCTGACCTACACGGCGGGACAGAGGCGGGAAGTGATGGATTTGCTGCCCGCGAGGCTCGAGACAATCGAGCGCAAGCCCCGGCGAGAGACGCGCCGGCGAAAAATGGCGCGAGAACGCGCCGGGAGCTGAATGTGGGATCACGGACCTTGTGGATTATTTTTGGTATAATCGGCTTCGGTCTGTTGATGCTCCTGATCAATCACAATTCAGGCGAAACATTTGGTCTTCCAAACGACCGCTTTGCAAGCGCGCTGTATCTCGGGGTCTGGGGTGCGGTCGTCGCTGCGGCCGTTGTCGGCTCCGGCCAAAAATTTGGTGAAATGGCACGCAATGCGCTGATCTGGCTGATCGCCATCCTGATATTGTGCACCGTCTATGTCTATCGCTTCGAACTGCAGGAAATCGGCACGCGTCTGGCTGGCGGCCTGATGCCCGGAACACCGATTAGCCGTGTTTCGAATGAAGGTCATTCCGAAGTCATCCTGACAAAAGGTCTAGGCGGTCATTTTCAGGCGAAGGCTGACATCAACGGCCAGCGGATAAGCATGATGATCGACACTGGCGCAAGCAACATCGCCCTGTCGTACAGCGATGCGCAACGGATCGGACTTGATATCGCCAGCCTGAATTTTGTCCAGCCGGTCGTAACCGCAAACGGGCGGGCCATGGCCGCTCCGACCACACTGCCGGAAATCTCGGTCGGCAACATCAAGCGCTACGATGTGCCAGCCAGCGTTCTGGAAAGCGGGAAATTATCCGAAAGCCTGCTTGGTATGAGTTTCCTCGGAACGCTGTCGTCTTTCCATATGAGACGCGACGAGCTGGTGTTGCGCGATTGACGGTGATCAGATGGCCGACCTGGGCTGTTCAGACGGCGCGGGTAATTCCTCCATCGACACGTATGTTCTGTCCGGTCACATACCCGCCGCCCTCTGAGGCCAGGAACGCGATTGTCGCAGCGATCTCTTCAGACTTTCCGTAACGCTGCATTGGAATGCGGTCCCGGAACTCCTGCTTTTCCGCCAGGCTGTCGATAAAACCTGGCAGGACGTTGTTCATGCGGATGTTGTCGGCAGCATATTGGTCGGCAAAGAGCTTGGTGTAGGCTGCAAGCCCGGCGCGGAAGACACCGGATGTCGGGAACACCGGGTCCGGTTCGAAGGCGGCAAAGGTTGAAATATTGATGATCGAGCCGGATTTTTGTGATTGCATGATCGGCGTCACCAGACGAGAGGGGCGTACAGCGCTCAGAAAATAGACATCCATGCCCGTGTGCCAATCTTCGTCAGTCAGCTCCAGGATCGGTGCTCTCGGTCCATGCCCGGCGCTGTTTACCAGCACGTCAATGCGGCCCCAGCGCTCCATTGTCATGTCGACCAGGCGCTGCAGATCCTCATTCGACTGGTTTGAACCGGTCACGCCGATACCGCCAAGTTCATTCGCCAGCGCTTCGCCTTTGCCCGAGGAAGACAAAATGGCGATCTGAAACCCGTCCTGTACCAGTCTTCGGGCCGCTGCGGCGCCCATGCCGCTTCCACCTGCCGTGACAATCGCAACTTTTGCTGTGCTCATATTGGTAACTCCGTTGAACCTGATTGGTGTCAGCATGGGCTTATCGGGTCGGAATATCGGCCAATTTTAAAAGAAATCGGCTTACCGAAAAACAATGTTGATCGGACCGGGCGATTGGTTCAACCAATCTCTTCCCGCCCTAAAACAGACTCCAAAAGAACCGACCCGCCACAACAATCATAAAGACACCGAATGCGGTTTCCAGCTGGCGTTGATTAAGGCTGTGGGCGGCGTTGGCTCCGATGGGCGCCAGAAAAAGCGTGATCGGTATGGTCAGCACAACAGCTATCCAGTTCACATAGCCGGTCGAATAGATCGGCAGATTGGGATTGCCCCAACCGGCCCATACATAGCCGATCAGGCCTGGCCATGAAATCAGGATGCCGAGGCCGGAGGACGTCGCGACTGCCTGATGCATAGGGCGCCCGAAAGACATCATGAACGTGTTGTTCAAAACACCGCCGCCAACCCCCATCAAAGCAGAAAGGAGTCCGATGACGAAGCCGCAGACGGCGCGTATCGGATTCTTTGGCAGATCATCGGCAAGGCGCCAGCTATCCCGGTTGAAGATCATGCGTATGCCGACCATCACGGCGATGACCGCAAATACGCCACGCAATACAGAACTTGAAGATTCAGCGACGATGATCGACGCGACGATCACGCCGAGCGGCACGACGATGACCCAACTTTTCAGAAGGGCCATATCGGGCGCTTTTCTTTTGTAGTGAGCGCGAAAGGAACTGATGGATGTCGGCACGATAACGGCGAGTGACGTCCCGACCGACAAATGCATGCGGACATCGTCTGACGTGTCAAGCAGTGTGAAGGCCTGATAGAGAACCGGCACCAGGATAGCACCGCCGCCAATGCCGAACATGCCGGCGAGAAACCCGGCAACCGCGCCGGCAACGGCCAGTACGGTAACAAACCAGAACAGCTCTTGAATCGGGACCATACAACCCGTGTGTCACGCGGTTTGAAGTTCTGTCAAGAAAATAGCAGCTTGCATGAAATTGCGGCGGGTCCGCTTCAGGCGAACGAGCGGCGCTTCTGCTTCACAGAATCCGGCGTTTCGATGCTGGGGGTATCGATGAGGACGCGATTGCGTGGCAGGACGATCGTTGCTTCCGTACCTTCCCGCAGTTTGGACTTCAGCACAAACTCGCCACCATGTTCGGCAAGGATCGCCTGAACAATCGGCAGTCCGAGACCGGTACCCTGCTCGGCGCTTTTTATGGCAATTGAGCCCTGTCCGAACGCAGACAGGACGACCGGAATTTCATCCTCCGGAATTCCGGGGCCGTCGTCTTTAACCGACACGTACTGGCCGCCACCCGCGGTCCAGCCGACTTTCAGTATGATCGTCCCGTTGGACGGTGTGAATTTCACCGCATTGGACAAAAGATTGAGGATCACCTGTCGCATGGAGCGCTCGTCCGCCCACACGAGAGGCAGTACCCGCTCGAACTGAGCGGTAATGACGATATCCTTCTTCTGGGCTTTCAGCCCAACCATCGCAATGCAGTCTTCGGCGATGTTGCGCATGCTGACCGGTTCTTCATTGAGCGCATAGCGCCCGGCCTCGATGCGCGACAGATCGAGGATCTCGTTGATCAGATGCAACAGGTGATCGCCGGAGCGATAAATGTCGGAGACATATTCGCGATACGTGTCGTTTTCGAGTGGTCCCAGGACTTCGTTCTTCATGACTTCCGAAAATCCGAGGATCGCGTTGAGCGGTGTGCGCAACTCATGGCTCATGGAAGCGAGGAAACGCGATTTTGCCAGATTTGCCTCTTCGGCGCGCCGCCTTGCTTCGTCGGAGGTTGAATTGGCCATTTCAAGTTCGGCGATCAACCAATCCTTTTCCGCCTGGACCGACAGCATGATCACATTGGCGCTGTAGAGACGGCCCGACACGAACATGAAGAACACGAGTGTCGCGATCAGCATCGCAAGCATGGAAATCTGGAAAGGGCTGCTTGGAGGTGAGCCGGCCAGATAGAACACCATGATGGGTGTGGAAAATGCCAGGAGCGGAAGGCGGCGCAACGTAAAACTCGACATCGCCGTTACGGCCATGGCCACCAGCAGCACAATGCCCTTGAAAAAGGCAAAATCCATCCCGATGCAAAGGGCACAGGGCTGGAACGCGAATATGGCCCAGCCGAGACCGGTGACCGCGTGGACAGTCGTAAACTGCATTTCCAGCCGTTCGGCAGCTTCAAAGGTCAGCTTCCGGCGGGATGCCCGCTTGGCGATATAGGCCATGAGCGCATAACCAAGCAGCGTCGCGACCACCCATGTGAAAACATTTTGTCCAGGAAAGAAAAGGATGCTGACCGCTGCCGTCAGAAGGACAAACACCGGCATCGCCGCCGCGCCCTGTACGGCGGAGCTGATATACATCGCCATGAGTTCGCGGTCGTAGTGCGCGCTGCGCTTGCCATCCGTCTGAAGACGGTCACGCGTCGCCTTTACCGCACGCGCCATTTCTGGGTTGCGGCGCGCACGTGAACGGTCGACGATGTTCTTGTCTGCGCTACTATTTACCGAACTCATAACAATCCGAACGACATTCGTTTGACCGGACAGTAAACTTGAATGATTAAAAAGACCCTTCCAAGCCAGCCTGAAATCGCTAGTGATAGCGCGGGTGAAAAGGCCTAAAACAGTGCCCGATATCCGGTTGAAAAAGGAGAATTGCATGCTGCTATATGACGGCGGAAGAGCCACAAACCCGCGTCGCGTGCGCATTTTTCTGGCTGAAAAGGGTATAGAAGTTCCCCTAAAACCGGTTGATATGGGCGCATTGGGGCATCGTTCCGATGAGATTACAGCTCTTAATCCTTTGCAGCGTTTGCCAGTGCTGCAGTTCGATGACGGGACCGTGTTGACCGAAACCGTTGCCATTTGCCGCTATTTCGAGGAACTCAATCCCGAGCCACCGCTTATGGGTATCGACGCGCTTGACAAGGCGACTGTCGAGATGTGGAACCGCAGGGCAGAGTTGAACCTTTTAATGTTTATCGCACTGGCCTTCCGCCACACCCATCCCGCCATGGAGGGGTGGGAGGTTCCCCAAATTACTGAATTTGGTGAAGCAAACCGCCCTAAAGCTCTGAAATCCATGGAATTTTTTGATGGCGAGCTACAATCACGCGGATTCATCGCCGGCGATCGCTATACAATAGCGGATATCACAGCGCTGGTGGCCCTGGACTTGCTGAAACCAGCGCGCATCGACCGCCCTATGCATCTCAAAAACCTTATGCGCTGGTATGATGCGGTTTCGTCGCGGCCGAGCGCGTCTGCCTGAGTAACCGGAAGGCCGACAAATGACCCTCGATGGGCTGCTGCAACAGATCAGGATGTGCCGGGTTTGCAGAGATGAACCCAAATATGGCAGTGAGTTGCCGCACGAGCCGCGACCGGTCTGTGTGGCGTCGAACAAAGCCGGTCTGTTGATTGCCGGGCAGGCGCCCGGAACCAGGGTTCACGCGAGCGGCATTCCTTTTAACGATCCATCAGGTGACCGGCTTCGCGCCTGGATGAATGTGGGTCGGGACGTCTTTTACGACGAAAAAAAAATAGCCATCGTTCCCATGGGGTTTTGCTTTCCAGGACTGGATGCAAAGGGAGGCGATTTGCCACCGCGCCGCGAATGCAGCGAACTTTGGCGCGACCGTGTCATGAAGGTATTGCCGCAGGTCAGGCTGGTGCTGGTCATCGGCCAGTACGCGCATGCCTATCATCTCGGAAAATTACGGGAAAAGACGCTGACTGCAACGGTTGCCAAGTGGCGCTCCATCCGCGATGCCGGCGACGTGCCGATGGTGTATGCGCTGCCGCACCCGTCATGGCGCAACAATGTCTGGCTGAAGAAAAACCCCTGGTTCGAGGCCGAATTGTTGCCGGTGCTTCGTCATGACATCAAGGCTGCAATCGGGATCTGACTGGTTGGGCAACAAATCATGATATTAGAAATATTTTCTATGAAATTGTATTTTTGGGATTGATTTTCTGAAAATAGATGCGATTTACAGGCCAACGGAAAATTGGTGGCTGCTGCCGGCTTAATTGTTGATGGCTGCATTTTCAACGGACGCGCGGGTGACTGATGATTTCAAAGTCCTCTGCGCATGATCGGGAGACCGGGAATGGACCGGCTTGATAGAAAAATACTTCGTTTGCTGCAGGAAGACTCGACGCTTGCGGTTGCCGATATCGCCAAGAAGGTGGGTTTGTCCACGACACCGTGCTGGCGGCGCATTCAGAAGCTGGAAGAGGAGGGCGTCATCCGCAAAAGGGTGGCTCTGCTCGATCAGACCAAGATCAATGCAAGCGTCACTGTGTTTGTCTCCATCCGCACAAATTCGCACTCTCATGAGTGGCTGCTTCGTTTTTCCGAGGTCATCACCGAGTTTCCCGAGGTTGCCGAGTTTTACCGGATGAGCGGCGAAGTGGATTATCTGTTGCGGGTGG
This sequence comes from Hyphomicrobiales bacterium, assembly GCA_024244645.1. Classification (GTDB taxonomy): domain Bacteria; phylum Pseudomonadota; class Alphaproteobacteria; order Rhizobiales; family Rhizobiaceae; genus Hoeflea_A. The sequence continues at coordinate 32,374 of JAAEOH010000411.1, forward strand.
TGGTGCCCGATATCGCAGCTTATGACGCGTTTTATCAGCGGCTGATCAAAAAGATCGAGATCAGGGATGTGTCGTCGTCATTTGCGATGGAGCAGATCAAATACACCACCGAACTGCCGCTCGATTACATGGTGCTGGATGGCAGCCGCGCAACGGAACCTGCCTGAATAACCGGGAAAAACTAGCGTCGCGGCTTTGACTTGAGCCGGTCCAGGGTTTTTTGACTGTCGAGTTCGCGTACAGCGTCCCGGCCGATCCAGCGGGCCGTCTTGTTGTCGCTTTGCACAAGTTTGCGGGCAAGAGCAAGTGCAGGCTCATGCAGTGCAAGCGATCGCTTGCCAATTTGCCTGAGCGCCCAGTTGACGGCTTTTTTCACAAAGTTTCGCTCGTCCGTGCTGTAACGTTCGATCAAGGGCAGCCACGGCTCGATCACGGCGTCGGGTTCCTTTTTGAGATGGACGGCACCCCAGGCCATTGTCGTAAGCCCGGCGCGACGCACGAATTCGCGCTCGTCGGCGACAAAGGGGGCGATGAGCTCATTGTGCAGCTTTGCCTCGACAAACAGGGCCGTCGCGTGGTCGACGACTTCCCAGGAATTGAAATCCTCGGCCCAAAGCCAGGCCTGCTGCACCGTCACTTTTTTCGGTTCGTCGGAAAAGCAGGCGACAAGCCTTGCCTCGCGGACGCCTGTATGCCAGAGCGCAAGTGCACGCTCGTGGTTGCGTTTGATCTTTCGGGCCAGGGGGCGCAGTTCTGCATTGCGGATGCCGAGCGCTCGTTCGGTCCTTATCCCAAACCGGGCCATTCCCGCGACGTCTTCCTCGGAACCATGCGCATGAAGCCAGCGCACAACGTCGTCACAGTTCCAGTCGGGCCCGGGCTCTGATGCGGTCATGCTACTTTTCGAGGCGGGCAAGCAGAGACGATGTGTCCCAGCGGGCACCGCCCATTTTTTGAACATCGCGATAGAACTGGTCGACGAGTGCGGTCACCGGGAGGCTTGCACCATTGCTGCGAGCCTCCTCCAGCACAATGGCAAGATCCTTGCGCATCCAGTCGACGGCAAAACCGTGTTCATAGTGACCGTCATTCATGGTCTTGTGCCGGTTTTCCATCTGCCACGAGCCCGCGGCTCCCTTGGAAATGACATCGACTACTTTTTCGATATCGAGACCGGCCGCTTTGCCGAAATGGATACCCTCGGCCAGACCCTGAACCAGGCCGGCAATGCAAATCTGATTGATCATTTTTGTCAGCTGACCACTGCCCACGCCGCCCATCAGGCCGACCATTTTTGCGTAACAGTCTATGATTGGCTTGGCATTTTCGAACGTGCCGGTGTCGCCGCCGACCATAACCGTCAGGACGCCGTTTTCGGCGCCCGCCTGACCGCCAGAAACAGGTGCATCAAGAAAACCGAAACCCTTGTCCTGAGCCACCGCAGCCAACTCGCGTGCGACTTCCGCGGACGCCGTGGTGTTGTCGATGAAAATCGAACCGGGTTTCATTGCGTCGAAAGCGCCGCCCGGCGCGGTCGTCACGCTGCGCAGATCATCATCATTGCCGACGCAGGCAAAAACAAAATCTGCGTCGTTTGCCGCCTCACCGGGGGTTGCTGCGGATTTGCCGCCGAATTCTGCCACCCATTTTTCGGCCTTTGCTGCGGTGCGGTTGTAGACGCAGACGTCATGGCCGCCCCGGGTCCGCAAGTGCCCGGCCATGGGATAGCCCATAATGCCAAGTCCGATGAATGCGACTGTTGCCATATCAAACGCCCTTCTTCAAAGTGCTGCTGTTTGTTCCAGATGTCGTTCAGGAGGGAATAGATCAATGCGACGGATCATCAAAGCCCTAGTTCGTTTTATTTTTGTGGCTGTTCCGCTGATCATTCTTGCCGCTGGCGCAGGGTATCTGTGGCTTGCGCGATCTTTGCCGCCGGCGTCGGGAACAATGCAAATCTCCGGTCTGTCGGATGTCGTGACCATCGCCCGCGACAAAAACGGCGTGCCGCATATCAGCGGATCGACCGTTGAGGATGTTTTTGCCGGACTCGGGTTTGCCCACGCACAGGACCGGCAGTGGCAGATGGAGGTTGTGCGCATCGCGGCACAGGGCCGCTTGTCGGAATTGTTCGGTGACCAGACCGTCGACAGCGATATCTGGCTACGCTCCATGGGTTTTTACGAGGCGTCAAAGGCTTCATATGAATTGTTACCCGATGATGCCAAACGTGCGGTGGATGCCTATTCGCACGGCGTCAACGCCTGGATGACACGCGAGAACCGGAGTTTCGCCTCCAAGCTGCCGCCGGAGTTCGTGATCCTGAACCATACCCCGGAAGCCTGGGAACCTGCGCATGCGCTGTCGGTGCTGCGGATGATGTCGGTCACACTTGGCAAGAATGCTTCGGAGGAAGTCAAACGCCTGGCATTTGCGCGCCTCGGTTTTTCTTCTCAGGACATTGGCGAATTGATGCCGCATTTGCCCGGTGAAACGGCACCGGCGCTGCCCGACCTGACCGACCTTCTGGAACTGAACACCGGACCTCTACAGGTGTCTGAGGCTGGCGAGGCCAAGAACACCGTCCTCCTGCCGCCGGGAGACCAGAACCACAAGGGCGCGTCCAACAACTGGGTGTTATCGGGGTCTCGGACGGAGACCGGTAAGCCGATCCTTGCAAACGATCCGCATCTGTCGCTGTCGGCGCCGTCGCTTTGGTATCTGGTGCATATGAAGGTCGAGGGAGGCGACGGTACGTCAAATTATGTCGGCGCGACAACACCCGGTTCGCCGCTCATTCTGCTCGGGCGCGGCGATCATCTGGCCTGGGGCTTCACCAATACCGGGTCCGACGTTCAGGACATATTCGTCGAGAAGATCAATCCGGACAATGCCGATGAGTATCTGACGCCGGATGGCTGGAAAGCCTTCGACAGCAGGGAAGAAACGATCCGCATTCGTGGTGGCGACGAAAGAAAGTTCACACTGCGCAGAACCAGACACGGACCTGTATTACCGGACAGTTATCTTGATATTGGCAGGTATCTGCCTGACGGCACGGTGGCAAGCCTGCAATGGGTGGCCCTATTGCCGGATGATCTGACACTCGATGCCGGCATAGAGGCGCTGAAGCAGACCACAGTCGAAGGATTTCAGGAGGCGATGCGCAACTATGCAACACCGATGCAATCCATGGTGATCGCTGATACGTCCGGAAATATAGGCCTTATCGCTCCGGGACGCGTGCCGGTGCGTGATCCTGCCAATGCCGTGATGGGCAGGGCACCTGTTCCGGGGTGGGAGGCAACCTATGACTGGACGGGCTACATCCCGTTCGAGGTCCTGCCGCGGCAGAACAACCCGGCCATCGGCGCCATAGGCACGGCCAATACGAAAATTGTCGGTCCGGATTATCCGTATTTTCTTACGCTGGACTGGGATGAGCCATGGCGTCAGCAGCGGGTCAATGAACTCATCATCGACAACACAACGCCGCAGACAACTCAGATGACCCGGGAAGCACAGGCAGACGTCATGTCGCTAGCCTTTGCGACGGTCGGGCCGAAGATGATTGCACTGTTCGAGGGCAGGGACGATGTAGACGAGGAGGCGCTTGGCACACTCAAGGCCTTTGACTACCGGATGGTGCGCGACAGCCGGGCGCCGCTTGTCTTCATGGCGTGGTTCCGTGAAGCGATGATCGGCATTTTCAGCGATGATCTCGGACCCGCATTCGATGCATGGTTCAAGGCGCGGGTAAATGTGATGGATGCGGTGCTGGACGGCAAGACGCAGCGGGACTGGTGCGATGACAGGTCGACGCCCGGAGGCGAGAGCTGCGCGGATATTCTTGCCGGCAGCCTGCGCCGGGCGGTCGCCGACCTTGAGCAGCGTTACGGCGAAGACCGCAGCAGCTGGCGTTGGGGCGTGGCGCATAAATCCGCCGGTGCCCATTCGCCTTTCACGAACATTCCATTCCTGAAATCAATCTTCGATGTGCAGGTGGAAAGCGCAGGCGGTCCTTTCACCCTCGATCGCGGCAGGACCGATTTAGATGAGGCCGATGCGCCTTTTATCAACAGAAGTGGTTCGAGCTATCGTGGCATCTACGATTTTTCCGACCTCGAAAAATCGACCTTCATCCAAACGACCGGGCAGTCGGGCAATCCCTTTTCAAAGCACTACAGGGATTTCGCGCTGCCGTGGTCCAATGTTGAGGGCATCACCATTCCGACGGATCCGGCGGTCTATGAGCCGGATGTCGTCGGTACGTGGCAATTGGCGCCATGAAATTGCGCTGGAGGACAGTCAGCGCTTGAGGTGGCGGGTCAGCCGATTTTCAAGCACGTTCCAGAGGTTTCGCAGCATTTCCACGATGATCAGGTAAAAGATGGCTGCCCAGATATAGGTCTGAAAATCGAAGGTGCGTGAATAGGCGCGCCGCGTTTCGCCGAAGAGGTCGAACACGGTGATGATCGCAACAATGGCCGACCCCTTGATCATGAGGATGATCTCGTTGCCATAGGGGCGGAGCGCAACGATCATTGCCTGCGGCAGTATGATTTTCCAGTAGATCACGACGCGCGAGAGGCCCAGCGCCTGCGCGCCTTCGAATTGGCCCCTTGGGACGCTTTGCAGCGCACCACGCAGGATTTCCGCCTGATAGGCGGCGGTGTTGACCGTGAAGGCGAGAATGGCGCAGTTCCACGGATCGCGGAAAAAACCCCATAGGCCGATTGACTGGAGTTGCGGACGGAATTCGCCAAGGCCGTAATATATCAAGAACAGCTGGGCGATCAGCGGTGTGCCACGGAAGAAATAGACATAACCGTATGCGATCCCTGAAAGAACGGAATTGGATGACATGCGGCCTATTGTGACCGGGATCGATACCAGTGCGCCCAAGACGATCGATATTCCGACCAGTGTCAGCGTTACCTGAAGTCCGGAAAAATAGTTCGGTGCATATTTCTCAATTTTTGCGGGATCCCATTCCGCCACCAAAAACAATATGATGCCGACACCGATCACCAGCCACAGAGCCATCACCGCAGATCCGGTGACACGGGCTGCGGTCCAACGGCGAGCCAGCTCCGGCGGAGGCAGTTGTGCCTCTATCAGCTGCTTTGCCACGCTCATACCCGCACCTCCGATCTTTCGACCCGGCGCTCGATCGCCGAGATTACGAAGGAGGACAGGATGGCGAGCACCAGGAACAGCACGCAGGCGGTGCCGAAAAACAGAAACGCTTCCTTGCTGACCCGGGCGGCAATGCCGGCCTGACGCAGTATGTCGGGAAGACCGATCACAGAAACAAGCGCCGTTTCCTTCAAGAGGATCATCCACAAATTGCCGAGACCAGGCAGGGCAATGCGGATCAGTTGCGGCAGGATGATCTTGAACATGGTCTGGGCCTTGCCAAGTCCCAATGCGTAGCCGCCTTCATACTGGCCGAGGGGTATGGCCCGGAACGCGGAAAGAAACACTTCGCTGGCGAAAGCGGAAAAAACCACGCCAAGCGCGATCATTCCGGCCAGAAAAGAGTTTATCTCCATGGCGGATTCATAACCAAGGGCTAACAGAGCCTGGCGGATACCGATCTGAAGGCCGAAATAGACAAGAAACAGGGTCAAAAGTTCCGGCAATCCGCGGAATATCGTGGTGTAGATTTCCGCCGCCATGCGCAGGATTCTCTCGTCGCTCTGTTTCGCCAGTGCGAGCAAAAAACCGACAACCAGGCCTATTGGCAGGGTTGCAAGCGCCAGGCTAACCGTTACGCCGACACCGGATGCGATCTGGTCCCCCCAGCCATCCGGACCAAAACTCAATAGCGTTAAAGTCTGTTCCATAGTGTCCTTTTGCCGAGCCGTGCCCGACGTAGTCTCCTCCTACAAAAACGGCGGGTTTGACCCCGCCGTTTCCGTGTCTTCAACAAGGCCGACGATTACTCGCCGTACACATCAACTTCAAAATATTTGTCGTTGATTTCCTTGTATTTTCCGTTGGCGCGAATGGCAGCAATAGCCGCGTTCAGCATCTCGCGCAGCTCGTCCTCACCCTTGCGGATGGCAATGCCGGCACCCTCGCCATTGATAACGGGGTCGGGAGTGAGCGTTCCAAGCAGCTTGCAACAAGCAGCACCATCTTCCGTTTTCAGCCATTCGCCCAGCACGATCACGTCATCGACGACTGCATCGACACGGCCGCTGACAATATCAAGCTTGTACTCGTCCGGCGTCGGATATAGCCGCACATCGGCGGAAGGCAGCTTTTCTTCAGCATAGTTCGAGTGTGTTGTAGAGCTTTGAGCACCGAGGATCTTGCCGGAAAGGCCGGCATCAGTCGCCTCGGTAATGTCTGAATCCTTCGGAACTGCTATTGCAGGCGGCGTGTTGTAGTATTTTTCGGAAAAGTCGACTTTTTCCTTGCGCTCCTCGGTGATCGACATCGACGCGATGATCGCATCGAATTTGCCGGCGATCAGCGACGGGATCATGCCGTCCCAGTCATTGGTGACAAACTCACACTTGACCTTCATTTCCTCACAGAGCGCGATGGCGATATCAATGTCGAAGCCCTCGAGCTTGCCATCCGATGTCAGGTTGTTGAAGGGAGGGTAGGCGCCTTCCGTACCGATCTTGATCTTCTTTTCATGACTGTCGGCATGTGCGGCACCCATTGTGACTGCTAACGCAAGTGCTGATGCTGCTATGGTAAGGTACTTTGAAATACGCATTGTGGTCCTTCCTGATGTTGTGCCTTGTTCGTTAATTTTGACGGCACATTTCCGCGGGTCTTCAATGCCCCGCTCAGGCGGCGATATTCCCACTGTTTCAACGCAAAAAGCAACAGCAAAATTGACAGCTAACCAAGGCTAACTGAGCAAAATGATACTGCGTCGGACAATATGTATGGAAATCTTCCACTGCATGCGCGCGCCAGACGAAATATATTCCAAACCCTTCAATCCATTGCGAAAGGCGACCGGCGTGTGTGCCGGACCATGTTGAGCGCAACCATTCAGCCGGTTTTGATCCCGAACTGTGAAAACGGAATGTACTTCACCAGATCGCCGGGATGGACAGCACGGATATCCTCGTCGAGTTCTATGAGCCCGTCGGCTGTGCGCAGGCCGGAGATGAGGCCCGACCCATCGCGCTGGTATTTGCGCACGACCATTTTGCCGTTTTCGTCCGCAGCCAGCCATCCCCGCAAAAACTCGCGGCGGTTGGGTTTTTTCGATTTGATCTCGAAATCGGCGGGAACATGGAAGCGCACCGGATCACGATAAACTCCTCCTCCGAGCACCCGCATTGCAGCGTGGCAATAGAGCAGAAAACAGACAAATGCGGCGACGGGATTACCCGGCAGGCCGAGAAATACGCAGGCACCGATCTGACCGAAGGACATCGGGCGCCCCGGCTTGATTGCAATTTGCCAAAGGTGTCGCTTTCCAAGCGTGTCGATCGCGTTGACGATGTGGTCTTCCTCACCCTTTGACGCGCCGCCGGTGGTCAGGATGACATCATGAGTGGCGACCGCGCTTGTCAGGGTTTTTGCGATAGCGGCCTCGTCGTCATCCAGAATTCCAAGATCGGTTACATCCAACGGCAGATGATTGCACAGGGCAGCCAGCATATGCCGGTTGGAATCGAAAACCTGGCCCATTTCGAGGGTCTTTACGGTGCCCGGGTCGACGATTTCATTGCCCGTCGAAACGAGCGCAACCCGAAGCCGGTCGAATACCGGAACATCTGCTATTCCGAGGGAAGCAAGGGCGGCAGTATCCTGCGGCCGCAACACCTGACCGGTGTTCAACAACACATCGCCGGCCATGACATCCTCGCCGGCAAGGCGCCTGTTGGCGCCCAGTTGAAGCCCTGCTGGGACCTGGACGGTGGCACCGTCAACGGAAACCGTGCAGTCTTCCTGCATGGCGACCGTCTCGGCATTGGGCGGCATGACCGCACCGGTGAAGATCCGTGCGGCGACGCCGGCTGCCAGCGGGGCGGGGCTGCTGTCTCCCGCAGCGATGCGGGGTCCGAGTGAGAACTCGGTGTTTTCAGAATAGTCCGAAAAGGCGAAGGCGTACCCGTCAACGGCGCTGTTATCGTGCAACGGTACGTTGCGAGGCGCGGTGATATCATCGGCCAGGTATCTTCCCAGGGCATCGTTGAGGCCGACGGTCTCCGAGCCGACAACCCGGTTCAGGCGCGACACGATCAGCGATACAACTTCATCGTGACGCATGCGGTCCTTGTCATGCAGGAAACAGTCATCCATCAGCCGGCTGGACTTGTTCATGGTCTTTCCAATTCTGACAGCCCGGTGCTGCCTTCGACAAAGTCGGCGATGGCGCCTGTGTCATTCAGGTCGAAAACCGGAAGACCGTCGGTTTCGATGGGATAGTCGGAGGCTATTGCCACTATGGTCGGGTCGTTTTCAGCCAGCGGGGTATGGCTATTCGATTCACGCCGCCGTGTTTCCAGCTTTGGGTGATTTTCCGCCTTGTAGCCCTCGACGATCACAAGATCGCAGGGTGCCAGGCGCGCGATGACTGAAGCAAAGTCCGGTTCCTGTTCATCCCGCAGTTCGTGCATCAGCGCCCAGCGGGTGCCGGAGACGATGGCGACTTCGGTCGCTCCTGCCGCCCGGTGACGAAAACTGTCGGTGCCCTCATGGTCAATATCGAATGCATGGTGCGCATGTTTGATCGTGGAAATGCGCCAGCCGCGGGCCGTCAGCTCTTCAACAATACGGACCGTCAAACCGGTTTTGCCTGAGTTTTTCCAGCCGGTAAAACCGAATATCCTTCTGGTCACTACCGGCCCTCCCGCAGTGTTTGCCCGCGCATCTGATCAACGAGTTTTTCTACCATGGCAAAATCTTCCGGTGTGTTGGCATTAAAAAAAGGATCGACCATGTGCCCGGCAAGACTGATAAGCGGAAAATCCACCATATGAAAATCATGCCTGCGAACCCAGGCCATGACCTTGAAAGTCTCGGATTCCCGCAGCCACTGTTCCAGATCACTCTGAAGCGCTACGGGCCACAGCGCAAACACCGGGTGCCTGTTTCCGTCCGACGTTGCCATCATGATTGTATCAGGGCCAGCGTTTCCGGCCGAAAGGAACGAGGCAACCAGATCTGCGGGAAAAAACGGCGTGTCAGCGGCGGCCGTGGCGATGTGGGTGCAGTCGTCGGTGTTTTGAACGGTCCATCGCATGCAGGCTTCGACACCGGCCAGCGGCCCGGCGAAGCCTTCAACATTGTCTTCGACAACCGGCAGGCCGAATTGCGAAAATCGTTGCGGGTCGCCATTGGCATTGATGATTATATGGTCGGTCTGGACTGCCATCCTTTCGACAACCCTTGCAAGCATCGGCCTGCCACTGACCGCCCTCAGGGCCTTGTCGCCACCACCCATCCTGCGGGACAGGCCTCCGGCGAGAACACAGCCGACGATGTTGTCCTTTTCGGGTTTCATCTGATCATTCCGCCTGTTCGCCCTTGCGGGCGTGTTTTTTGTCTTCGTCGGCAATGCTGCCCGGATCGATATCGAATACGATGCGGTCGTCACCGGCAAGCGCGACAAATCGCTTGCCGCGGGCGCGGCCGATCAGCGTCAGACCGGCCTTGCGTGCAAGATCGACACCCCATGCCGTGAAGCCTGAACGCGACACCAGGATCGGGATGCCCATCATGGCTGTCTTAATCACCATTTCCGATGTCAGTCTACCGGTCGTGTAGAAAATCTTGTCGCCGGGACCGACGTCGTTCATGAACATCCAGCCGGCGATCTTGTCGACGGCATTGTGCCTGCCGACATCTTCCATATAAACCAGCGGCTGGTCCTCCTTGCACAAAACGCAGCCATGGATTGCGCCGGCCTCCAGATAGAGCGATGGCGCGGTGTTGATGGCTTTGGTCAGCGCGTAAAGCCAGGAGGTTTTGAGTATGGCGTCGGGGTCTAGATTGATGGAATCAAATCCCTCCATCACATCGCCGAAGATGGTGCCCTGCGCACAGCCGGAGGTCCGAACCTTCTTTTGAAGTTTGTCCTCGTAATCGGTCTCGCGGCGTGTGCGCACAACGACGACATCCACCTCGTCATCATAGTCGATGCCGGTGATCTCGTCGTCGGTTGTAAGCATGTTCTGGTTGAGCAGATATCCGACGGCAAGAAGGTCGGGATAATCGCCGATCGTCATCATGGTGACGATTTCCTGACGATTGAGGTATAGCGTCAGCGGTTTTTCCGTCACAACCCGGGTCCTGATCGGCTCGCCATTGTGATCGGTGCCCTCGACTTCGAGGGACAGCCGCGGATCGCCCGGATCGGGGCTCAGCAGAAACCCGTTTTTGTTCATGCTCTCATCCTGCACTTCGCCGGTTCATTCGCCCGCCGGCTCGCCGGCCTGCAGCGCAACCTGCCTTGCCACGTGAATAACGTACAGGGCCACCATGACGCCGGCAATTGACGACATAAGCATTATATAGAGCAGCGGAAATGGGCCCGTTTCGGGCGACAGCATGGCGCCGGACAGAACCGACAATGCCGCACCGCCACCGATCATCAAAGCACCACCAAGGCCTGCGGCCGAGCCGGCAAGATGGGGGCGGACGCTGACAATACCTGCATTGGCGCTGGGCAGGCTGATGCCGTTGCCGAGGCCGATGAAGACCATATAGCCGAAAAATGCCATGGCATGATCGAAGCCGAGCGAGAAGGTGGTGATGGAACCGACCATGCCAAGCCCGGAGATGATGTTGCCGGATAGCAGCATTGTGTTGATGCCAAAGTGCTGGGAATAACGGCCCGAAATGAAGTTGCCGGCAATATAGCCAACAGCGGTAAGGGCAAAATAGGCGCCAAGCTCGGACGGGCTGAGGCCAAGAAACTCAACGGAAATATACGGCGCTCCGCCGAGAAAGGCGAAAAACGATCCGGATGTGAAGGCGGCTGACAGCGCATAACCCCAGAAGCGGCGCGAGCGAAACAGCTCCGGATAGGCCCCGAACTGGGTACCGAAACTTGCAGATTTGTTGCGGTTCGTTTCACCCAGGTCGAGCCAGACCAGCATAAGAACGAACACACCGAAAATAAGCGAAACTGCAAATGCGGCCCGCCAGCCATAGATTTCATCGAGCACACCGCCGATCATGGGACCGACCATCGGAACAAGTGCCATTCCCATCGTGATATAGCCGAAAAGACTTGCAGCCTCGTTGGTGCCGACCATATCGCGGACCACCGCCCGCGAAAGTGCGAGCCCGGAAACAACGGCCGTCTGAACAAGACGTGCGACCAGTAGTGTCTCGAAATTCGGCGCGAACATGCAGGCAATCGTCGCGGCGATGAATATCATCAGACTGACAAGCAGAACCGGGCGGCGGCCGAAACGGTCGGACAGGGGGCCGATAATGAGCTGCATAAAAGCCGTTGCACCCAGATAGGCGGATATCAGTAGCTGTACGTAGGAGTAGCTGACACCGAAATCCCGCGCGATTCCGGGCAGGGACGGCAACAGAATGTTCATGTTCAGCGCCCCGGCACCGGTCATGATCACCAATGTGGCGATATGCGGTGCAGATCGTCTGTCCAAAAACGTGCTGTCCTTGTTCAACATGAATTCCTTCTTCCGATCCATTGTGACCGACGAACCGGGTTGCTGTGAATGGCGGGGCCGACTGGGTGAAGCCGGGCAATTGTCAGAGGCGGACGCGCCTAGGTTGTTTCAGGCGTGCGCGTTCCACTTCTGTCGCGAATTGTGACGCGACGTTCACGATATAGGGTATAGAGCCCCGTCATGACAATGATTGTGCTGCCGAGGATGGTCAGAAAATCCGGAAATTCGGCAAAGAAAATCGCACCAAGAAAGATAGACCACAATAGACTGGAATATCTGAACGGGACGATGAACGACATGTCGCCCTCACGAGTTGCCAGCACGATGAACTGATATCCAATCAGGATGAATACGGCTGCCGAGACAACCTTGACGATGTGACCGGTGTCGATCGGCGCAACATTTCCATCGACGATCCACATTATAAGGCCGGTTACAGTCACCGCGACTGCCACAAGCACAGACAAGAACAGCGGCGGAACCAGACTGCCCATGACGCGGGTCGACAGATCGCGTGCCGCAGAGAATATGACGGCACCCACCACCAACAGCGAATAGGCGTCATAGCCGGCGGCACCCGGGCGAATGATGATCAGGACACCGACAAAGCCGACGATTGTAGCCACCCAACGCCGCCACCCAACGGGCTCCTTCAAAAAGAGAACCGCGCCAGCCGTCGTTGCAAGCGGCACAGACTGGAGTATTGCCGAAGCATTGGCCAGCGGGATGTTTGCAAGCGCTGTCAGGAATACCACCGTGCCGAGGGACTCGCTGAACGTGCGGATCATGATCATGGGTTCGAAAACCATTCGAACCGGACGCAAGGCGCCGTTGCGCCATGCGATGAAGATTATTAGTACGGAGGCTACGACGCCGCGCATAAAAATGGCCTGGCCCATGCTCATGTCCTGCGAAAGACCTTTCATGAAGGCGTCGTTGAACACATATCCGGCCATGGCAAACCCCATGAACAGGGCGCCGCGCATGTTGACGGATTGCAGCATCAGGTCTGGCCTGAATCGTGCTGTTCCCGGTGTATAAGTTGCATGTTAACCGCCGGTCACGCTCATATGGCGCGCGACAGCCGGCTTCTTGCTGCGTCGGTCGATGATGAAGTCATGCCCTTTGGGCTTGCGCAAAATGGCATTGTTGATGGCCCGGGCAAGAAGTTCATTGCCCTCCGATGCACGCAGCGGCTCGCGCAGATCTGCGGCATCGTCCTGACCGAGGCACATATAGAGGGTGCCGGTGCAGGTCAGCCTGACGCGGTTGCAGCTTTCGCAGAAATTGTGCGTCATCGGGTTGATGAAACCAAGTCGCCCTCCAGTCTCGGCGATTTCGACATAACGTGCCGGGCCGCCGGTCTTGTAAGCGATTTCGTTCATCGTGAATTGTTCGGCAAGGTCGGCGCACAGCAGCGACAATGGCAGGTAATTGTCGGTACGATCCTCGTCGATTTCACCCATGGGCATGGTTTCGATGACCGTCATGTCCATGCCGAGGCCGTGCGCCCAGCGGATCAGCTCAGGAATCTCGACGTCGTTGAATCCCTTTAGCGCAACCGTGTTGATCTTGACTTTCAAACCGGCATTGCGGGCCGCTTCGAGACCCGACATAACCCGGTCCAGATTGCCCCAGCGCGTGATGTGCCGGAACTTGTCGGCATCGAGCGTATCGAGCGACACATTGATGCGCCGCACGCCACAGTCAACCAGTTCATCGGCTACGCGGGCAAGTTGGGATCCGTTGGTGGTGATCGTCAGTTCATGAAGAACACCTGACTGCAGGTGGCGCGAAAGACCGCGGATGAAATGCATGATGTTCTTGCGAACAAGCGGCTCTCCGCCGGTGAGCCGAAGGCGCTGGACACCCTTGTCGATGAATAGGGTGCAAAGCCGGTCCAGCTCTTCCAGCGTCAGCAAATCCTTTTTCGGCAGGAACGTCATGTTTTCCGACATGCAATAGGTGCAGCGGAAATCGCACCGGTCGGTCACCGACACGCGCAGATAGCTGATGGCGCGTCCGAACGGATCTATCATCGATGCTGCGTCGTTTCCGCCGCCGTTCAAACCAGAATTTTCCTGTGTCGTACGATCCCGCACTGAATTACTCCTGATGCCCAGGGGCCCGCCGGCAAAGCGGAAATGCACCGCGCCGCCGACCGAAACCATGATATGTTGCGCCCCAGCGGGTTTTCGTCAAGGCGCAATTCGACGCGGACGTCTAGACCCGGTTGTCGTAGAGCGCTGTAGTGTCGGCCAATAGGCGAGAAAAAGACACCCGAAAACGATTTGGAGACCGATCATGGCCGATTACGACAGGCATGGCGATATTTACAGCCGCTGGAGCATCAAGGAGACGCTCTATTCGGCCCTGGAATGGCATACGTTCCTGCGCGTGCTCGGATCGGTCGAGGGGCTTGGTATTCTGGACGTTGCCTGTGGTGACGGGCGCCTGTCGCGCGGTCTCATGGATCTCGGCGCAAAATCCGTGCTGGGCACGGATATTTCCGAAAAAATGATTGCCGCCGCAATCGACAAGAACCGTCCGGATGCCGATGTGCATTATGACGGCCTTCGTTTCCAGACGGTCGATGCCCGCGATCCGGATTTCACGCTGGAGCCGCCGGTCGATCTGGTGACGGCGATGTATCTTTTTCATTATGCGACCAGCGTCGACGACCTCAACGATATGTGCCGGCTGGTTGGCCGCAATCTGCGCCCAGGTGGCCGCTTTGTCTGTTACACGATCAACCCGGATTATGATTTTGAACAGCAATATCCGCTGATGGGTGATGTGTTCGGCTTCAAATATAAAATTGTAGAGCCGCCGGAATATCGCCTGGTCATCGGAGATTTTGAAGCGAAGATGTGGCAGTGGAGCCGGGCAGAACACGAAGCGGGGCTGGAGGCTGCGGGATTGGTCAATATCCGGTGGCACAAGCTGACTGTGCCGGACGACCGCAGGGATCTCACGTCGTCAGTGCAATGGTATCTGGACAATCCCAGCCTGATTGTGCTCAGTGCTGAAAAAGCATTCGACTGACGGCAATCAAACAGGATCACCAATGACAGGCGAAAATGTCATTCGACCGATCGAATTGAGGGTATCAAAAGGGCGTCAGACCCTGACCGTGGACTTTGATGATATCGGAACATTATCGCTTCCTGCCGAGGTTCTGCGTGTGATGTCTCCGTCGGCGGAAGTTCAGGGGCACTCACCCCAACAGCGGGTGACCGTTCCCGGCAAAAGACATGTCTGTATTACCGGCGTGGAACCGGTTGGAAATTATGCGGTGAAAATAGTCTTCGACGACGGGCATGATACCGGCCTGTACACCTGGGCCTATCTCCATGAACTCGGCACGGATTTGGAACGCCGCTGGTCGGACTATCTGGCGGAGCTGGAGGGAAAGGGCATGAGCCGCGACCGAGCCGAAATGCCGCGCTAGCAAGACACGCGCTAGGATTCATCCGCAACAAGCTGGCGATGCACTTCCCAATCGTCCATGCGCTGGACCATGCGGTTCATCACGTCACCGACGAAGTTGCATTCCTCGATGCTGGTCGTCGACATGGAATGCTCGATGAGCTCCAGCTCGATTGCCAGCGCCCGCAATGTGACCTCTCGTCCCCTTTCTGTCAGATAGAGCCGCAATACCCGTTTGTCGGTTTCATCCTTGCGCCGCACTATCAGACCTCTTTTTTCGATCTGCGGTAGCAGCATGCTGATGTTTGACCGGCCGACCAGAAGCTTGTGCGCCAAGTCCTGCTGGGAGATTCCCTCGAACCGGTAAAGGTTGGCCAGAATATCCAGATGCGGGACCTTGATATCAAGTTGCGTCAGGGCTCTGCCAAGCTTTTGATGAATGAGCTGGCTGGCTCTGGCGACGGCAATCCAGTTCTTGAATCGCGGATTGTCCCAAGGGAGTGCTTGATTTTTGTTCATAGTTGAACTTACCATTGGAATCCGACTATGACATCATTGATACAAAAGGTCATCCACCTCGGCTTTGATATCACAGGACGTTTGGCCCCGGTGACGACAGGCAGGTTTGCCTTTCGCCTGTTCGCGACAACGCCGTCACCGCGCTCCGGCAGCAAAAAGGCCCGACTGGCCCTTGAGCAGGCCAGACCGCGCATGGCGGCAGCAACAGGACTGCAACTGCCGATCCATAGCGGCAGTGTCGCGACCTGGTATTTTCCAGCAGCCGGCGTGATGCCGGCTGAAACAGTGCTCGTTACACATGGCTGGGGCGCCCGGACCGAACATATGCTGGACATCATCGAAGCACTGCGACAGGAGGGTAAAGCGGTGGTGGCGCTTGACCTTCCAGGGCACGGGGAATCAAGCGGACGCACACTCGACATGGCAAGGGCAGTGGAAGCCGTCGATGCGGCCTGGCGCCAGTACGGGCCGTTTTCCATGATGCTCGGGCACTCGTTTGGTGGCGCCGTGGTGCTCAATGCTGCGGTTGGTTCGATACAGGGTATCAGGCCAAACAGCCCTGACAGAATTGCGCTGATATCGGCACCAAATGCGCTGCCGGCGGTGTTCGAGTGGTTTGCCGACATGCTCGGTCTTCGTCCGAAAAGCCGCCAGGCACTGTTTGACCGTGTCGAGGAGATCGCCGGGCGGCCGCTCAAATCGTTCATGGGCACCGTGCAACTGGCTGCGTTCAACAAACCTGCTCTGGTAGTCCATGCGCGCGAGGACAAAGAAGTCTCCGCGGACAATACCAGGGGGTTTCAGACCGCCGGCGGACATGTTGAAGTTCTTTGGGCCGACGGATATGGTCACCGCCGTATTCTCAAAGCGCCGGAAGTCATTGGAGCAGTGACTGAATTTGCTGGCCGAAGCACACGGGCAAAGGCCGCCTGATTGCGCCTGCGGTTGTTGTTGTCGTTTCAGCCATGCCTGTATGGGTTGCTTGCTTTGTTCGGTCCTTTGAGACCGCCAGCGAAGGATCAGCCGTACATGACTATCGTTCAAACTGTCGAGGAGCTTGAGGCCATTTATGGATCGCCAGGAGCGGCGTCCGTGGTCAAAGTCGCAGCCCGCGTAACCGAACCCTATGCGCAGATCATATCGGCCTCGCCCTTTTGCGCACTGGCGACGGTCGGACCGGAGGGACTTGATTGCTCTCCGCGTGGTGATCTCAGGGCTTCGTCCGCATACAGGACGAGCAGACGTTGCTGCTGCCTGATCGCCGCGGAAACAACCGTATCGATTCATTGCGCAACGTGGTTTGCGATCCGCGCGTGGCGCTTATGTTTCTGGTTCCCGGATCGGGAAATGCCCTGCGCATCAATGGTCGCGCCACCATCAGTGTTGACGATGGTCTGCTGGACAGTTTTGCAGTGAAGGGCAAGGCGCCGCGAAGTGTGATGGTTGTCGGCGTGGGGGAAATCTATTTCCAGTGTGCCAGGGCACTGGTGCGGTCGGATCTTTGGAATGCCGACAACCACATCGACCCAAAAACATTGCCGACACCGGGCGAAATCCTGGCCTCGATGTCAGATGGTGAGGTCGGCGGCAAGACTTATGACGAGGAATGGCAGGGTCGCGCCGAAAAACCCATGTGGTGACCGGTGGCGCGATACGCCACCGAGGGCAAGTCTAGTTGCGAACTACCACGCGGGTGCCGATGTCGACATGTTCGTAGAGGTGCCGGACGTCGTCATTGGCCATGCGGATGCATCCCGATGACATCGCCTTGCCAATCGTCCATGGCTGGTTGGTGCCGTGGATGCGGTAGATCGTCGAACCAATATACATGGCGCGTGCGCCCAGCG
This sequence comes from Hyphomicrobiales bacterium, assembly GCA_024244645.1. Taxonomy (GTDB): domain Bacteria; phylum Pseudomonadota; class Alphaproteobacteria; order Rhizobiales; family Rhizobiaceae; genus Hoeflea_A. The sequence goes on from JAAEOH010000411.1 coordinate 49,799, forward strand.
GATTGTTGGGCCCGCCCTTCATATAGGCCGGCAGGATCCGCCCCTTGGCAGCCTCGCGGCGGCGCATGACTGCCGGTGGCGTCCAGCCCGGCCACTCGGCTTTGCGGCTGACGCGGTTCTTGCCCTGCCATGTAAATCCGTCGCGCCCGACGCCAATGCCGTAGCGCATTGCCTTACCGTTGCCCAGCACCTGGTAAAGCCGACGATCGGACGTGTCGATTATGATCGTGCCAGCAGGGTAATTTTCCTTGAACCGGACAACCCGCCTCGGGATGGGCGACTTGTCGGAACGGTACTTGCCGTTCTTGTAATTTGGTGATGGTGGAAACAGAATCCGCAACAAAGAGCGCCTTTCGCCCTCACCCTCGGCATGGGCTGCTGATCCTAGCGGAATGAAAGTAACTATGGCTGCCATAACAGCAATCAGGATGGTTTTCATGCTTCTGTCGCCTAGGTAACTGGTTAAACTTCATACGATGGCGTTACGACGAATCGAACGCCGGGAACTATACTTGAGTATAGCTGTGATCTCTTTAATTTTCGTTGCGTTACTGTTCGTGATCCACACCTTTCCACGCAATCCATCGGCCGTGAAAATCAACACGTGCCAATTCCCGTTCCTCGCCGCCCGGCCACGCACGCAACCGCAGCGATGCTCCAGGTGAATCGCCGTCAGCTTCCATGCTCAACAGGAACAGCGGTGCATCCCACGAGCTGCGCAATCCGGCATTTTCAATGATCATTTTCCCCCGAAACTGATCCCCTTCGCTCAGATACTGCCACGTAATGGAGTGAAAAGCGACATGTGCGTGGCCCTGCCTGGCATTTTCCAGTCTTTGCTCAAGCCATTCGACGGCGTGGGCGGCGTCGACCTCGACGGTCACTTCCCGGGCGATCTTCAATGCAGCGCGCATGCGGTTCAACCGGTCAGTCTGATCTGCCCACACATATGAAAGGAGACGTGTCCGGTGCCCGTCATCAGACAGATCAAACGGGTTGAGGTCGCAACCGCGTCTTTCGATGATGGAAAAATCTGCCTGTGGCGGCGGTTGGCCCCGCCATTCGGGTTCCAGTCGTATCGGCGATGATGCAGCACCGGCAGTTGATTGATCCAGCCGATAGCAGAAGCGGTCGAGGAGAAGGTTCAGTCCGGCACTGGCGCCAATCTCTGAAAGGACGATCGGCAAATCCGTCAGCGTTGCGATGTGCAGCAGACCGGTATAAAGGGCAGCGGCCCGGCGTATTTCATTGGTCTGGGGCGGGCTTTTGAACCTGTCGACAATGTGGTCCTGATGCCGGTCTATGGCGGCGATCAGAGCGTCGTGCAGCGCAGACGCGGCAATATCGGCGTGATTGGGCGGATAAATTTCCGCCAGTTCACAATCAACGCCAGATAAAACCAGCTCGTGCAGGGCGCCGCACAGGCGCAACGGTACGGCATCACCAAGCGCCGTCGGATCGCCCGGCCAGGTTTCAAGGACCCGGCGAACTGCTGACGGCGGCAGGCCGCCTTCGGCAAGGACGCGGCAAACTAGCGCCGTGAAGGGAGATCCCAATTGCTCGCAAGCCTTGTTTTGCTGCAAAAATGCGTCAACAAGCTTGTCGGGCAATATCTGTGTGGTCATCCCAGATTGAGTTCCTTGAAGAAATCGTTGCCCTTGTCGTCGATGACGATGAAGGCTGGGAAGTTCTCCACGTCGATTTTCCAGATCGCTTCCATGCCGAGTTCCGGATACTCGACCACCTCGACTTTCTTGATGCAATCCTGTGCAAGGCGGGCCGCCGGACCGCCGATCGAACCGAGATAGAAGCCGCCATGCCGGGCGCAGGCATCGCGCACGGTTCTGGACCGGTTGCCCTTTGCCAGCATCACCATGGATCCGCCAAAAGACTGGAACTGGTCGACGTAACTGTCCATGCGCCCCGCGGTGGTCGGACCGAACGATCCGGATGCATACCCCTCCGGCGTTTTTGCCGGACCGGCATAATATACCGGGTGATCCTTGAAGTATTGCGGCATGTTTTCGCCGGCCTCCAGCCGGGCACGGATTTTCGAATGTGCCAGATCACGCGCAACGACAATGGTTCCGGTGAGCGAAAGATGAGTTTTTACTGGGTGTTGGGACAGTTCTTTCAGAATCTGAGTCATTGGCTGGTTGAGGTCGATTTGCACGACATTGTCGGTCAGCGCATCCTCATCGATATCGGGCATGTATTTTGCCGGATTTGTCTCAAGTTCTTCCAGGAATATGCCGTCTGCGGTGATTTTGCCCCTGGCCTGGCGATCGGCCGAGCAGGAAACGCCGAGCCCGATGGGAACGGAGGCGCCATGGCGCGGCAACCGGATCACCCGGACGTCGTGGCAGAAATACTTGCCGCCAAATTGCGCGCCAACGCCCATCTGCTGTGTCAATTTGTGGACTTCCGCCTCCATTTCGAGGTCGCGGAATGCATGCCCGGCCTCCGAGCCAACTGTCGGCAGGCCGTCCAGGTATTTCGTCGAGGCGAGTTTAACTGTTTTCAGGTTCATTTCGGCCGATGTTCCGCCGATAACGATCGCCAGATGATAGGGCGGGCAGGCGGCGGTTCCGAGTGTCAGGATCTTTTCCTTCAAAAACTCGATCAACCGGTCATGGGTCAGCAATGACGGCGTTCCCTGGTAGAGGAACGTCTTGTTCGCGGACCCGCCGCCCTTGGCAACAAAAAGGAATTTGTAGGCGTCTTCACCTTCCTCGTAGATATCAATCTGCGCCGGCAGGTTGTTGCGGGTGTTTTTTTCCTCAAACATGGAGATCGGCGCGAGCTGCGAATATCTGAGGTTCTTTTTCTCATAGGCGTCGCGAACGCCGCTTGCGAGCGCTTCCAGGTCGCGGCCCTCCGTCCAAACGCGGCGGCCTTTTTTACCCATGACGATGGCCGTTCCGGTGTCCTGGCACATCGGCAGCACGCCGCCGGCTGCAATGTTGGCGTTCTTTAAGAGATCATAGGCGACGAAACGGTCGTTTTCGGTCGCTTCCGGATCTTCCAGAATGCGCGCAAGCTGCTTCAGGTGCGCGGGGCGCAACAGGTGATTGATGTCGGCAAAGGCGGTTTCCGCAAGCAGGCGAATGCCCTCCGGTTCGACCGTCAGGACGTCCTGTCCCTTGAAACTGTCGACGGAAACATGGTCGGAGCTGATTTTGCGATATGGGGTCGTATCCTCATCAAGCGGAAACAGCTCTGCGGCACCCGTGTCGGACATTTCAATCACCTTTCGGTTCCAATGATTTTGCTGGTAAAAAGTGTGTATTCGCTCGCCATGTCAATTGCAATTACAGGCGTACGGCAATGAAAAACCGGGCGCCGCCTCAGCAGCACCCGGCTCGGCATTCGTTAGCGGTAGGGTCTTAGCCGTCCTGGTTCTTGATGTAGGTGGCGATTTGACCTGAAAGCTCGTTGTATTCGCTGCATCCGCGACTTTCGCACAGCCACCTGATTTCGGAGAGCTGCCCAAGCGCACCGGTAAGGTCGCCCTTCTGCAGCAGCGCTTCGCCCATATATTCGCGTACAAGCGTATATTCGGGATCCAGCGCCAGTGCCTGGCGATAATAGGTCAGGCCGACTTCGACGCGTCCCATCTTGCGGTGCGAATAGCCGAGATAATTCAGCACACGTTTATCGTCTGCAGAAGCGAGCATAAAAACATCGATGGCTTCCTGGTAGCGTTCGGCCTTTGCCAGGCTGCGGCCAGCCTCGAAAAGGCTATCCTGGTCGACGCTGGAACTCTGATTGACACATTTCTTCTTCTTTTTGTCCCAGACTTTGCCGCTTGGACAATTTGTGGATGTATTGTCGGAACCTCCGCCGCCTGCGGCGAATACCGGTGTCGACATTGCCATGCCTGCTGAAAGCAGCAGCGCGAGTGTGAGTGTTGAACCTTTCATCAGTATCCCTCTGGTGGTTGTTCAGCGAGGCTCATCATACATATTCTGATGTAAAGTGCAGTTCACGTTCTCATGAGGCGAGAGAACACTTTATTACAGCGAAAAATTTTGCGAATTGCAGAGCAAGGGCCGGAGTGCAGCCGGTTCAGCGGCACAATATTGTGATCTCCATGATGACATATGGTTTCAAATCAGGAGAATGACGATGTCTATCGGGATCGTTGAGATGAGCAGGCACTACAAAAGCGACGACGAGCGATGGCAGGCTGTAACGGAGCGTGACGGGCGTGCGGACGGGCAATTCGTGTTTGCGGTCGGCACAACCGGTATTTATTGCCGGCCGTCGTGCTCATCGCGCGCGGCTCTGCGCAAGAATGTGACGTTTTATGACCATGCGCAGCAGGCGGAGGAGGCAGGCTACAGGGCCTGCAAGCGCTGCAAGCCGCATGATCAGGGCCCGGCCCGTGAGCGGGCCGAGATGGTCGCTGCTGCCTGTCGCATGATTGAGGAATCGGAAGAGCCTCCGAGCCTGGACGAACTTGCGCAAAAGGCAGGGATCAGCCGATTTTACTTCCATCGGGTTTTCAAGGAAATAACCGGGATTACGCCGAAGGCCTATGCGGCCGAATGCAGGGCGGCGCGGGTGCGCGGCGAACTGGAAAAGGGTGCTTCCGTGACCGGTGCGATTTTCGACGCCGGATACAATGCAAGCAGCCGATTTTATGAGGAATCGCATAAACGGCTCGGTATGCGTCCGACGCAATACCGTGATGGCGGACGCGATACGCTGATCAGGTTTGCGGTTGGGGAGTGTACCCTTGGCTCGGTGCTGATCGCGGCGACCGCGCGCGGCGTGTGCGCAATTGATTTCGGCGACGCGCCGGAACAGTTGGTCAAAGCGCTGCAGGACCGGTTTCCGAAGGCAGAGCTGATTGGCGGCGATGCTGATTTTGAGGCAATCGTTGCGTCCGTTATCGGCTATGTGGAAAATCCGAGCGACAGCCTGGATCTGCCGCTGGACATCCGCGGAACCGCCTTTCAGCAAAGGGTATGGGATGCCTTGCGGTCCATTCCCGTCGGCGAAACCGCGAGCTACGCAGACATTGCCCGCGAGATAGGTCAACCGCGTGCGGTACGTGCCGTCGCGCAGGCCTGCGGCGCCAACAATATTGCAATCGCCATTCCCTGCCATCGGGTGGTGCGCACCGACGGCGCTCTGTCCGGCTATCGCTGGGGTGTCGAGCGCAAGGAAGAGCTGCTGAGCCGGGAGGCCCGGCTGTGAGCGGGCAGGGTGCCAGGGCTGCTTACCCGTTTGTGCAGAACAGTCCGGATCAGCGGATAGAAGATCTGGACTGGCCGCATGTTCGTAGCGAGCTCAACAGTCGCGGCTTTGCGACAACGGGGCCGCTCTTGACCGTTGATGAATGTCGGGCACTGCGTGGGACCTATGACGATAACGGCGTGTTTCGCAGCCGCGTCGTCATGGCCAGACACAGCTTCGGAAGCGGGGAGTACAAATATTTCGACTATCCGCTTCCGGCTGTCATTGCGGAGATGCGCAGCGCTTTTTACGCCGGTCTCGCACCGGCAGCGAACCATTGGTGCGACATGACCGGTGCGCAAACCGCGTTTCCGGATGACCACGCAGCCTTTCTGCGGCGCTGTCACGAGGCCGGACAAAGGCTGCCGACGCCGCTGTTGTTGCGATATGTCGAGGATGACTACAACTGCCTTCACCAGGATCTTTACGGAGAGCATGTCTTTCCGCTACAGGTCGCCATTCTGCTCTCCGATCCCGCATCCGAATTCACCGGCGGTGAATTTGTGCTGACCGAGCAGCGGCCGCGCATGCAGTCGCGGGCATCGGTGGTTTCAATGATGCAGGGCGAGGCGGTCATTTTTGCGGTCAATGAGCGACCAGTTGAGGGCAAACGCGGTACGTATCGCGTGCGGACGCGGCATGGTGTCAGCCGTGTCAAATCGGGACAAAGGCACGTCCTCGGCCTGATTTTCCACGACGCGGCTTAAGGCGACATCGCTTTGATTATGGTTCGTCCGGCGCGGGTGTGGCCGCGCCTGCCGATTCAATGGCCGGCTGTGCCGCTGCGGTGATGGCTTTTTTGTCTTCCTCATCGAGCGGCTTGTCGCCGACGACCTCAACCGTCACATTGCGCTGGGCGAAGTTGATGCCGTTGGCTTCAAAAGCGTCGCGCAATTTCATATAGGCGTCGCGCCGGATCAGCCATTGGGCGCCGGGCTTAGCCATGAACTTGACGCCGATGACCATGTTGAACTCTTCCATGCGGCGCACGCCCTGCGATTTCAGGGTCTGAATGATGTTCTCGCCATAGCCTTCGTGGTTGAGCAGCTCGGCGCCGATATTCTTGACGATTTTCTTGACAAGCTTGATGTCCGTGTCGAACGGCACACGGAACTCCAGGCGCATGATGACCCAGTCGCGGCTGTAGTTGGTCAGCGATTTCAGTTCGCCAAACGGTATCGTATGTATCGCGCCCAGATGGTGGCGCACACGCAATGATCGAATAGACATCGACTCGACCGTTCCGCGCAGATCGCCAATTTCGATGTATTCGCCGATGCGGAAAGCATCGTCGATGAGAAAGAATATGCCGGACACGATATCACGGACCAGCGCCTGCGCGCCGAAACCAATGGCAATGCCGATGACACCTGCGCCGGCAAGCAGCGGACCGATATTGATGCCGAATGAAGCGAGCACTGTCATGAAAACAATGACAATCAGGAATACGAAGAGCGTCACCCGCAAAATCGGCAGCAGCGTGGCCATGCGCGCTTCCGGCCCGGGCGCTTCGCCCGGCTGTGGCGGAATGTAGTTGGCGAGCCGGCGATCGATCGCAGATTTTGCCAAGACCCAGATGAGATCGGCAATCAGGATCGCGGCAATGATGTCGGCCAGTACGACAATGAAACGGCCCGTGAATGTCTGCGATTCAGACAGTGCAAGAATGTTGCCGCTCCACACGTAGAGCAGCGTAAGCAGGGCACCAGTCAGAATGACGAACCGGGCAAACCGGCGGGCAACCGGCCGGTATAGTTCCAACGGGCCGACAACCTCTTCATCCTCCTCCTCATCATCTGGCTCAACCAGTTCTGCCACTGCTGGCGGTTCGTCACCCGCTGACAGATCGGCGACGGCATCCTGTGTTGAGGCTGCCGCCGACAGTGCTGATGCAACCGGCTCATTGTTTTGCGGCGCATTCAAGCCTTCTGACTGATCGAAAAGATGATTGACGCATCCGCCGAGCAGCCGCGTTGCAGGAAAGACAAGGCCGATGATCAGCACAGTCCACATCAAAGTCACCGCAGCCAGAAGCCACAGCACAAGAGCCACCAGCACCAGAACTGTCAGGAACACCGGCCAGCTCCACCGCTTGCGGCGGTTGCCCTCGACACCCGTCCTTGCGCGGACGATCGATGCCAGGTGCCAGATCGCAGCGATCTGCAATGCGGTGCAGATCAATACGGCTGCAACGGAGACAGCCAGGGTCGCTCCGACCGCATCTGTCGCACTTGCAAGATGGGTGAATATGTCAGAGAACGCCATGGCGATTGTCGCCAATGCGACCAGGACAATAATCCAGTAGTGCAGGGGACGGGCGATTACAGTGTCGAGCGGCACCAGCCGCAGTGAGGCGACACGCGGTGCAAGCAGGAAGAGGGAAAGGGTTGCCGCGGTCCGGATGGTGATGACGATGATCAGCAGATTGAGAACCAGGTTTTCGATAAATGGCGGCCATTTGAAGCTGAGAAATGTTCCGATGGCGCCAACGGAAAACACAGCCAGACCGCCAAAAATGGTTACCGCCCGCATGATCGCGGCCTGAAAGCGGCCCGACAGGGTCTCGCTGTGCCGCAACTCGAGCCGCATCAGGGTTACTTGCGTATACTGGCGATAGAGCCATTCAAGCCCGCCGCCATGGCAAGAAAAATCAGCACGTAGGTGAGGCTTCTCAATGTGTCATCAGACGACACCTCGGATTGCCAGGCATCAATCAGGAATTGCGGTGCAAAAGGCAGGTTTTGCCAGCTGACAACAAGCTCGCCGATCCGCATGCGGGTCTGTTCGACTCGATTGGCAAACTCCTCGGTGAGGCTCGCAGAGGGCGCCCGCTTATCAACGCCCTCGGGGTTTTCGCTCTGGGTGCGCAGCCACTCGATCATGCTCTGATCGGACAGCAGCCGCATCAGTTCGCGGACATCATTTGGCGAAGGCGGTGGCGCGACCGGCTCTTCTTCGACCGCCGGTGCGCCGACGGTGCCTGGAATCATCTGTGCCGGGGCAGGTCCCCAAGCGGAGATCAGCAGCACAATTGCAAGCCACCAAACCGGAATGGAGCTCAGGAACCTATACATTCGCACTCTCCTCGGCAAGTTGTTGTCCGAGGTCTTCATCGCCTTCCGATTTGTGGTGCAGATCACCTGTCGTGACATCCGGTGCTACCAGTCGTTCAATCGTAATCGAACCGGCAGCCGGCACTGTCTGGCAGGCCAGCCGAACATCGGATTCCAGTCTAGGACACATACCCATAAATTAGCGATGTGGGATTCCCAAACTTAAACGAGTCAGATTCAGTTGCGCTGTGGAGGATTAGCCATGGCGCGATTTGACCTGACGGACTTTGAGTGGGATGTGATCCAACCGCTTTTGCCGA